>CAJXLM010000014.1 GCA_913056175.1 uncultured Opitutia bacterium | reverse complement strand
GAGCAGCTCGACCGCGGGATGATCGTGGGCAGCGAGGAGTTCGTCGCCCACCACTGCCGCCGCTGGCGCGGCTACGACTCCTCCGTCCCCCTGCGCACCCTCGCCGACGACGCCAAGGCCCGGCTCTGCACCGCTCGCCCCCTCCGACGAAGGCGAAGACCTCCCCACTGAGGCCTCCCGGCGGTCTCTCCAGCACCACCCACTGATTCGGCAGGGATGGGCGTTGAGCGCTCCGAAGGGCCGTGGCCGGTCACAGCGCTCCCGAAAGGATCCTCCTCTGATTTTCCACAAGCTTCCGACCTTCTTCCGCAGCCCAGCGCTAGTCCAGTGCCGCACCTCCCTCCCCTCAGGCTTCCGCAGGTCCGGTGGGTCCGATCGGGCAGGGAGGGCGATACGGACGGTCTGTCCCTCGCAATGGCCAAATGTGTCTGGTGGTACCGAGGATTGGTCGGGATGGGTGGTGAGCGCTTCGAAGGGCCGTGGCCGGTCGCAGCGCTCCCGAAAGGATCCTCCTCTGGTTTTCCACGGGCTCCTGACCCTTTTGTGCGGACCAGCCCTAGTCCAGTGCCGCACCTCCCTCCCCGCAAGCTTCCGCAGGTCCGGTGGGTCCGATCGGGTAAGAACGGCGATGCGGGCGGTCTGTCCCTCGCAATGGCCAAATGTGTCTGGTGGTACCGAGGATTGGTCGGGATTGGGGGTGAGCGCTTCGAAGGGCCGTGGCCGGTCACAGCGCTCCCGAAAGGATCGTCCTCTGGTTTTCCACGGGCTCCCGACCCTTTTCCGCGGCCCAGCCCTAGTCCAGTGCCGCACCTCCCTCCCCTCAGGCTTCCGCAGGTCCGGTGGGTCCAATCGGGCAGGGAGGGCGATGCGGACGGTCTGTCCCTCGCAATCGCCAATCGTCTCTAGTGGGAGCGAGGAGGAGGGGGGTGGAGGCGCGGGGCGGAATCGAACCGCCGATAGAGGATTTGCAGTCCCCGGCCTTACCACTTGGCTACCGCGCCGACCAAGGGAGAGACTAGGGAGGGTGGGGGGACTCGCAAGGCCAAAGGCTGGGGAGGTGGGTCAATCGAGGAGGTTGCGGAAGGGGATTTCGTAGAGCCTGGCTTGGCGGCCGGGGGGTGGGTCCACCTTTCCGACCTGCCGGAAGGCCTGGCGGACGGAGGAATCGAAAAGGGCCACTCCGGAGGAACGGGTGATCCGGACGCCCTGGAGGGTCCCATCGGGGGCGACCTGGAAGCGTACGGTTGCCTCCAGCGGGCGGTTGGCGAGGCTGGGCGGTCGGTTCCAGGCGGAGTTGAGGCGGGCGCGGAGGGCGCGGGCGAAGGAGAGGAGGGCGGCCTGTTGGCCCGCGCCGAGTTGGGAGGCATGGGCGCGTTCGGCGGGCGCAAGAAGACCGGCGAAGGCATCCGTCGAGACGGAGAAGTCGGGTACCTCGACGGTGGGCGGGGGCGGGGGGGATCGCCGGGTCGGCTCCGGTTCACCGTGCTCGCGCTTGAACTCCTCGAAGGAGATCCGTTCGGCCGGAGGGGGCGGCTCGGGTTCTGGCTCTGGCTCCGGTTTGGGCTCGGGTTCGGGTTCCGGCTCGGGCTCCGGTTCCGGCTGCGGCTGTGCCTTGGGCGGCGGCGGGAGCGGACGATCCGCGAGGAGGGAGCTGCGGGGGAGCAGGAGGAGGGCCTCCGGGTTGATCTCGAGGGAGGGGGAAGGGCGGTCGCGCTCGAGTCCCTCGAGCTCCGAGCGTTCCCGTTCGAGTTGGGCGCGTTGGTCGGTGGGGGGCGGAGGTGGGGGCGGTGCCTGGGCGGCGAGAGGATCCTCCCGGCGTGGGCAGGAGGGGAGGAAGCCCGCGACGACCACCAGCAGCAGGAGGATCCCGTGAACGAGGAGGACCGTGCGGCTGGTCCGTGTGTAGAGGGAGGCCACGGGAGGGGCAGGCCGGGTGGGATCAGGGTTCGTAGGAGACCACCACGCTCTGCACTCCGGACTGTCGGATCAGGTCGAGCACCTCGGCGACTCTTCCGTAGGGGACCTCCCGGTCTCCCCGGACGATGAGCACCTGCTCCCGGGGAAGGCTGCCGAGAATGGCCTCCAGCTCGTCCCGGCGGAGGGGCTCGTCCCCGAGGAAGACCGTCCCGTTGCTGTCGATGGTGACCTCGGTGGGATTCCGGGGGCTTTCCCGCACGATTTCCTCGCTCTGGCTGAGGCTCGGCAGTTGGACAGGCACCGGCTGTTCGAGGAGGGGTGTGGTGATCACGAAGATGATCAGCAGGGCGAAGGCCATGTCGAGCAGCGGGGTGATATTGATCTCGGCCATGGCACCGAGGGATCGCCTGCTACGGAAACGGGGATCCATGGGTCAGGGGCGAGTCTCCAGCTCGATCCGGTCGGCGACCGAGCTGGCGAAGTTCTCCAGCTCCATCGTGAGTTGGCGAATCCGCGTGAGCAGGAAGTTGTAGCCGAAGACCGAGGGGATGGCGACGACCAGCCCGGCCACGGTGGTGAGGAGGGCGCCCGAGACGCCCGGCGCGAGGCTCCGGAGGGTGGCCGAGCCGGCGAGGGCGACGCTCCCGAAGGCATCCATGACCCCCCAGACCGTACCGAGCAATCCGAGGAAGGGAGCGCCCGTGACGATGGAGGCGAGCATGACCATGCGGGACTCGTAGGCGAAGGTTTGGCGGGCGATGACCCGTTGGAGGGCGGTTTCCACCGGGTTCGTCCGGCCCGGGGCGGCCTCCGTGCGGCCCTCCTCGCCGTGCTCGCGGAAATAGGCCTGGATGGCGGCGACCGCGAGGGTGGCGTAGGGCGTGGATCTCGTCTTCAGCTCGGTGAGGTCCAGCTGAAGGAGTGGTTCCCCTCGCCGAAGGTTCCTCTCGAAGCGAAGGTTGGCGGCCCGGATCAGGCGCAGCTCAATGGCCTTGGCGACCATGACGGTCCAGGCAATCACGCTGCCGAGGGCGAGAATCAGGATGATGATCCGGCCCGCCCAGTTCGAATAGAGGAAGTACTCGAAGAGACCCGGATCGGAGCTGGCGGCAAGGTAGAGAAAGGACTCCATTCGGGAAAAGGTTCTGGGTAGGCGAGCCGGATCCTCCACTCAACCGAAAAAGCGGACCCGGAAGTCCCTCTGGTGGGGGAATAGCGTTGCCGGCCGATTCGCGGCGACCAAGGGTAGCGGTAGCGTGAACGATCGAGACAAAGCCGTGGAGACCGCGCTGCGCCGGGCGGGGGAGCTGGGCCTGCGCCGTGCGCTCGTGGGCATGGAGGGGGCCCTTTCCCGCACCTTCCGCCGGGCGGGGGATCCGGCGGGGGCCGCCCCCCCCGGAGAGACCCTTCCGGATGCCCCCCGATCCTCGGAGGGAGTGGCGTCGGTGGCCGGGGAATGGTCACCGACGGAGCCGGCCGGGGCCACCGTGGAGGCGGCGGAGAGTTTTGCCGCCGCCGGGCTCGGAGTGCGGGTGTGTGGAGCGTTTGGCGAGGGAGAGCCGGCGGAGGGAATGGCCCCGTTCGTGGAAAAGTACGAGGGCATTGCCCTGGGCCCGCCCTCCTTCCGTGCCCGGGTCGAGGTGTCCGCCGGGGAGTGGCTCGACCTGGTCCCGGCGGCACCGTCGCCCGACCTGCGCCCGGAGTCCCTCCTCAGTCACCTTGGGGAAGGCCCGTTCCTGGACCTCTTTTCCCGTACCGACCTCGTGGCTTGGTTGCGCTTCGGGCGGCTGCCCGGGCTTGCCGGTCTCCTCCGCCTGCTTCTCGAGCGCGTGTATCCCAGCCTCGGTCCCAACGAGCACCGCACCTTCCTCTTCGGTTGGGACGGTTTCCCCGGCGGGGCGGGCGGGGCGGCCAGCCGGTCCCTCCTGCGCACCCTCGCCTCCTTTCACACCTATGGATCCGTTTTCCTCGAGACCGGAGAAGACGGTTTGGTGCCGCTCGCGCGGGAGCTGCAGGTCAGGGATCCGTCGGGGGATGCGCCCGGGGAGCTCGCCGCGGGCCTCCGGCGCGAGCTCGGGATCGACCTCCTCCTTGTGCACGGGCCGGCGTCCCATCTGGCGGCGGGCCGGGAGGAGACCATCGAGTTGACGCACGAGGGAGAGGCCTCCCTCTCCCCCTCCCCGCTCTCCGCCGCGGCCACCCGCACCGGTTTTGTCGTGGGCCGTCTGCTCGGACTCGGTGCCGCCGAGAGTCTCTGGCTCGCCTACGCCTTTGCGGGGGCCGCTGCCGCCGGCAAGGCTCCCCCCGGTTTCGACGAGGCCGTGGGCTGGCTGCAGGAATCCGGCGGCGGGGCCCGTCTCCACACTTCCTGAACCATGAGTGCAGAACATCCGCAGAAGAACGGCCTGCTCATCTCCTTCGAGGGGTCGGAGGGCAGTGGGAAGACCACCCAGATCCGGTGCCTCTCGGCCCGTCTGGAGGACGCTGGCTACGACGTCCTGATCACCCGGGAGCCCGGGGGGACCGAGATCGGCGAGCAGGTCCGGCACATCCTGAAGCACGCCGACTCCGGTCGCGGCATGACCCCGGAGACGGAGCTTCTCCTCTTTGCGGCGGCCCGGGCGCAACTCGTCCGGGAGGTGATCATGCCGGCCCTCGACGCCGGCCGGATCATCCTCTGCGATCGCTATCTCGACTCGACCACCGTCTACCAGGGAGTGGCCCGCAGCCTCTCTGAGGAGCCCGTCACCGTAATCAACCGCTTCGCGGTGGGTCCCCTCATGCCGGACTGGACGATCATCCTCGACCTCCCGCCGGAGGTTGGCCTGCAGCGGGTGCGGGCGCGGGGCAACGACCTGCCCGACCGCATGGAGGAGGAGAGCATCGAATTCTACCGGGCGGTGCGGGAAGGGTACCTGCTCCTTGCGGACGACCTGCCGGACCGTTACTCCGTCTTCGACAGCGAGCAGCCCGTGGAGCTGATCGAGGATGAGATCTGGGAGGAAATGCAGGAGCGCTATTTCCGGCGTGACTGAGGGCAGCAGCGGCGGCCGGGATCCCCGGACCCTGCTCCGGGCCAGCTGGGAGCAAGGCCGACTGGCCCAGGCTCTCCTCCTGCACGGGCCCTCCCTCTCCGAGCTGGAGCGCTCCGCGGAGGAGCTGGGGGCCGCCCTCGTGGGAGATACCGCGGGGGGCGCCTCCCACCCGGACATCGTCCGGATTCGACCGGTGAACCGGATGCGGCAGATCGGAGTGGACGCCCTGCGCGGGCTCATCCGCACCGTGAGTCATTCCGGGGCGGCCGGGGGGAACAAGGCTGTTCTCCTCGTGGAGGCCGACCGCATGAACGAGGCGGCGGCCAACGCCTTCCTGAAGACCCTCGAGGAGCCCCCTGCAGACACCACGCTCTTCCTCCTGACCACCCGTCCCCACGATCTCCTCCCGACGATCCGTTCCCGTTGCCTGTCGGTCTCCTTCCCCGGGGAGAGTCCGCCTGTGGAGGGGGGTGGTTGGCGGGAGTGGCGGGAGGACTTCCGGGCGTGGCTCGACCGCATCCTCCGCCCACCGGCGAACCGAGAGGAGGTGGCCGAGACCCTCCTGCGTCTCTACGGGCTCGTGCAACGCTTCCAGGAATGCCTCGAGCGCCTGACCGCCGATCGGCTCGCGGAGCCGCCGGAGCCCGGCGCGCCTCCCCCCAGCGACGAGGAAAAGGCCGCCTTCGAGGCCGGGGTGGAGCGCGGCCTGCGGGCCGAGTTGCTGGCGGAGGTCGAGGAGGAGTTGCGGCAGGCGGCCCATGGCGGGGAGCTTGCGTCCCTTGACCCCGACCGGATCCGCAAGCTGGACCTGGCGGTACGGGAGGTGGAGCGCACGGCCGGACTGCTCGCCCTCAACCTGCAGGGACCCGCGGCGGTGGAGTCGCTCCTCCTGAAGATCCTGAGGATCTGGAGCCGGCGCTAGCGAGGAGGAAAGGGCGGGGCCGCCTAGACCGGTTCGGCGGTGACCAGCAGCCGGTGGTAGGCCGCCACCGGGAGGAGAGCGGTGAGGAGGAGGCTCGCGGTATGGGCGAAGGTCACCAGCAGCAGCGGCCCGCCCGTCTGTTCGAAGCCCGGGAAGAGCGAGGAGAGCAGGGAGACCACCAGACCTCCGGCGAAGAGGAGAAGGATCTGGACCGCGACGAGGAGGAGGAAGCCGAGCAGCACAAAGGCGAAGACATCCCAGCCGCGCCCGCGGACCAGCTGCGCGCTGCGGCGGAAGGAGGCGAAGACACCCGGGCGCTCGATCACCGCCACGGGCAGCACGGCGAGCCAGCGGGTGGCGAGGTAGAGCCCCGGCACGACGAAGAGGACGATCCCCACCCCGATGCCCAATCCGGAGAGCAGGACCACTGCGAGCACTCCCGGAAAGAGGGCGGCACCCATGCGAAAGAGGCTGCCCCAGGATACCGCTTCTCCCAGTTGCAGCCGATGGAGTCCCCCCACCAGACCGCCGAGGAAAAAGGAGGGGACGAGGGCGCCGAGCAGCGGGAAAATCCAGACGAGGGTGAGCGTGCCGGAGGCTTCCTCCGAGGGAGTTCCAGCCTGCCCGCCGGCGCTGAGGAGAGCCTGGAGGAGGCCGCCCACGGCGGCGAAGGTGAGGAGAAAGCTGCTATGGCCCCGGAGGAGCAGGCCGGCGTCGCGGAAGGCGCGACCCGGCGTGAAGGCTGGCGCCGCGGTGGCCGGGCCCATTTCCCTGTCTTCCTCCATGGGGGGGAGGTTGGACCCGCAGGGAGCGGACGGCAAGGACAGGCGGTGGCGGAGCGGGAGTTTCCGCTTGCGGTACCCCGCTCTCGGGAAAGGGTGGGGAAGGTGAGACCCGCGGGACAAAACAGCGGCCGGAGGTTGACGCGCCCGACCCACTCCCGTCGGCCCCGGCGGTGGCGGCTCGTCCTGTGGGTCCTCCTTCTCGCGGGGGGTCCGTTGGCGGCCTCCCCTCCCGGCTTGCTCCACGAGGTCACTGTCGAGAACCGCACCGGCTTTGATCTGCACTTCCTGTACTTTTCCCCCGGCGACAGCGATCTCTGGGGCCCGGACATCCTCGGCTCGCGCGGGGTCCTCTCGCGCGGGGAAGCGGCCCGCTTCTTCGTGAGCCTCCCGGACGCCGGGGAGAGCTTCGACCTGCTGGCCATGGGTCGGGCCCGCAACGCCTACGAGCTGCGGGACCTGCGGGTGCCCGGGGGCGGGCGGAGCCGGATCGTGCTCCGCTTCGATCACTTCAGCGGAGTGGGTCCCTCCTTTGTCCACGCGCGCCTCCAGCTGCGCAATCTCGTGCCCGAGGCCATCCGTTACGCGTTCTTCTCCCCCCGTGATTCGGGGGCCTGGGGCGTGGACCTGCTCGGTCGGCGGCGCGTCCTCGCCACCGGGGCGATCCTCGAATTCCTCGTGCCGGTGGCCCGTTTTCGCACCGGGTACGATGTACTCGCGGTGGGCGCATCCGGGCGGTGGTACCAGTTCGGGGTCGAGGTGAGCCGCTCCCGGGATTTCTACCGCTGGGCAATCGAGCCGACGGACGCGGTCGATCCTCCCCGTCGGCCGGATCCTCGCCGAGGGCCCCCGGAATCACCGGAGCCGGACCGGCGCCCGGAGGAGCCACCCCTGCTTCCGGACCTCCCGCTGCCACCGCCCGTCTAGTCCCCCTCAAGGGGGGCCCCCTCCTCCCGTGTGGCCCTCCGCACGATTGTTGGAGGTATAGATCGTGATGTTGGCCTCCTCGACCCCGAGGATTTCCTGGGCCCTCCGCATGGCGTTGGCGGTGGCGAGGGTGGGGTTGCGGGTCGACTCCGGAAAGATGTTCTCCCTCCCGATTCGCTCGAGCAGCCCGGAGTCGCGGAAAACGCGGAAGGTGTCCTTGCGGATGCCGCTGATCACCAGGTGGCGGTCCTGTTCCCGCATGAAGGTGATCAGCTCATCGAGGGCGAGCACGCTGGAGGCGTCGAGGTGGCGGGCGTTGCGCATGCGGAGGACGACCACCTTCAGGTTGTTGTCCTCGAAGACCCGGCGCATCTGGTCGCGGAAGAGGTCGGCCGCCCCGAAGAAGAGGTTGCCCTCCACATGGACGATGGAGACCTCCGGCATGGCGCGCTCGCCCTCGGCCGGCATCTCGGCGAGCTGTCCCTCCTCGGTGAACTGGTACTCGACCAGCTCCGGCCGGGCCGCCTGGCGAAGGAAGAGCAGAACGGAGAGGCCCACCCCGGCATAGATGGCGGTGTCCAGCCCGAGGAGCAGGCCGACCGCCACCGTGAGCAGGAAGACGGCGGCGTCGGCTCCCGTGGCGTGGGTCACCAGCCGGATGACGTGCCGGTTGAAGAGCGAGAACCCGATCACCAGGATGAGGACGCCCAGCGTGGCCTGCGGGACGAAGCGGACCAGCGGGCCGAGGAGGAGGGCACCGAGGAGAAGCAGGCCACCCGCGAGGACGGAGGCCATGGGGGTGCGCGCCCCACTGTCCATGTTCAGCTTGCTGCGGAGGAGGGAGCCGGAGGCGGGCATCCCGCCGAGGGCTCCACAGGCGAGGTTGGCGGCGCCGAGGCTGAACATCTCCTGGTTGCTGTCCAGGCGGTGGCCCGTGCGGGCGGCAAGGGACTTGCCGATGGAACTGCCCTCCATGATGCAGAGCAGGGCGAGGGCGAGGGCCGGGCCGACCAGCTCGCCGGTGGCCGCGAAGTCGAGCGGGGGAAGGGTGAGCTGCCAGTCCTGGAGGCGGACCGGGTCGAGGTAGCGGAGACCCTCCAGGCCGAGGGCGCTGAGCCCGGCGGCGAGGGCGCTCGCGAGCACCAGGGTGATCGCCACTGTGGGCAGGCGGGGGGCGAGGTGGCGGAGAAGCAGGTAGAGGCCGAGGGTGAGCCCGCTCACGAGGACGGCCCGCCCCTCTGTACGGGTGAGGTCCTGCACGGTAAAGATCAGCGAGGAGAGGAAGGAGTCCGGCACGCGCCCCTCGGAGAAGGGGAAGCCGAGGACGTTGTGGACCTGGTTGAGGATGATCAGGCAGGCGGCCGCGGTGATGTAGCCGGTGATGACCGTCCGGGAGACGAACTGGATGAAGGCGGCGGCCCGGACAAGCGCTCCCAGCAAGAGGAAAATACCGGCGAGTCCCAGCAGGAGCGGCAGGTAGGCAAGCCGTTCGTCGCTGGCGATGGAGGTGCCCGCAAAGGAACTGAGCAGGAGGACGGCGGTGGCGTTGGTGGGCCCGACCGAAATGTAGGGGCCGCGGGCGAACAGCGGGGCGACGAAGGCGGCCACGGTCGCCCCGAAGATCCCGTAGGAGACCGGTAGTCCGGCGATGAGGGCGTAGGCCATGGCCTGGGGGAAGGCGAGCAGGGCGACATTGATGGCCCCGCGCAGGTCGCCGCCGAAGCGACCTCGGGAGTAGTGGCGCAGGGTGCGCCGCAAGGGGAAGGGATCGATGGGAACCCCCCGGGCCGATCGCTGGAGCCCCCTACGGAGGTGATGGCCGAAGCTTCGGCTGCTCATAGCGGCAGCATTGGTCGCGAAGTCCCCGACTCAATCCCAATACAGGGAACAACCTGGGGAACCGTCGGGCCAGGTTCCGCCCGAGGCGAGGAATGGCCCGGCTTTCCAACGCATTTTCCAGAAGATCACCCGGAACGGATGCCAAATTGACCGGGAAGTGTGGGTGCAGGGGCCAGATTTGAACTGGCGGCCTTCAGGTTATGAGCCTGACGAGCTACCTGGCTGCTCCACCCTGCATCACAAGGTGCGAGGCAATCCCCGAAGCCCTCTTGGTGCAAGCAAAAATTTCCGCACGGGCCCCTCAGCGGGGAGGGGGCAGGTAGTCGGCGACCCGGTCGAGCACATGCCCGACCGCATCGGCGAGGGGCACGTAGCCGCGCACCTCGACCTCTCCCTGGGCGAGAGCGACCGTCGGATCGAAGCGCTGGGTGAGGATGCGCATGGCGGCCCGGGTGGAGGCAAAGCGAACCGTGGTGGTCGGTGCGTCCTCTCCCTCGACCCGCTCGAGCCGGGTCCCCTCCTTGCGGAGGGCGGCGCGCAGGGGTCCGTCGGCCGTGGCAAAGAAGACGACACCATCCTTCACCGCGCCGAGCACAGGCTGGAGGGAGGGTTCCTCCCGGCTGAGCACGACGAGCCCGGAGAGGGCCACTTGGAGGGCGAGGCGGACATGGAGGAGCCGGGTCTGCGGATCTTCGCGGAGCCGCGCCGGTGGTTCCAGCAGTTGCTGGAAGCGCCGGAAGATTCGGGCCAGCCGGAGGAGCCGGAGCGGGTGGCGGAGCCCCCCCCGAAGGCGGGCGGTAGGCCGACGCCCCCCGACCATGGCGGCCACAGCGGACTCCGGGCCGAGGTCGATCCTCAGCTGGCCGGGGATGTCCCCCGCGGCCTCGACCCGGATTCCCTCCCGGTCGGCGACGAGGTCCGCGCTCGGGCCCCGGCCCGAGGTGGCGAAGGTGGCCCGCAGCGGGGACCGGGGAAGGAGCGAGGGGGCCCGTGGGTCGAAGCGTGCCCAGGTCTCGAGGGCAGGCAGGACCGCGCGGAAAAAGAGCTCGGCCCCGATCCGCTCCGAGGTGCGGCGGGGAAAGTTCTTCATGGCACGAGGGAGGCGAGACGGTCGAGGATCATGAGAGGGTGGCGATCCGGAGCGATGCGTGCCATCGTCCCGCTCTCGGCGCGGAGGCGGCCCGGATCGGTCATCCATTCCCGCACGATCCCGGGGAGCTGGTGGGTCCGGGAGAGGCGTCGGCCGAATCCGTACTTGCGGGCGTACTTCAGGGTCAGTTCCTCCTGGGGCATGGATCCCCCGATCCCGTTGAAGATGAGGGGGCAGCGGGTGAGGATGGCCTCGCTGGTCGTGCCGGTGCCGGCGCGAGCAACGAGAGCGTCGGCCGATTGGAGGAGCGGGCGCATCTGGTCGACAAAGGGGAGGGCGCGCACGGTGAGTTCCGGGTGTCGGCGGCCCCACTCCTCCACCGCGGTGACGGTTTCCGTGCTCCGTCCGCAGAGGGCGATGACCTGGGGGTGGACCCGGGCGGCGCAAAGGGCGCGGAGGGCGCGCAGGTGGTTGTTGGCCCCGTTGGCTCCGGTGCTCAGGACGAGGAGAAAGCGGCCCGGATCGAGCTGGAGGCGCTCGCACAACTGAGCCCGGGAGTCCGGGGCGGCCTCGGCGTAGAAGTCTGGGTGGAGCAGGAAGCCACCCCTCCAGAGCCTTTCCTCGGGCACGCCGAGATGGGCGGCTTCCCCGCAGGTCTCCTCGACGGCTCCCATGAAGAGGTCGACGCGCGGGTTGACCCAGTGCCGGCTGAACCCATAGCCCCCGGCCAGCTCGCCGCAGTAGGTGACCGTACGGAGGGGTTGGTCGGGCAGGCCCCAGCGGGCCAACTCAAAGAAGCCGTGGTTGAGGTGGGCGTGGGTGCTGACGAGCAGGTGCGGCCGGAAATCGCGGACCCGGCGGAGGAAGCGGTCGCGCCCCCAGATCTTGGTGGCGGCATCGTGGAGGCCGGCGTGCTCGAGGAAGTGGAAGTAGAGGTGGTGGAGCTTCGGCCAGAACTGCTGGATGCGGTTGTAGAGCCGCACCCCGAACTCGTAGACCCCGTGGGTGTTCTCGAGGGTCTGGTGGATTTCCACGTGGAGCCCGCAGCGGCGGCCTTCCCCCGTGCGGCTCCAGGCCTGGAGGGCGCGGGCCCGCATGTCGTGGCCCCCGCCCGTGCTCGAGGTGAGGACGAGGACCCGGCGGTTTTCGCGATCCCGGCCGGGGCGTGCGGCGGGGCGGCCCGGGGAGGGGGAGGTGGTCATGCGGCGGGGAGGGCCCGCTGCTTCCTCTGGCGCAGCCGCTTGCGCAGGCGCGGTCGGTCGGCCTCGTTCACGATGTAGCCCGGGCAGGAGGGAGCCCCGCAGCGACAGGGATGGTCGGTGGCCACATCGAGCCCGAACCCGTAGTCGAAGGTGAGCTCCTCTCCGGCGGCGATGGCCCGCCGGGCGACCAGCCAGATCCGGCCGCGGTCGTTGACGGCCTCGCAATTCGGCTCGCAGCTGTGGTTGGCGAAGCGGGCGATGTTGCCGGCGCAGTCCCCGTCGAGATCGTAGCGGCTGTTCAGCTCGAAGATGTAGACGGTGGCGGTGCCGTGGCGCCGGCCGCGCTGCTCGCGGGCGAGGGCGCGCCGTTCCGATTCCTTCTTGGTGATCCTCTCGCCGAGGTATTCCACGATGTACTCCCCCGCGGAGAGTTCGCGCCGGGCGTAGAGGCCGCGGTTGTGGATGGTCGAGCGGTGGACGACGCAGGTGCGGGAACGGGCGGGCATGGCGACAGCGCGGACGGGCGGGACCAAAGGGTGGGTTTCACGCTTTCCCGCAATCGGGTCAATCGCCGATCGCGTTCTCCTCTCTTTTCCTCATTCCCAGCTACGGACGGCCGGGGACCCGTTGCCCGGACCGGGCACCGAGTAGATGGCCACGGGCAGGTGGAGATCCTCCTCCACGGCAATCCCGGCGAACTTTTCCGCGGGAAGCCTCCCGTCGAGGTCCCCGTCGACCACGATGCGGAGGTCGCCGTTGCCGAAGGCGTCCACCAGTTGGCCGTCCGCATCGAACTCGTCCGCTGCGAAAGTGTGGTAGCGAATGTTGCGGGGATTGTGGGTCCGCTCGCTCCCGTTCCCGCTGAGGACCCGGTGGAAGAGGTCTCCCTTGCCGCCGAGGGTGCCGCCGAGATCCGGGTAGTAGCCGTAGTCCTGGCGAAACTGCTCCAGCGCGGTGGCGTACTGGGCGAAGCGGGCCCGGGTACTGGTCTCGAGGGCGCTCTGCCGAACGGAGAGGCCCACGGGCAGGAGAATCCCCGCGAGGAGGCCGAGGAGCGCGATGACCACGAGCAGTTCGACGAGGGAAAGGCCCGGCGGAAAAGCCCGGCTGGGCCGCGGGGGGAGGCGGTCGCGCATGGCAGGAACGGCAGGGCCCGCGGGGGAGGGTCGCGGGCTCGGGAGAGGATTGTCTCAGGGAGAGAGGTTGTCGAGGTTGGCGGGAGCGGAGCGGTCGGGGCGGCCGGCGGGAGAGGGAGGCTCGTGGTCGCCATCGGGCCCCCGGCTGTAGAGGAGAAAGCCGGCACGCGCCGTCCAATCGGGATCGTAGCGGTACACGTAGGGGTTCTTCCAGGGGTCGAGGAGAGTCTCGCCGGCGGGGCCCCGCGCGAACCGCTCGCGGTGGAGGAAGGTCGGCCCGCTCCCTTCCGGCGGGGCCAGGCTGGCGAGAAGGGTGCCCGCATCCCCGCCATTTTCGCCGGTTCCCGTCGCCACCGGATAATCGCCGTGTTCGGCCCGGTAGCTCTCGAGGGCCACGGCGAGGGCGGCCAACTCCCCGCGCGCTTGTTGTTGCCGGCGGTGTTCCCGGATGCCACTGCTGATCCCCAAGGTGATCCCGGCAAGAATCCCCAGCACGCCCACCACCAGGAGGATCTCGATTAAGGTAAAGCCCGCTGCACGTCGCATCCCCTCGGCGAAGGACTGTGGACCCCGGCCACCGGGAGGACAATCGAGAAGCCCGATTCGGGTTGCCCGGTTCCGGGCCTGCCGATGGAATATCGAGAGTCGAAGGATGTCTGCTTCCCTCCCGCAGCCCCGCCCGCTCCCGAAGTCACCCTTCCTTCTCGGCCAGGGACTGCTGGGGGCCCTCGGGGCCGTCCTCTTGTTCCTTTCCCCAGAGCCGTGGGCCCCGGGGACCCTCCTGCTCGTCCTCCTCGCCGTGCTCGCCGGCACGGGCCTGGCCCTCGTGCCCTTCCTGTGGGAGGCCCTCCCGCGCTCGCGGGAGGGGAGCCGTCCGGCGGTGTCCGGCTCCCCGGGGTCGTCCGTTCCTCCCTCCTCTCCCGCGGCCGGGGAAATCCGTTGGTCGGAGCTCGGCGAGGAGATCGCGGCCCTCCGGGGGGAGGTGCGAGCCCTGGGCGAGAGTCCTCCGGCGGGAGACCGGGAGGGGGTGCCGGGCGCTCCCTCCGGCGGAGGACCGCTGGGCGCGCTCAAGGTCGACGTGGAGGCCCTCCGCGAGGGGGTCGAGGTCCTTCGTTCCCACCAGGCCTCGCGCTCCTTTGTGGAGGCCGGGTTCCTTCGCCAGGAGGAGCGTCTCCGGCGGCTGGAGGCCCGCCAGGAGGAATTGTACCGTCTCGTGCGGCGGATCGGCCCCGTGGGCGGGCCGTTGGCCACGGCGGGAACGGAGCCACCGGCGGCCGGGATTCCCGCGGGGGGCAGGCCCGGCCGACCGGGCGAGGCGGAGCCCGCCCCCGGGGAGCCTCCCCCTCCCGCAGGGGAAGGGGCGGCGGAGCCCGAGGACCTTTCCCTGCCAACCCGGCTCCGGGTGTCCGCCTTCCTGCCCCCGGACCAGCGGGTCTGCCTGCGGGGCGAGGGCCCCGGGTTCCCCGCGGCGGGAGGCGTGCCCCTCACCATGACCGGGGTGGGCGAGTGGACCTGGGAGGGCACGCTGGACCACCCCTCCGAGTGTGAACTCCTCCTCGACGACGCGGTGCCCTCCGATCTCGGTCGCATCCGGCTCTACCCCGGGGACGACCTCATCCTCACACCTTCCTTCCCCGCGGCGGACGAGCCGGCGGACCCCTGAGGGGCCATGTTCCGCACCGTCCAGCCCCTCGTTTTCTCCTTCGACGTGGAGTGGGTTCCCGATCCGCTGTCGGCGGCCCGCCTCTTCGGCCTGCCAGTGGAGACCCCGGGGGAGCGGGCGACCGCCATGGAGAGGCTGTGGGAGCACGGGGGAGCCACCGAGGAGACCCCGCGCCCGTACTTGAAAACGATCCTCTGCCGGGTGGTCACCCTGGCCGGGGTCCTGCGGGAGGCGCCCGGCCGGGACGGGGAAGCCCCGCACCTCCGCCTGATCTCGCTTCCCACCCGGCCGGAGCTCGACTGGCGCGAGCAGGAGGCGCACATCCTGAAGGGTTTTCTCGAGGCGGTCGGGCGTCGCCGGCCCCAGCTCGTCGGCTACAATTCCTCGCGGGCGGATGTGCCCATCCTCGTCCAGCGCGCGGTGGTGCACGGGCTGGAGAGCCATGGTTTCGCGGAGCGCCCGGAGAAGCCGTGGCTGGGCGTGGATTATTTCAGCACGGCGAGCGAGTTCTCGGTGGATCTCGGCCCACTCCTCGGGCGCTACGGGCAGATGCCCACCCTTCACGAAGCGGCGGTGTGTTCGGGTATCCCCGGGAAGATCGACCAGAGCGGGGCGAACGTGGTGGCCCTGTGGCTGGAGGGTCGGCTCGCGGAGATCCGGGCCTACAACGAGTGCGACGCGCTCTCCACCCATCTTCTCTGGGCGCGAGTGGCCCATTTCATCGGGGTTCTCAGCCCGGCGGCCTACGCGGCCGAGCAGGCGGCGGTGCGGGCGCTCGCTGAGGCGGGAGCGGAGCAGGAGGGCGGCACCCATTTCCGCCGCTTTCTCTCCGTGTGGGACCACCTGCAACGGGAGCCGTAGGGTGGGCGTGGCGGAAGGCAGTTCCTTGCCCGGCGAGTGGTACGTGCCCGACGGCCGGGCCCGGGAGGAAGCGGCCCGGAGGACCACCCACCTCGGCATCGGGGCCCACCCGGATGACCTCGAGTTTCTCGCCTACCCCTCCGTGCTGACCTGTTACGATGCGGAGGATTTCTGGTTTGCCGGGGTCGTCTGCACGGACGGGGCAGGCAGCCCCGGCGCGGGGGAGACCGGGAAGCCGGACCTCGCCGAGGTGCGGGCAGCCGAGCAGCGGAAGGCGGCGGAGATCGGGCGCTACTCGCTGGTCGTCCAATTGGGGGGGGCGAGTTCCGCCCTCGGGGAGGAGGCCGGCCTCGTCCGCCTTGCCGGTCAGCTGCGGGAACTCCTCCGGGCGACCCGACCCGCTGTCCTCTGCGGGCACCATCCCCTCGATGCCCACCCCACCCACCGCCGCGTCTTCGCGGCGACCCTCCGGGCGCTTCGGGAGCTACCGGGGGAGGACCGCCCGCAGGCGTGGTACGGGGGAGAAGTGTGGGGCGGCCTCGAGTGGATTCCCGCCCCCTTCCGGGTCTCCTTCGCCGTCGATGACAAGCCGTTGCTCCTTTCCCGGTTGATCGAGGTATACCGCTCCCAGATCGAGGGGGGGAAGCGCTACGACTTCGCGGTGCCCGGACGGCTGGCCGCGAACGCTACCTTCGCCGAGCCTCACGAGGTCGACCGCAGCCGGTGGCTGAGCCATGCCGTCGATCTCGGCGAACTTCTCGGCGAGGACACGGGCGGGGTCACCTCGTGGGTGGAGCGCGTTCTCGGGGCGCACCGGGCCGTCTGGCGATCCCGGTGGGAGTGAGTCCTCCGGGTGGTCCCCGGGCAGGCTTTGGCCTTGCCCCGCGGCAGGTCCTCGTGTTGGCTCCTCGTCTGCACGTTGGGGCCGTAGCTCAGTTGGAAGAGCGCTACAATCGCACTGTAGAGGTCGTCGGTTCGACTCCGATCGGCTCCACCATTCCCCCTCCTCTCCGGGCAGCCCCGGGGCAAGGGTCCCGATGGCCATGAGTTCGCCTACCCCCGAGGAACGCGGGATCGTACTCGGTGTGGAGGAGCGGGGGGAGCGTTTCTGGCTCCTCCACTGGCTGGGGGTCGAGCGGGGTCTCCGGCGGGGCCTCCTCCGGCGGAGCCGGAAATCGGCCCGTCCCGATTTTCTCGACAGCGCCCGCGCGCGCTTCGAACCGAACCGGAGCGGGCGGGAGCTCTTCCTCGCGGAGTATCACCTGAGCTGTCGGCGCACGGCCGTCGGGCGGAGCTACGAGCGTATGCAGGTGGCCCATCGGGTGGCCGCCCTCGTTCGGGCGAACGCGGATCCCTGGCCGGAGAGCGAGGAGCTGGTCGAGCTGCTGGAAACTTTTGCGGAGGCGGTCGCGGCGGGACACCCGGCCGAGCCGGCCCGGCTGAAAACCCTCTTCCGGATGAGCCGGATGCAGGGGCTTCCGGTACGGGAGGACTGGTGGGTGCGGCTGCCGCCTAGCGATCAGCGACGGGCCGACCTCCTGCTGGCTCGGCCCCTCGCGGAGCTCGCCGAGCCGGAGAGCGCTCCGGCGGGGGATCTCGCCGATCGTCTCGAGGTCTGGCTGGGCACTCAGGCGGGGTTTCGCGTACCGGCCCGCCCGGGTTTCGGGGCGTCGTCCCGTTGACTAGTTGAGCGCTCCCCGGCCGGGCCCGCGGGCGAGCAGCCAGGTAAGGACGGCCCAACCGCCGAGGAAGAGGATTCCCCCCACCGGGGTGACCGGTCCCAGCCAGGAGGGACCGCCGAGGACGAGCCCGTAAATACTGCCGGAAAAGAGGAGGATGCCGCCGAGGAAGAGCAGGGCCACGCTTCTTCGTCGTCCCAGGTTCCGGGTCGGGATTCCCGCGATCGCGAGGATGGCAAGGACGTGGAGGAGCTGGAAGAGGGCGGCCTGGTTCCAGGCGGCGAGGTCCTCGGCATCAGTGAACCAGCCCTCGGGCGGGTGGGCCCCGAGAGCACCGGCGACGATCCCGAGGAGGCCGAGAAAGGCGGTGAGGCTGAGGAGGAAACGGTCCATCGCAAAACCGTTGAGGGTGACAGCTGCGCTTCCCGGGGACCAGCGGAAAGCGAGCCGGCGGGCTCGCTTAGCCTCGCGCCGGACCCGTTTCGGGGCTAGGGCGCTGCTTGCATGAGCGAGTCCGCATCCGTGGGGCCGACCGGTCCGGAGGGCCGGGTACGGCGCCTCCTTTTCGTGACCCACGAATTCCCCCCGGCCCACGGGGGAGCGGGCACCGTCACCCGGGAGTGGGCCCGGGCGGCCGTCGAACTCGGCTGGGGGGTGGAAGTCCTCGCGGCGGGGGAGACGGACCCGGCGGACCGCGGGGAACCCTACCCGGTGGTTCGCATGGGCCATCGGGGGCGCCAGGACCGCGGGGCCCGCCGGGCCCTGCTCCGGTACCTGCGGGCACGCCCACCCCGGTCGGGGGAGCGCTGGATCGTCTCCGAGCCCGGTGCCCTGCGCGCCTTGCTGGATGCTCCAGCGGCGGACCTGCCCCCGGCGGCCAGCCGTCGCCCGGTCGTTCTCCTGCACGGCTCGGAAATCCTCCGGCTCACCTCGGGCCGTCGCCGGCGGGATCGATTGCGCGCCTTCCTCGAGGGCGCGGCCCTCGTCGTGGTTCTCTCCGCCGCCAACCGGAAGCTCCTTGCGGAGCGCCTGCCCGGACTCCCCACGGAGTGCCGGGTGGTGCCCGGAGCGGCGAGCGGAGTCCTCGCGGCGCACCCTCGGGAGGAACGGTCCCCCTCCCCGGCTCCCCCCGACCGGCTCACCGTCCTTACCGTGGGGCGCGTCCATCCCCGGAAGGGCCAGCGGGAGGTCCTCGCGGCCCTGCGGGCCTTGCCGGAGCGGACGCGCGCGGGGGTGCGCTACCACCTCGTGGGACCTGCCGTGCATCCGGGCTATGCGCGGCGGCTCCGCCGGGACATCCGGGCGGCCGATTTTCCCGTGGTCTGGAGCGGTCCCCTCGGCGCGGCGGAGCTGGAGGAAGCCTACCGGGCGGCCGACCTCTTCGTGCTCGCCTCCCAGCCCTATGGCCGAAGCCTGGAGGGCTTCGGCCTCGTCTACCTCGAAGCCGGTCGATACGGCCTCCCCGTGCTGGGGACCCGGAACGGGGGTGTGGCGGAGGCGATCGCCGAGGGCGAGACCGGCCTGCTCGTGCCCCTCGGGGATCCCTGCGCGCTGGCCGGCGCCATCGAGCGGCTCCTCCGGGACCCGGAGGAGAGGACCCGTCTCGGCGCGGCCGGCCGGGCGCGGGCGCGGGCGTGGACCTGGCGGGAGGCCGTCGCGTCGGCTCTCGGCACCCCGGAGGACCCCAAAACGGATTGACAGGGAGAACGGCGCGGGTTGAATTGACGGTTTTCCATGAACAAGACGACTCTTCCCAGCGTTTCCGAGATCGATCGGCAGTGGCACGTGGTGGATGCGGAGGGCGAGACCCTCGGGCGCCTCGCCGTGCGGATTGCCGACGTGCTGCGCGGGCGCCACAAGCCGACCTACACGCCCCACCTCGACACCGGCGACTACGTGATCGTGACCAACGCCGAGAAGGTGAAGCTGACCGGCCGCAAGGAGGAGCAGAAACACTACATGTTCTACACCGGCTGGATGGGGAACGAATACTACCGCAATGTCGCGGATTTCCGGGCGAAAAAGCCGGAGTTCCTCGTGCAGAATGCCGTGCGGGGAATGCTCCCGAAGAACAAGCTGGCCCGCCAGATGCTGACGAAGCTGAAGGTCTACGCCGGGCCGGACCATCCCCACGAGGCCCAGCAGCCTTCCCCGCTGCCCGTTTCCTGATCCCTTCCCTGCCGGAAAATTCCCATGAGCGAAGCACAGCAATTTCTTGGTACTGGACGACGCAAGCGGGCGACCGCCCGGGTCCGCCTGAGCCCGGGCAGCGGTGAGATCACCGTGAACGGCCGTCCCGTGCGCGAGTACTTCGTGACGGAGCAGACGCGGAAGGACGCGCTCGCCCCGTTGCGGACGATTGCCCAGGAGGAAAATTGGAATGTCGAGGCGCGGATTGCCGGCGGCGGGATCAGCGGTCAGGCCGGGGCCCTCTCCCTGGGGATTTCCCGGGCCCTGCAGAAGCAGGACGCCGAGCTGCGGGCCCCGCTGAAAAAGGAAGGTCTCCTCAAGCGGGATCCCCGCGAGAAGGAACGGAAGAAGACTGGTCAGCCGGGCGCTCGGAAGAAGTTCCAGTTCTCCAAGCGGTAGGGGCCGTTCCCGTGGACAGGGTGTGCGGAGCTGCCGCCCGCTTTCCGCTCCCCGTGCCGGGCCGTCGTGGACTCACCTCGTCCTGGCGCTTCACGCTCCCTCTTTTAGTCCTCCTGGTCCTCTCCGGTTGTGGCGGGGGCGGAGGTCCGGCCCTGCGGGAGACCGACGAGCCGGAGTATCAGCGAGGCAAGGATCTCCTCCGGCGGGGTGAGGAGGAAAAGGCCCTCCTCTCCTTCCTGCGGGTGATCGACGAGCGGAGTGAGGCTCCCGAATCGCACCTCGAGGTGGGGTTGCTCTACCTTGAGGAGTTCGACCAACCCGTTCTGGCGATCTATCATTTCCAGCGATTCCTCGAGCTCCGGCCGGAGGCCCGCCAGTCCCCGCAGGTGGAGAAGCTCGTCGACACCGCCCGCAAGGAGTTCGCGCGCTCCCTGCCGGGGCAACCCTTCCGGCCGCCGGAAGAGCAGGACGAGATCCTCCGGCACGCGGAGCGGCTGGAGGTGGAGAACCAGCGGCTCGAGCGCGAGATCCGCGAGCTTCGCGGGGCCAACCGCCGCCTGCGGGAGCAGTGGGAGTCGGCCCGGGCGGCCGCCGGCGGCAACGGGGGAAACACCGCTGCGACGACCGGGGGCGGGCGGGCGGAAGGCCCGCCCTCCCCGGAACCCTCGCCCGGGAGCTATGTGGTCCGGCCGGGCGACACCCTGAACTCGATCGCCCGCCGGGCTTACGGGAACCCGGCGCTCTGGGAACGAATCTTTGATGCGAACCGCGACTTGCTGCGCAGCCCGGACGACCTCCGGGTCGGCCAGGAGCTCCGGCTCCCGCCTCCATGAGGCTGCGAGCCTGCCACCTTGAGGACTTCCGGAACATCGCTTCCGCCCGGCTGGCCTTTCCCACCGGGGGCGTCTTCCTGCGGGGCGCGAACGGGCAGGGGAAGTCGAACCTCCTCGAGGCGATCGGCCTCCTCCATGCCTTCCGCTCCTTTCGGTCGCCCCAGTTGCGGCCCCTGATCCGCCAAGGGAGCCGCCAGGCCCGGATCTTCTACCGGGCGGAGGTGGACGGGGTGACCCACGAGGTCCTCTTCGAGTTCCAGCCGGGAGAGGGGCGGCGTATCCTTCTCGACGGCGAACCGGTGGAGCGGCTCTCCGACTGGTTGGCCCGTTTCCCCTCGGTGGTGCTGGCCCAGGCGGACCTTTCCCTCGTGCGGGGCAGCCCGGCGGAGCGGCGTCGACTCCTCGACCTCCACTTCTCGACCACCCACCCCGACTACTACCGGCACCTCCGTGCCTACCACCGGGCCCTGCGGGCGCGGAACCGCCTGCTCAAGGACCGTTCCGCTCCCGGTCTCCTCCGCGCGTACCACCGCCCCCTCGCGGAGGCGGCAGCCCGGCTCCGCGAGGTGCGGGAGCGGGAGACCGCCCGCCTCGCCCCCGTGCTTGCCTCCGTGTTTGCGGGGATTGCCGGCCGGGAGGAGGGCCCGGAGCTCGCCTTCACCCCGGGTTCGACCGCCCGGACCGAGGAGGATTTCGTCGCGATGTGGGACGAGCAACGAGAGCGGGACCTCGCCCTGCGCAGCACCCAGCACGGCCCGCACCGTGATGACTGGACGCTCCGCCTGCAGGCGGGTGCCGCGCGGACCTACGGCTCGGACGGCCAGCAGCGCAACCTTGTCCTCGCCCTGAAGCTCGGACTCCATCGCGACCTCGCCGAACGGACCGGGCGGACTCCCCTCCTCCTCGCCGACGACGTTCTCGGCGAATTGGATCCCGACCGTCGGCGCGCCTTCTGGCAATGGCTGCCCGAGTCCTGCCAGGTCTTTGCGACCGGCACCGAGGACCTCGCCCACCCCGGCGCGCGGGAGTGGACCGTCTACCACGTGAAGGGGGGTACCTTCGCGCCGAACGAGGCTGGCGAGGGTGTTTGAGGCGGGAGTGGTTGCTTCCGCAGAGAAAGCTCGCCGTGGGGCGAAGGGCGACCCCACGGTGGGTGGATCCATATGGTGAAGAGGGGAATCCAGATCCTGGCTCTCGGGGTGGCCCTACTCGGCGCTGTCCTCGTTGTCCTCGTCGGCACCGTGTCGTGGTGGCTGCCCCCCCTGGCCGGGGAAATCCTTCCACGGTGGGGGGTGACCCTGCAGGACTCCCGCCGCGGACCGGAGGGCGCGTGGGTTCTCGAGAAGGTGCACTATGGCCGGCCCGGCGACGCGGTGGCCGTGCGCGCGGAGAAGATCTCGCTGCCGGATCCCCTCCGCTGGGCCTGGGCCGGGTGGCGGCACCAATCGGGCACGCTTCCGGCCCTGCGGGTGGAGGGCCTCGATGTGCACCTGCGGCAGGCACCCGCCGGGTCGCCGACTTCCCCGGGGACCTCCCCGGAAGAGATTCCCGGCCCGGGGCAGGTTCTCCCGGCGGTCGTTAACGCCCTGCGAGTGGCCGAGCGCTGGTTGCCGCCCGTGAACGGGACGCGGTGGCGGCTCTTCCCGGCCGGTGTCGCGGATCCCCTTGTCCTGCCGGAGCTGTCGTGGAAGGAGGCCGGGCTGACCACCCGGCTGGCCTCCTTCCAGGACTGGCCCGCCGCGCGGCTGCGTCTCCAGCTGCCCCCGGAGGGTCCCTGGGACCTGCGGGCGGAGGTTTCGGCATGGAAAGCGGAGCTGCGGGCGGACTTCGACCCGAACCCGCACGTCCCCTCCGTCCGCGGGAGCCTCCAGCTGGAAGGGGGCAAGGGAAGCCTGGTCGCCTCGTGGTCGGGCGCCAGCTGGCGACCGGAGCGGGCGGAGGCCACCCTCGACCAGCTGCAGGTGCCGGCATCCCTCCCCCGGCTCGACCTTCCTCCCTGGGTCCGGACCTTCCGCCTGGAGCATGCGGACCTCCACTGGGACGGGCAGCGCTACCGCGGTGACCTCCGGCTCGCGGGGAAGCCGGCGGGAGAGTCCCTGCGGGCAAGCCTTTCCGTGAGCGGGGCGGGCACGGAACTGACCGTCCGGCAATTGCAGGTCGCCGCGGACTGGGCGGAGGTCAAGCTCGACCAGTCCGTCCAGCTGGACCTTGCCCTCCTCGAGGCGGAGCGTCCCTTTCGATTGACCGGGTCGGCGGACCTCGGTGAACAGGACTATCTCGACGCCTCGGGAACCCTGCGGTTTGCCCTCACTGCCGAGGCGCAGGGCGATCCCCTCCTGCCCGTGCAGTTCTCGGCGGAAGGCAGCGACCTCGCCTACGAATCCCGGACCCTCGGCCAGCTTTCGCTCAAGGGCCGCTGGGAGTATCCACGGGTGGAGGTAAGCCAGCTCGAGTTGCGGGCGCCCGGGAAGAGCCAACTCCGCCTGGGGGGCAGCGCGGATGTCTCCGCCCGGACGCTCGACCTCCGTGGAAAGGGGGAGTTCCAGCCGGAGGACTTGCGCGCCTGGCTCGGCACCGTTCCGGGCGTGGGGAAGCCGGTGCAGGTTTCCCTGCAGGCGACCGGCCCCTGGACAGAGCCCCGCCACGAGGGAACCCTCCGCACGACCGGGTTCCGCCTGGCTCCCCTGGCCCCTCTGGCCCTCTCCCTCCAGTGGAGCGGGCAGGGAGCCCGGGAGCTCTCCGCCTCCGCGAAAGCGGAAGCTCCCGGGGACACCCTCTCCCTCGCGGTGGATTCCCCCACCGTGGAGGAAACCGGGCCCTGGCGTCTCCGGTTGGCCTCGGCAAAGTGGACCCGGCAGGGGAAGGACTTCCTGCGCCTGGAGGATCCCGTCCGCGTGGAGCTCGACCCGGCGGAGCGCGCCAACTGGCCGTGGAAGGGTCTGCTTGTGGAGACCTTTGCCCTCGCCGGGGAGGGTCGTTCCCTCGCCGGCTACTGGAAGCCTCCGCAGGGGGCTCTCGTCCAGGCCGCCGGGCTGCAGTCCGCCAGCCTCGCCGGTTGGTTCGCCTCGAACGATCCGCTGCCCGTCGTGGAGGTGGCGGAACTCTCCCTGCGGGTGAACGATTTCCTGCCCCTCCTCGAAGTGGAGACTTCGGGGGATGTCACCTGGACGCCTCCGGGTAAATCGCCCTCCCTGCGGGCCAAGTGGCAGGCCGAGGGGGACTCGAGCGGGTTGCGCATCGGCAACCTCGCCGTCGATTACGGCGATCTCCCGCTTCTCACCGGTCAGGGAAATCTTCCCCTGTTGGTTGCCACCGGCTCGCTCGACCATCCCTACAAGAACGCACCGGACAGCGCCGGGGGAGAGGATACCGCGGCGGCCCGGCTGGAATCGTCCGCGCCCGGTCCCATCCCCCTCCTGCGCCTGCTCCCCGGCGAGAAAGTGGATCTTTCCCTGAAAAACCAGTGGGGTCCGCAAGCGGCCCAATGGCTCCAACAGGAAACGGGAGTCGACCTCGGTGACCTCAGCCTTGCCCTCCAGCTCGGGGGTACCCTCAGCTCCCCCAAGGCGACGCTCTCCGTCCACGCCGAGCAGCTGCAGTGGCCGGAAAAGTGGGCGAACGGCCAGTTGCCGCGGATCCGCCGGATCGACCTCTCCCTGTCCGCCGATTCCGAGCGCGTCTCCCTGACCCAGGCGGAGGTGGAGCTCCGCGATTCCCTCCTGCGGGGTCAGGCCTCCCTGCCCTACGATTCCGTCTACCCGTGGCTGGAGGGCAAGCGGCCAAAGTCCGGGGAATGGCTGGACAAGCTCACCGCGGAGGTGCGGCTGAAGGACTGGACCGTCAAGAACTGGGAAGGCCGCCTGCCTGGGATCTTTCGCTCCACGGGCACCCTGACCGGGACGATTCGCCTAAAGGAGGGTCTCCAGTTGGGCGGCGAGCTGCGGGCGCGCAATTTCGGGCTGCGTCCCACTTCGGCGACCCCGGCGATTGACGCCATCGACGCGGACCTGCGGCTCGACGGCCGCCGTGTCCTGCTCGAGAAGATGACCGGCGCGACGGGTGGTGGAGGCCTCGAACTCACCGGGACCCTCGACACCACCGACCTCGAAGACCCTTCCTACCAGATCCGACTGCGGGGCAAGGACGTGCCGGTGGCCCGCACCCCCAATCTGGTCATCCGGTCGGACCTCGACCTGCAGCTGGAGAATCCCGGCGGGGCCAAGCCCACCCGCCTGACCGGGGAGCTCGATTTCCAGAACAGCACCTTCCTCCTGGAAATCGATCCCTTCTCCCCCAACGTCCGCGGTGGTCCGTCGGCCCGCCCCCCCTACTTCTCCGTGGAGGCCAAGCCCTTTGCCGACTGGGAACTCCAGATTCGCCTCACCGGCGACGACTTCCTGCGGGTGCGCAGCTCCGTCCTCTCCACCAGCCTCTCCGCCAACCTCCGCCTCGAGGGCACTCTCGGCGAACCCCTCCTCCTCGGCTCGGTCCGCACCCGCGAGGGGACCCTGCGCTTCCCCGGGATGAACCTGCGGATCGAGTCGGCCGAGGCCTTCCTCTTCCCGCAGAGCCCGCATACCCTCATTCTCGAGGCCAGTGCCATCGGACGGTCGCAGTCGACGATCGTCAGCATGAAACTCACCGGTTCCGCGCAAAGCCCCCAGGTCACCTTCGGCTCGACGCCCTCGATGTCCAACGCGGACATCCTCCGCATCCTCACCACCGGGAGCACGGAGGGGGGTGGGGGAGCCCAGGCGCTCGGGCTCTACCTCGGCCGGATCTTCGCGGGGGTCGATGGGGACTCGGACCGGCTGACGGTCGAGCTGGGGGAGGATGTCAGCGAGAGCGGCCGCTCCACCGTCGAGGTGATCTACCGCTTGAACCGGCGATGGTCCCTGGAGGGCGAGTACGACATCTACGACAACTACAACCTCAACCTGCGGCGGCTCCTCTATGAGAAATAGGTTCCGCCGCCGCTCCACTGGTGCGGGCGCGTTCGCCTTTCTCCTCGCCGCCCTGCTCGCCGTCCCGGCCGGCCTCCTCGCCCAGGACAATCTCAAGGTCCGGGGCATGGGCTTCCTCCGGGACCGCCAGCTCCAGGAACGGCTCGCCTTCCTCAACGATTTCGCGGCGAAGGAACCGGTCGAACTGGATGCCGCCGTCCTCGAGGATTCCGCCTTCATCCTCCTCGAGCAGGTCAAGAGCCTCGGCTACCAGCGGCCCCGCATCACCGCGGACCTGCAGACGAAGGAAGGCCCCGCCTCCTACGACTGGACCCACCCCTACCAAGTGGTCCTGCCGCCCGGTTTCCAGGCGGAGAGCGTGGTCTTCGAGGTGGACCCGCGGGTTCTCTACTTCTACGAGAGCGTGGAGGTGAAGGGCGTGACCGCACTCTCCGCCAAGGAGGCGGAGAGCTTCTTCCTCGCCTCCTCGGCCCTCTTCACCCGGAAGAAAGACCGCCGCTTCACCCCGCGCAACCTCGAGCAGCGCATCAGCAACCTCCTGCGCACCCTCCAGCAGAAGGGCTACGCCGAAGCGTCGGCCGGCGACCGCGAGGTCGACATCGACCGCCAGACCGGGGCCGTCCGGGTGACCCTCACCGTGGACCAGGGTCCGCTCTTCCGGGTCGGGAAGGTGGAGGTGGTGCGGGAGTCGAAGGACGGCAAGACGACGACCACCGAAGAGGTGGAGGACGACCAGGTGGACTCCGACGACTGGTTGCAGGACTTCCGCCAGCAGCTCCTCAACGAGGCCTACCGCCGCGGTTATCCGGACACCACCGTCCGCAGTGAGGTGACCGACCGGAAAAAGACGACGGCCGGAGTGGTCGTGCGCGACTATCGTTTTGAGGTCGATCGCGGCGCGCAGGCGACCATTGCCGGGGTGGCCTTTGCCGGGGATCCCGGTGTGAAGCGGCGGATTCTCCTCCGCCAGGCCGGCCTCGAGCCCGGCGAGCTCCTCAACCCCATCGAGGTGGCCGAGGGCCGCCGCAAGCTCATGGGACTCGGGGTCTTCCGGGAGGTCGATGTCGCCTACGGGAAGCCGGACGAACAGGGGGCTCGGGAGGTGACCTACACCCTTCCGGCGGGTATGCGGGAGAAACTCACCGGCATGGTCGGTTGGGGCAGCTACGAGATGGCCCGGGTGGGGCTGCGGTGGGAGCGCAACAATCCCTTCCACCGCGCCCACCGGATCAACCTGAACGCCAAGCAAAGCCTGAAGTCCAGCCAGGTTCGCGCTCTCTACGCCATCCCGCAGTTCGCCGGGACCGACATCACCCTGGTGGGCCAGGGAGAGTACCTCTACCGCGACGAGATCGGGTACGAGCGCGACGAGGCCGGGATCACCCTCGGCTCCACCCTGAGTCCGCCCGCGGTTCCCGGCCTGACCCTTGACCTTCGCTACGGTTTCCAGAGCCAGCGGACCTTCCGTGACAACAGCGTCACCTTCCGCTCCCGGGACAGCGCCGTGGTGGCCAGCCTCCAGGGGAGCGCCACTCTCAGCCGGCTGAACAACTCCCTCTTTCCCACCCGCGGCTACCGGGCCGCGGTGCGGTCCAAGACCGCCTCCCGGCTCTTCGGGGGGAATGTCGACTTCGAGAAGGTCGAGGTCGGTGGCTCCTACCACATCCCCCTCGTTCCCTCCCTCATCCTCCACTCCCGGCTCCGCTACGGCGGCATCTTTTCCTGGCAGAAGACCGACGAGAACATTCCGTTCAGCGAGCGCTTCTTCCTCGGGGGCAGCAACACCCTCCGCGGTTACCAGGAAGGGGAGGCTTCACCCGTGGATTCCTCCGGCGAGCGGATCGGGGCCCAGTCCTACACCCTCGGCAACCTCGAGGCGGAGCTCCGCATCTTCCAGGCGTTCTCCCTTGTCGCCTTCTACGACGCCGCGGTCATGTCGGTGAACGGCCATACTTTCGCCGACGGGGAATTCTTCAATTCCGCGGGTGCCGGGATCAGTCTCCGCTCGCCGGTCGGTCCGATCCGGATCGAGTACGGGCGCAACCTGAACCGGCCGCCCCGCTCCCCCGCGGGCACCCTGCACTTTGCCTTCGGTTTCCCCTTCTAAGGGATGGGCGATCCACCCTGCCTCCCGCCATGCCACCGTCTTCCCGCGCCCTTCCCCTCGACTCTGGCGGACTGCTCGTCCGCCGCCCGGAGGGCCTCTACTGCCCGCCCGGCGATTTCTTCGTCGATCCCCTGCGCGGCGTGGAGCGGGCGGTGGTCACCCATGCCCATGCCGACCACGCCCGCTGGGGGAGCCGTACCTACCTCTGTGCCGAGCCCGGGCTGGGAGTCCTGGGGGAACGCGTCGGCCGCGAGGGAAGCGTGCTCGAGGGCCTCCCCTACGGCGAGACCCGCCGTGTCGGGAACGTGCGTGTCTCCTTCCACCCGGCCGGCCACCTCCTCGGATCGGCCCAAGTCCTCCTCGAGAAGGACGGCTACCGGTGCGTGGTCACCGGCGATTACAAGCGCCAGCCGGATCCGACCTGTGCGGAATTCGAGCCCGTGCGCTGCGACGCCTTCTTCACCGAGTGCACCTTCGGGCTCCCGGTCTACCGCTGGCCGGATCCGTCCACCATCTTTGCGGAAATCCACGAGTGGTGGCGGGAGAACCAGGCGGCCGGGGTGACCTCCGTACTCCTCGCCTACGCCCTCGGGAAGGCCCAGCGGATCCTCGCCGGGCTCGATCCGGCCACAGGCCCGATCGGCGTGCACGGGAGCATTGCCCGGCTCAACCCGCACTACGAGGCGGCCGGCGTGGAGCTGGCGCCCCATACGAAGGTGACGGAGGCGAACCGCGCCGAGTTCCGGGGGCGGGGCCTCCTCCTCGCCCCCGGTTCGGTGCTCGGCTCCCCCTGGTTGCGGAAGTTCGAGCCGACCTCCCTCGGCTTTGCCTCCGGCTGGACCCGGTTGCGGGGCCATCGGCGGCGGCGCGGGCTCGACCGCGGGTTCCTCCTCTCCGACCACGTCGACTGGCCGGACCTCCTGCGGAGCGTGGCGGAGAGCGGGGCCTCCCACGTCGGCACCCTGCACGGGTTCACCGGGACGGTCAGCCGGTACCTCCGGGAGGAATGGGGACTCTCCAGCCAGCCGGTCGACCTGCACCGGCCGGTGGAGGAGGAAGAGGGGGGCGAAGGGTAGGACGGGCGTTCGACCGCCGGGACGCTCCCCGCTAGGCTGTCAACGATGGAGGCGCACCGGAAGGACTGGCGGCAGGTCGTCGCCGCGGAGGAGACCTCGACACGGGAGGGGTTGTCCGGGAAGGAGGTGGCCGTCCGCCGGGAGCGGCACGGGCCGAACGCGTTGCCCGCCGCCCGCCGCCCGGGCGTGCTCCGCCGGCTGGCCCGGCAGTTTCACAACCCCCTGATCTACCTCCTCCTCGCTGCGGGTGCCACCACCCTCTGGATCGGGCACTGGCTGGACGCGGTCGTTATCCTCGGGGTGGTCCTCATCAATGCCGCCATCGGGTTTTTCCAGGAAGGCCGGGCGGAGCGGGCCCTCGAGGCGGTCCGGGGCTTGCTGGCTCCCCGAGCCGTGGTCGTGCGCGACGGATCCCGGCAGACCATCGACGCCCGCGAGCTGGTCCCGGGAGACCTCGTCCTCCTCGAGGCGGGGGACCGCGTGCCCGCGGACCTGCGCCTCACCCGGGCGGACGGCCTCCGCGTGGCCGAGGCCGTTCTCACCGGCGAGTCGGTGCCCGTCGACAAGGCCACGGACGCTGTCCCCGTGGACACGCCCCTCGCCGAGCGCACCGGGATGGCCTACTCCGGGACCACGGTGGCCGGGGGGCAGGGGGCCGGGGTGGTGGTGGCCACGGGCGCGTCCACCGAGATCGGCCGGGTGGGCGCGCTTGTCGCCGGAGTGGAAAACCTGCGCACGCCCCTCACCCGCCGGCTCGACTCCTTCGCCCGCCGGGTCAGTGCGATCATCGTGGCGGTGGGCCTGCTCGCCTTTCTCTGGGGTTGGCTGGTCTCCGGGATGGAACTGGTGGAAGTCTTCCTCGCGGTGGTGGCCCTGGCGGTGGCGGCCATCCCCGAAGGAATGCCGGCGATCGTCACGATCACCCTGGCCATCGGCATGCGGGTGATGGCCCGGCAGCGGGCCATTCTCCGGCGCCTGCCCGCGGTGGAGACTCTCGGCTCGGTGAGCGTGATCGGTACCGACAAGACGGGAACCCTCACCCGCAACGAGATGACCGTGGCCAGCGTCCTCCTCCCGGGCGGGATCCGCGTGCGGGTGGAGGGGGTCGGCTACGCACCGGAGGGCGACCTCTCGGAGGAACCGGAGGGAGCGGCGCTCTCCGCGGAGAGCGCGGAGGCCCTGCGCGTCCTCGCCCGCTGCGGCGTCCTCTGCAACGAGGCGCGCCTGAGGGAGGAGGCCGGGGAGTGGTCGGTGGAAGGGGATCCCACCGAGGGCGCTCTGCTCGCCCTGGCGGGAAAGGCCGGCCTCGACCGGGCGGCCGGGGAGGCATCCTTTCCCCGCACCAGCACCCTTCCTTTTGACGCCGGTCGCCAGTTCATGGCCACCCGCCACGCGGACGAGGAGCGCGGCGGTGCCCTGCTCTGCCTGAAGGGGGCCCCGGAGCGGATTCTCGAGCTCTGTGCGGGCGAGGCGGGTGGTGCGCCCCTGCAGCCGGAGGCATGGCGGGAGCGCATCGAGGCGATCGCCGGCGAAGGCCAGCGGGTGCTGGCGCTCGCGGAAAAGAGGACCGGGGCGGACGAGGATCCCCTCGGCGGGGATCGCCCCCCCGCGGATCTCGTCCTCCTCGGCATGGTCGGGATCGTCGACCCGCCCCGCGAGGGGGTCCCGGAGGCAGTGGCGGATTGCCGGCGGGCCGGCATCCGCACCGTCCTCATCACCGGGGACCACGCGACCACCGCGGCGGCGATCGGGCGGCAGGTCGGCCTCTCCGAGGGGGAGGTGCTCACAGGCAAGGAGCTCGCCACGCTCGACGACGAGGCCCTCCGGGACCGTCTCCCCTCCCTCTCGGTCGTCGCCCGGGCCGCCCCCGAGCACAAGCTGCGCCTGGTGCGGGCCCTCCGGGAGGAGGGCCAGCTGGTGGCGATGACCGGCGACGGGGTCAACGACGCCCCTGCCCTGAAGGCGGCCGATATCGGGGTGGCCATGGGAGACCGGGGCACCGATGCGGCCCGGGAAGCCGCCGAGATGGTGCTCACCGATGACAACTTCGCGACCATCGTCGGCGCGGTCCGGCAGGGCCGGGCAGTCTTCGACAACATCCGGAAATCGCTCCTCTTCATCCTGCCCACGAGTGTGGGGGAGGCCGGGCTCCTCCTCGCCGCCATCCTCCTCGGTACGACCCTGCCGGTCACCGCGGTCCAGGCCCTCTGGATCAACCTCGTCACCACGGTGACGCTGGCCCTCGCCCTCGCCTTTGAGCCGGCGGAGGCCGGGGTGCTCGGGCGGCCACCCCGCGATCCGCGGGAGCCCCTCCTGCACGGACCCCTGCTCCTCCGCATCCTCACGGTCAGTGTCCTGCTCATGACCGGCTGCTTTGGCCTCTTCGCCTGGGAGAGGGCCGGCGGGGCCGATCCCGCCACCGCCCGCACCGCCGTGGTCAACCTGATCGCCTTCAGCGAGCTGCTCTACCTCTTCAATACCCGCTTCCTCCGGCGGTCCTCCCTGCACCCGCGCTCCTTCCGCGGGAACCCCGTGGTCCTTTACGCCTGTCTCGCCCTCGTCGGCCTGCAACTGCTCCTCACCTACGCGCCACCCCTGCAGGGGCTCTTCGGGACGGTCGCGCTCCCCGTCGACTCCTGGCCGGCCATCCTCCTGTTCCCCCTCCTGCTCTTTCTCGCCGTGGAGGCGGAAAAGGCGTGGACCCGACGTCGGGCGGCCCGGCGGTGAGGGAGCGCGGCCCTATTTGAAGGTCGCCCCCACCTCCAGCCCGAGGGCAAGGGGCAGGAAGAAGTAGACGAAGAGGGTGCCGAGGATCACCGTCACGAAATTCAGGAGCAGGCCGGCCTTGGCCATGTCCGGGATGGTGAGGGCGCGGCTCCCGAAGACGATGGCGTTCGGCGGGGTAGCCACCGGCAGCATGAAGGCGCAGGAAGCGGCCACCGCGACCGCCCCCATGAGCACGATGGGGTTGAAGCTGGTGGCCACGGCGAGGGCTCCCATCAGCGGGACGAAGACGGTGGAGGTGGCGGTGTTCGAGGTGACCTCGGTGAGGAAGACGACGATGAGGATGCAGACGCCGATGATGAGGAAGACGGAGGTGCCATCGAGCACCGCGAGGGCGCTGGCGAGGCTCTCGGAGAGTCCGGTGGTCGCGAATCCGGTGGCGAGGGCAAAGCCGCCCCCGAAGAGGAGGACGATGTCCCAGGGCACCCGCACGGCGGTCTCCCAGTCGAGCAGGCGCTGGCCTTTCTCCTTGCCGCTGGGCAGGAGGAAGAGGGCGAGGGCCCCGGTCATGCCGATGCTGGCATCCCCGAAAAAGGGGAGCACGCTCGCGGGAAGGAAGCTGCTGAAGACCCAGGACAGGGCCACGAGGAGAAAGACCGTGAGCACCCGCTTCTCGGCGGTGTCCATGGGGCCGAGCGCCTCCATCTCCGCCCGGATGGGTGCGCGCCCGGAGGAGAGGGGGGCCAGCCCGCGGCAGAGCGGCCCGAGGGTCAGGTAGGCCCACGCGAGGGACAGGAAGACGACGGAGAGGGGCAGCCCGAAGAGCATCCAGCGGGCGAAGGTGATCTCCACCCCGTAGAGCGCCTCCGCCTGGCCGGCGAGGACGGCATTGGGGGGTGTGCCGATGAGGGTGGCGATTCCCCCGATGGAGGCCGAGTAGGCGATGCCCAGCATCAGGGCGACCCCGAATCCGCGGTGCAGCGGCTGCCCCACCCGCTCCGCCTCGTCCTCGCTCTGCCGTAGTACGGCCAGCCCGATGGGCAGCATCATCATGGCGGTGGCCGTGTTGCTGATCCACATGGAGAGGCCGCCCGTGGCCAGCATGAAGCCGAGGATGATTCGCCGGGGCGAGGGGCCGACGAGGTAGATCGTGCGCAGGGCGATCCGGCGGTGCAGGTTCCACCGTTGCATGGTCACCGCGATGAAGAAGCCGGAGAGGAAGAGGAAGATGAGGTCGTTCCCGTACGCTTCCGTGATATCGTCCACATCGATGACCCCGAGGAGGGGAAAGAGGACGATGGGGACGAGGGCGGTGGCCGCGAGGGGGAGCGCCTCGCTGATCCACCAGACCGCCATGAGGAGGGCCGTCATGGCCACTGCCCATTCCGGGTCGCTGAGCCCACCCGGGGGGCCGAGCCACCAGCCGAGGAGGAAGGTAGCGGGCCCGAGGAACAGGCCGATACGGGAGCGGGGGGAATCCATGGGGGAATGGGGCCGGAGGGGCGCGGACCCAGAGCGAATCGCGGAGGTCAGGGGCACCCGGAGAATCAGTCGCCCTCAATCGACAGGCAAGTCGAAAAATTGCGCGGAAGAACGGGACGCGAGGGGGCGCGGCCCGCGGGCAGCCTGGCGGGGCAGGAGTCGGGCCCGCGGGAACTTACCCTTGCCAATCCCGGCGGAGCGGGGGAACGCTGGCGGGCCGTGCGCGCGATCCTCTTCGCTCTCCTCTGGCTGGCCGCCCTCTTCGGTGTCCTCACCCCGGTGAATTTCCATGCGTGGATGCTGGGTTCCCTCGGGGAGAGCCTCACTTTCTGGGACCGGGTCTGGTTCGCGGTGCTTCTCGGCATGCCGATCGGGGGCGGCCTGTTCTGTGTCGGGGCTCTCGCCTGCGGCCTGTGGGGGCGGACCGCCTGGATGGTCGGCCTCCTGCTCCCGGTGCTGGTGGCGACCGCCTTCCTCTGGGGCCACTTCGCCCTGCTCTAGCCGGTCACTCCCCCGGCCGAAGGGGCGACCGTGGGTCGCGCCGGGGAGGAGGTGGGCGGGCTCCCGCGATCCCGGGGCCCGGGGGAGGTGTCCAGCCGCCCGGCGGGCGCGGGCCGGGGCGCCGGGCGGGCTCCGCCGCATCCCGGGTTGTGTCTACTCCTCGAGCAGGTCCCACTCGGCAAGGACCGCCCGTAGGTCGTGCGGGGGGTCCTCGTCCACGGAGAAGGGAATCTCGTGCCCGCCCGTGATCTCCTCGTAGAGGTGGAGGTAGCGTCGGGTCAGCTCGAGGCGGAGCTCGTCGGGAGCCTCCGGGAGTTCCTCGTCGTGATAGGGGTCGCACCGGTCCGCGTACCAGAGCCGGAGGTACTCCTTGTCGGCGCTCTCCGGTTCCTCCCCGCGGGCGAGTCGGCCGGGGAGGGACTCCGCCTTCCAGAAGCGGCTGGAGTCCGGGGTGTGCACCTCGTCGAGGAGCACGACCGTTCCCCCTTCGTCCACCCCGAACTCGTACTTGGTGTCGGCGAGGACAAAGCCGGCCCGACGGGCGATCTCCGTGCCCCTCTGGAAGAGAGCCAGCGCGGCGGCACTGGCCCGCTCCCACTCGGGGGCGGAGAGCAGGCCGCGGTCGACGGCCTGCGCCCCGGTGATGGACTCGTCGTGGAGGGAACCCTTGGTCGTCGGGGTGAGCAGCGGTTGGGGGAGGCGATCGTTCTTGCGGAGATCGTCCGGGAGGGAGTGGCCCTCGAAGTCCCGCTCGCCGGCCCGGTAGCGCGTCCACAACGAGGTGCTCGTCGATCCGGTCAGGTAGCCACGCACCACGAACTCGAGGGGCAGGGGGCGGCATTCCCGCATGACGGTGAGCTGGGGATGGGGTGCCGCGAGGACCGCATTCGGGACGATGTCGCGGGTCTGGGCGAACCACCACTCGCTGAGCAGGTTGAGGATCCTCCCCTTCAGGGGGACCGTGGTGATGGCGCGGTCGAAGGCGCTCAGCCGGTCGGTGGAGACGAGGCCGACCCGGCCGGCCCGGGCGTAGAGGTCGCGCACCTTGCCGGCCCGCCGGTTGCGCCCGCAGTGGGTCTCCGCGACGACCGAGGAGAGGAGTTCGCGCTCGTGGTGGAGGAGGTCAGAGGATCTCATGGGACGTGAGCGAGGAGAGGTCCTCCGCTTCCTCGGCCACAGGATTGTGGAAGACCGGATGGGAGCGGAGCCGGGGCCACTCGGCCGCGCGGGCCTCCGCCGAGGGGAAATGGAGAATCCAGAGGAGGGACCCGCGCAACTCCCGGGGGAACGAAAACCGAAAACTTTCCCGGAGGACGGAGAGGGTGGCCGGCCCCCGGAGGTCCTCGCGGGGTCGCACGCGAAGGAGGGCGGTGGTCTCCTCCGGCCCGGGCGGACGCCGGTCGATCCGTTCCTTGTTCGGGTTGAAGAGCTCCCCGGTCCGGGTGAGCTGCTCGACCGCGTCCTCCGGCAATCCTTCCCGGGGCATCTCCCAAAGGAGGCGGCGCTCCACCGAGGCGGAGAATCCGAGGTGGCGGAGGGTGTTTTCCACGGAGACGGCCGCGTTGTCCGTAATGATCGTGGAGATCGGCAAGCGGGCGAGATCCGGGGCGAGGGTCCCCGCGGGCACGGTGGCCGCGGGGACCTCGGTCCGGAGGGGAGGCGGCGCGGGTGGGGGATTCGAAGATTCGCCCGCGAGGAAGCGGGCGAGCGAGGCGAAGAGGGGATCCCCGGCCGGGACCCGTTCGGGGTGCGGCATGAGCGCGAGGATTCGGCCGGTCGGATCGGTGAGGCCGGCGAGGTTGGCGGTGCTCCCGTTCGGGTTGGTGGGGGCGTCCGGCGCGAGGTGGCCGGCGGCATCGCAGTAGCGGAACACCCCGAGCCCGCGCTCCTCGATCTCCTCGCGCAGGCCGGGCGCGAGGAGGAAGCGGCCCTCGGCGTGGGCGTAGGGAACGCGCAGGGGCGGGCCTCCGGCCAGCCCCCCGGTGAACGGGGTGGCGAGGCTGTCCGCGGGCACGCGGAGGTGGCACCAACCGTTGTAGAATCCCGCCCCGAGGAAGCGCCCGCCGGCCGAGCGGCGGTTGGGGGCGAGCCCGATCCCGGGGCGGCGCCCGGCGAGGCCGGGGACCAGCCCACTCTCCACGAGCACCTGAGCCCCGTTGCAGATGCCGAGGACCGGTTTGCCGCGGGCGGCCTCGGCGGCGAGGGCCTCGACGATCGGGTCGAGGGAGGCGAGGATGCCGGCCCGCCCGCGGTCCTCGTAGGAAAATCCGCCCACGAGGAAGAAGGCCTGGCAGTCGCGGAGCTCGGAGGGGTCCCGGTTCCACGGAAAGTCCACCGGCTCGAGCCCGGCCCGGCGGAGGGCCGCGGCCGACTCCGTCTCGCAGTTGCTCCCGGGAAACTGGAGGAGGGCGACGCGGGCGGTCATGGTCGTCCGGCGAGGTGGACCTCTCCGCCCCCGGGCACGACGGTGCCGATGGGGAGAGCACCGGACCCCACGGCGCTGAGGGCTTCCCGGGCACGGGCCTCGTCCTCGGGAGCCACCACCGCGATGAGCCCGATGCCCATGTTGAAGGTGCGGAACATTTCGGGGCGGGCGACCTCGCCGAGGGCGGCGAGGACCCGGAAGACCGGAGGAATCTCCCAGGAGGCGGTCTCGACCTCGGCGGCGGTGCCCGCGGGGAGGATCCGGCCGAGGTTGCCGGGGATGCCACCGCCGGTGATGTGGGCCATGCCCCGCACGGCGGCACCGCTCGCGAGGAGGGCTTCCACCGGCTTCCGGTAGTTGAGGTGGGGCCGGAGGAGGGCCGCGCCCACGGTCTCGCCCAGGCCCTCGGGACGGTCGCCCACCCCGAGCCCGGCGATCTCGAAGAAGACCTTCCGGGCGAGGGAGTAGCCGTTCGTGTGGAGTCCGTTGGAGGGAAGGCCGAGAAGGCGGTCGCCCACCTCGACGGTCGACCCGTTGACGATTTGGTCCCTCTCCACGACCCCGGTCACGCAGCCGACCACATCGTGCTCTCCCTCGCGGTAGGTGGAGGGCATTTCCGCGGTTTCCCCGCCCACGAGGGGGAGATGGTTCTCCCGGCAATTCGCGGCCATCCCCGCGACGATCTCCTCGGCGATGGCGGGGTCGAGGCGCTCGGTGGCGAGGTAGTCGAGAAAGGTGAGCGGACGCGCCCCGTGGACGAGGATGTCGTTGACCGTCGCCGAGACCACATCCCGGCCGATGCCGTGGAAGGAGCCGGCCCGCCGGGCCACGGCCACCTTCGTCCCCACCCCGTCGATGCTCTGCACGAGCACGGGGTGGCGGTACTCGCGGAGGACGGGGCCGAGGTCGACGAAGGACCCGAAGGATCCGATCCCGGCGAGGACGGTGTCGTCGAAAGTGGAGCGGGCGAGCGGAGCGATCCGGCGGACGGTCTCGTCGCCGGCCGCGATGTCCACACCGGCGGATTGGTAGTCGGCTGCACTCATGGGGAAGGGGTGGGAGAATAGGCCGGGGCGGGAGCGGGTTCCGTGGCGACCGGCACCGGGGGCATCCCGAGCCTCTCGCGGAGCCCGTTCGCCCAGCTGTGGTGGAGGTGGGGGAGGTCGGCCCGGAGGAGGTCGCCGATCCGGAAGTCGTGATCCTCCCGCATCGATCCGAGCGCGTGGAGGGGGACCGCGTGCCGCTCGCAGGTCGCCTGCAGGTCGCCGGCGCGCTCGGGGGAAGCCGCCACGAGAAAGCCCCCGAATTCCCCGAAGAGAGCCGGCGCGGGCTCGCCGAGGCGGGCGAGGAGGTCGCTCTCGACCGCGAGCCCCCGCCCGCTGGCGATGGCGATTTCCGCAAGGGCGACGGCGAGGCCTCCGTCGGAGAGGTCGTGGACGGCGGCGAGATCGCCGGCCTCGACCGCCGCGATCACCGCAGCGGCCTCGGCGGCGATCGCCCGGTAGTCGGGAAGGGGCAGGGGACCGGCGGCGGTGCCCGTGCCCACCTCCGCGGCGAGGGAACCGGCGAGGGTGGTGGGGGGGGCGCCGAGCAGGAAGAGCTGGTGGGGGCCGGCGGGTACGGCGAGGCCCACGGCCCGGTCGGCCTCGGGCAGCCGACCGACGCAGGCGACCATCGGGCTCGGCGGAATGGAGCGTCCACCGGATTCGTTGTAGAGCGAAACGTTGCCGGCGACAATCGGGAGGGGATGGCCCGGGTGGTCCGGTGGAGGCAGCGCGGCGGCGGCCTCGGCGAGACCGGCCACCCCGGCCACGAACTGGCCCATCTGGAGGGGGATCTCCGGGTTGCCGTAGCAGAGGCAATCGGTGAGGGCGACGGGCCGGGCGCCCACGGCAACGACGTTGCGGTAGGCTTCCACAACGGCCCAGGCCGCTCCGAGGCGGGGGTCCATCCGGTTGTAGCGCGGGTTCTGGTCGAGGCTGAGGGCGGCCCCGGTCGCGCGGATTTCCTCCGGCCAGTCCGGCTCGGCAAAGGGGCGGCACACCCCGGCGTCGGCTGCGCCGGCTTCCACCACGGTGCGTCCCTGGACATTCTTGTCGTAGCGCTCGTAGATACACTCCCGGGAGGCGATGTTCTCGTGGGCGAGGAGGCGGAGGAGGAGGGTGGTGGGGTCGCCGAGCGCGGACAGGTCGGGTTCCTCCGCGGCCGGGCTCCCGCCGGGGACGGGGGGGAGTACATAGGGGCGCTCGCAGGTGAGTCCCTCGGTGACCGCCTTGGCGGGAGCGTCCACGAGGGTCTCCCCGCGATGGGTGACCCGGTACCGCCCGCCCTCGCGGATGTGGCCGATGACCGCGGCGCGGGCCCCGGCGGAAACCTCGGGGAGGGCGTGGGTCTCGTTGTAGTGGGTGAGGACCGCGTCGACCTCCTCCGGGGGCACCACCCAGAGGAAGCGCTCCTGGGTCTCCGAGCAGAGGACGACATGCGGGGGGAAGCCCTCGGCGGCGAGGGGCACCCGGTCCAGTTCGACCTCCGCGCCGTAGCCGCCACTGTCCGCCAGCTCCACGCTGGCACAAGCGATGCCGCCGGCCCCGAGGTCCTTGAAACCGAAGCGGGCCATCTTGCTCTCGGCGCGGAGGCGGGCGACGAGGGCGTAGGTGGCCTGGAGGAGGTGCCGCTCGAGGAAGGCGTTCGGTTCCTGGACGGCGCCCTTGTTGGCCTCGCGGTCCTCCTCCTCGAGGGTGCCGGAGGCGAAGCTGGCCCCGCCGAACCCGCTGTTGTCGGTGGGCTTGCCCACGAGGACAAGGGCGTGGCCGTCCGCTCCCGGCGGGGCATGGGAGTGCAGGATGCCGTCCGCCGCGATGGCCCCGAGGGTCACCACGGTGACCAGGCAGTTCTCGCGGTAGCCGTCGTCGAAGAAGACGTCGCCGGCGAGGTTGGGAATACCGAGGGGGTTGCCGTATCCGCCGATACCGGCGACCACGCCCTCCGCGATCCAGCGGGTATGCGGATCGGCGGGGGGGCCGAAGCGGAGCCCGTCGGCCACCGCCACGACCTTCGCCCCCATGCAGCAGACGTCGCGCACATTGCCCCCCACTCCGGTGGCAGCCCCCTCATAGGGAACCACCTGGGAGGGGTGGTTGTGCGATTCGTGGCTGAGGGCGAGTCCGTAGCGGCGGCCCTCGTGGTCCCGGGCGAGTTCCACGATGCCGGCGTCCTCGGAGGGGCCGAGGAGGACGCCGGGACCCTCGGTCTGGAACTGGCGGAGAAGGGAGCGGGTGCTCTTGTAGGAGCAGTGCTCGGAGCCCTGGATGGACCAGAGGACAAGCTCGGCGAGGGTTGGCGGTCGCCCGAGGATCCCGTTCTGGATGTGGAGGGCTTCCCCGGGGGTCACCGAGAGGTGGTGCTCCTGCAGGAGGGTGCCCAGCTCCTCCCGCGGCACCGCGTTGCAATCGAGGGAGGCGGGAGGGGGGGCCATCGCTCCAGAGATCACGGCAGTCGAGCCCGGGAGTCAACGCCGGGCTCCGCCCGCGGCCTGCGGGGAATGCTCCCGCGGGCAGCTCGGGGGTTGCCCTCCGGCGGAGCCTGCCCCATCGTTCGCCGACATGCCGCCGCCCGTACACAGGTCCCTCGGCGCCCGCCTGGAGGACGCCCGCAAGCGCAAGGGCGTTTCCCTCCGGGAGGCGGGGGAAGCCACCAAGATCCGGACCGAGTACCTGGCCCGCTTTGAGGAGGGGGACTTCGACATCCCGCTACCGGTGATCTACCAGCGCGGATTCGCGAAGATTTACGCGAACTACCTCGGCGAGGATGCCGAGGAAGTCGTCGGGGAGGTGCAGGCCCTTCTCCACCAGGGGCGCTCGCCCGGGTCCTCGTCCTCAGAGGACGCTCGGGTCTCCTTCGGGCATCTGGATCTCGGCACCCGCCGCAACAAGGAGCTGACGGCGGCCCAGCGGCGCCGCTCCCGCTCTCTCCCGCCGTCCCCGGGCCCGGACGACGCCGGCGCGGAGGCGGAGGAGGAAGCAATGCCGTCCGCGGGGGGTCCCCGCCTCCGGCTGCCCCAGTGGGCCCGGCTCGGCGGACGGTCGGACGCCGCCGACTGGGAGGAGGAAGAGGAGTGGGACCGTCCGGCGGGGCCGGATCGCGGATTCTACCTCAAGGTGGTCGCGATCATTGGATCGGTGACCGTGGCGATCATCCTGCTCTTCGCCCTCGTCAAAGTGTTCACGGGGGCTCCGGCCGACAGCGGGGGAACGGAGACCGCGGTGGTGGCCACGGACGATTCCCCGGCGGCCACCGCGCCGGCGGCTCCCGCGGCACCGGCAGCGGCGGGCGGCACCCTCACCTTGCGGGCCACGAGCGGGCCCACCTGGGTACGGGTGAACGACGCGGCCAGTGGCGAGGTGCTCCTGCGCACTTCCCTCGAGCCCGGGGCCAGCGAAACCGTGGAGGTCGGCGGGGAGGCCCTCATCCTGTTCACCCAGGGGGAGAACCTCGAGGTGGACCGTGGTGGAGAAATTCTCGCGCCCAGCCGCAGCGGCCCGGGCAAGATTCGCATCGAGTAGCAAGGCTATGGAACCGGACCCATCGAACCAAAAGGAGATTGAGGAGAATCTCGACGCCCGCGCCTCCGAGCAGGAGCTCTTCAAGAACAAGGTGGCGGTCATGGGCGAGCTGCACACCCGGCGGGCCCTCCTCGCCAATCGGCTGGGCCGGGTGAAGAGCGAGTCCATGATGGTCGCCGGGAAGGAGAGCCCCCATGAGGTGAGTGAGGATCTCCCCCGTCTGGAGGAAGAGCTTTCCGCGATCTCCCACGAGATCACTGAATTCTCGCCGGACAGCCAGGCCTCCCTCGAGGAATTCCAGGCCCGGATCACCCGGCGCTTTGATGAAGCCGAAGAGCGGATCCAGCAAGCGGAAGCCTCCCTCGACGAGGGTCTCGCCTAGGGTCTCGCCGGGGGGTTTTTCCCTTCCCGAGGTTCTCCTCGCGGTCGTTCTCCTCGCGCTGGCCGCGGTCGCCGTGGGCCAGACGGTGCGCTCCGCCCTCGGGGTCCTCGAGCGCAGCCGGGACGTGGGGGGGCGGCCCCCGCTGCAGAGCCTGGCCACCCGGGCGCTCCTCCAGAGCGACTCCCGGGAGGAGGCCGAGGACGGAGGGAGGCTGGACCTACCGGATCGGCTCCGCCTGGAGTGGTCCGCCGAGACGGAGACCACCGGGATCCCGGACCTCTTTGCGGTGACTCTGGATTGGGAGGCGGACCGGGAGGCGGGGGAGCGGAACCTGTACCTCTACCGTCCGGAGTGGTCCGATCCCGTGGACCGCGACCCCCTCCAGGAAAGGGCCCGTCGGGCGATCGAGGATCATCTCGAGGACCAGCGTTGGGAGAGACAGCCCTGAAGGTGAATCTCTCCCATCCGGGGCGGAAGGGTCCCCACGGGCTCACTCTGCTCGAGGTGCTGCTCGCCCTCGGGCTGTCCGCGATTGTCTTCGGGGCCGCCCTCCAGCTGCTCCTCGGGGTGCTGCAGGCCTGGGAGGGGGCCCGGACGGGCGACCTGCGGGCCGATGGGGAGTTCCGCCGCCTCCACTTCCTGCGGTATCACCTGCAGGGAGCGGATGCCGCGGAAGTCGAGCTGGAGGAGGTGCCCCGGCGCGGTGCGGGGGAGGCCGTTGTCTTCCCGGTGCGGGAAAGCCCGCTGGTGGCACCGCTTCGCGATCGTTACCGGACGGAGACCTACGGACTCGTCGGGGACGACGAGGGGCTTCGCCTGCTCCCGCTGGTCGGGGAGGAGGGGGAACGCTTCCGCGACGAGGACGCCATCGCTCTGGTGGAGGAGCCGGTGGAGCTGTTCTACTGGCGGCGAGAGGGGAACCGTTGGGAGGAGGAGGGGGAACTCGGGGAGTGGGCCCGGGGGAGGGACAGCCTGCCGGCGCTGGTCGGGGTGCGGTGGGAGGACCGGGACGAGGAGGCCTGGTTCTTCCTGCCCGCCTCCGCAACGGGGGATGAGGTGTTGTGGTGACGCTCCGGAATCCGCCGGCTCACCGCGGGAGTATCCTCCTGGTGGTCCTCGGGGTATTGGTGGCGGTCTCGCTGGTGGTGACCCGTTTCGCCGACTACGCCCTGCAACGGGGAGCGCTTGCCGAGGTGCGCCGGGGGGAACAGGCCAGTGAGGTCTCGGACCAACTCTCCGGGGCCCTCGAGGCGGCGGTGGCCGTGCTGGCGAGTTTCCGCGAAGTGGAGCCCGACTTGCGCCATCCGGACCAGGGATGGGGAGAGCCGGCCGTCCTCCTCGAGGAATGGCCGGAAGCCCTGCGGGGGGTGGAGGTGATGGTCCACGACGAGAGTGCCCGGATCGGCTGGTCGCGGGTGGACCCCCGCCGAATGCGGGATCTCCTCGAGGCGGGCGGGCTGCGGGAGGGAGAGGTCGCGGCCATGGTCGACGTCTACCTCGATGCGACGGACAGCGATGACGACCAGCGCCTGCGGGGCCGGGAAAACCGGCGCAACCCGGGGCGGGAGGAGCCGTGGGTCCCCAACCGTCCCCTTCGCTCCTGGGCGGAGCTCTGGGAACTCCCGGAGTGGCGGGAAGCGGCCTGGACGGAGGAGGGCGAACTCGCCGCCTGGGCCCGGGTGCTCCCGGGTATCTTTTCCCTGCGCCACGGGGAACGGGGCAATGTCAACACGATGCCCTCCTCGTCCCTGGAATGGCTGCGGGAAGCCGGCATCCTCTCTTCGACGGCGTGGTGGGAGCGGGACCGGATCCGCCGGGGGGAATGGCTGGAATCCCTCCCGGCTTCCGCCGGGGAGACCGCTTCGGCGTGGTTGGGAACGAGTACCTCCCTGTGGCGGATCCGCGCTTCCCGACCTTTGGGGCAGCGGGTGTTCTGGAAGGAGGTGTGGGTCCGGATCCGGGAAGGGGAGGATGCCGGCTCCCGGGAAGAGGGAGCCGCGGCCCACGGTGGGGGAAGCGGGAGAGCCGAGGGCATGGGTGAGCGGACGACCTCTTGGGGCGAGTGGGAGATCGTCGAGTTCCGCGAGGGGATCGAGCCGGAGATGGAGGCTCCCGGGGAGGCGGGGACAGTGGGGGGAGGTCTTGTCTCCCCGGGCTTCTCCGATTAAGGGTACGCCGTGGCGAGAGGTGCGGGAAAACGAGAGGGCTCCGGGGGCAAGGGTGGGGTGGTGTACGTACCCTCCCACCATTTGATCTATCTCGCCGGAGCCCCGCGGGAGGGCCTGAGCCCGGAGGAGGCAGGGGAAGCTCTCCGCCTGGAGTTTGAGGAGAATGCCCCGCTGCCGGTCGACCAACTGGCGACGGGCCTTCTCGAGGACCGGGCCGGGGGGAGGCTGGCGGTGGTCGGCTGCGGGATCGGTGCCTTGCCGGAGACCCGGGAGGATGCCTTCGTCCTGCCGGGGTTTCTTCCCTTCCTCGACGGGACGCGGGAGGCCGGCCAGTGTGTTTGCGGCTGGGAGGAGGAGGGTTCCTCGCTCCTTTTCTATGGTGAGACGGGGTGGTTGCCCACGGAGGTGGTCGGGTTGCGCTCCCGGCCGGGCGACCCGGGATTTCCGGAGGAATGGGAGCAAGCCTGTTCGATGGTCGGTTGGGCCGGGCCCACGGAGGCCCAGCCGGAGCTCCTGGAGTGTCGTGAGGCGGGGGTCGACTCGCGGGACCGGGTCCGGTTCACCCTGGGGGCGGGGGAAGGGGCGGACGGGAACGGTTGGGAACTCGGCGCTGACGCCGTTTGGAACGCCGATTTGCGCCCGGCCGCGGTCGTGGAGTCCGTTCGGCAGCAGCGTCGCTCGGATGAACGGGTTTGGCACTGGATGCGGGGGGCCGCCGCCCTTCTGGTGCTCGCCCTGTTGGTCCAGGGCTGGCTCGGCTTTCTCGCCTTCTCCCTCCGCCAGAAGAGGGAGGAAGCGGCTGCCCAGGCGGATCGGGTGGCTGCTATCGAGGAACGGGCCGGGCTGGTGCAACGGCTGCGGGACCTCGGGGGCCAGCAGCCGTCCCTGTTCCGCTCCCTCGGCGAACTCAATCTTCTCCGGCCGGAGCAAATCCAGTTCCTCCAGGTGGAGTTCTCCCAGCCGGGAGAGTTCCTCATCGAGGGGCGAACCTCGGCCATCCGCCCCTTGAACGATTTCGCCGAGCGGATCGGGGCCGCGAATGAGTGGGAGCTGGTGGAACGCCCCCGCTCCCGATCCCGGGAGGGCCGGATCGAATTCGAGCTGCGGGTCCGGCTGACGCCTCCGCAAGGGGGGCCGGCATGAGCTCTCTGCGGGAAAGATTCTTCCGGCTGGGGCGGAGGGAGCGCTTCCTGGCCACGGTGCTGCTCTCCGCGCTGTTGGTGTTCTATGGGTCCCACCTCTTCCGCCAGCTGGTCACGCTGCGGGAGGATCTGGACCGGGTCCGGGCCGACCTCGCCTACCAGGAGGAAGTGCTCGAACGCGGGCCGCTCATCGAGGCGCGCATCAACCGGCTCCTCGCTGCCCGCGAGGCCCGCCAGTCCCTGACGGTCGCGGAGTTCACCGAGATCGTCGACCGGCTCTCCCGCGAAGCGGGCCTCCGACCGGACATGGACCCGGTGGAGACAAGGGAGGGGTCGCTGGTATCCGTGCACGGCCTGGTTCTCTCCTTCGACGATGTCGCCCTGGTCCCCCTGATTGACTTCGCCAGATCGGTGCGGGAATCTGGACGTCCGGTGTCGATTGAGGAAATGGTGCTCTCCGTGAATGAACGCCAGCCGACGAGGCTGGACGCGGATCTCCGTCTGACCGGGTTCGAGTTTCACGATTCGACGGGCTCCCTTGCCCGAGCGCCATGAAGACGCGGCGCAGACGCATCCGCCCCGCCCGGAAGCTGGCCACCGGTCTCCTGCTCCTCGCTTCCGCCCTCTCCCTCCCGGGCCAGGAACCCCCTACCATCGCGGGCGGGGAGCGCTTCTTCCAGTTTGTCGACGCCGATGTGGACGCGGTTTTCGAGGAACTGGAACGGCTGACCGGACAATCCGTGCTGCGTCCCCAGGCCCTGCCGAACGCGCAGATCACCTTCCTGCCCCAGCGCCCGCTCAGCCGGGAGGATCGCATCATCGCCCTGGAAAGCCTCCTCAGCCTCAACGGGATCTCCCTCGTGCAGATGTCCGACCGTTTCCTCAAAGCGGTCCCCAGCTCCACCGTCCTTACCGAGTCGCCCGAGCTCATCGTCGGCTCGACCCTTGACCTCCGGCCCACCGAGGCGGTGTTTGCGAAGATTTTCCGACTCGACTTTCTCTCCGCCGACGAGGCCACCGCGGCGGTCCAGCCCCTCCTCGGGGGCACGGGGTTGATCACCCTGCAGCGGGCGAACTGGCTGCTCATTGCGGACTCCCTTACCAACCTGCAGCGGGTGGAGCGGGTTCTCGGGGAGATCGACAGGAAGCAGGAGCGCCGGGAGGAGATCCGCTTCTTCCAAATCCGCAACCTGCCGGTGCGCGAGGTCCTCGCGAACCTGAACAGCCTTTCCGAGGGTCCGCTGGGCCGCTATTTTTCGGGAAACACCGTCCTCTCCGCGGTGGAGCCCTCCAACCAATTGGTCGTGGTGGCCCACCCGGACAGCATGGAGGTGATTGCCGGCCTCGTGCGCGAGTTCGATATCGACGTGGAACCCCTGACCACCAGCAAGGTCTTCTACATCCGGCACGCGGTCGCCGAGGAGGTGGCGAACACCCTCCGCGAGTTGGTCCAGGCGCAGCAGCAGAGTGAGGAGGAGATTGCGGTGGAGGAAGGAGGGGTGGATTCCCCGCCGTCGGGCCCGGAAGAAGCCGGGGCCTCCTCCGGGGAGACGGGGGCGGCCGGTTCGGCCGGCTCCGCCCGCCTCATGGAAAGGGCGGGGGAACTCGCCGCGGAGACGGCCGCGCGCATGCAGTTCTCCCGCTTCGCCAGCATCGTCTCCGACGAGCGGGCCAACGCGGTCATCGCCTACGGTACGGAGAGTGACATCCAGCAGATCGGCCGGCTCATCGAGCGGATCGACATCCTCCTTGCCCAGGTGCGGATCGAAGTCGTCATCGTGGAGGTGACCCTCAGCGAGAACCAGGTAAGGGGGATCGACGCCTTTAGCGCCGACTACAACCGCGCCTCCGGTTCCGGGGGGGGCGCCGGGGGCGACCAACTGGTCCTCGGCGCCCAGGATAATGAAGCCCTCAACATCGGCGGGTTCGTCCTCAGCCCTCTCACCCTTCCCGATTTCTCCCTGGAATCCGTCTTCAACACGGCCCGCAGCAACAACGATGTGAGCGTGCTCTCCGCCCCCACCGTCATGACCACCCACAACCGCGAAGCCCGGGTGATCGTGGCGGAAAGCCGCCCCATCGTCACCGGTTCGACGAGTTCCACGGATGGGGGGACCACCACCTCCGTGGACTACCGCGACATCGGGATCGAGCTCACCGTGAAACCGCTGATCGCGGATACCGGGGTGATCCAGATGGAGATCAAGCAAACGGTGGACAACGTCGTCCGCGAGATCACGGACACCGAGAACCCCGAGCTCCAGGGCCAGCCCATCATCGGGACGCGGGAGGCGGAGTCCTTCGTGAGCGTCTCCGACAGCGAGATCATCGTCCTCGGCGGTCTCCAGGAGCGGACGAATCGGCGCACGGAGAGCAAGATCGCCCTACTGGGCGACCTGCCCGTGCTCGGCGATTGGCTCTTCACCCGCCGAGGGGAGGATATCCAGACCCGCGAACTGCTCATCTTTATCAAGCCGAACGTGATGCTCTCGCCGGAGACGGCCAGCGCGGACGCGGAGGAACAGGTGGAAAATCTCGAGCAGCGGGACGCCTTGCGCCAGTACTTCGAGACGGGCCGCTTTGGGGGGGGAGAGCTCCCGCGGATTGATGCGGTCGACTCCGCTCCGGGGAACGGGGCGGAGGTCCCGGACAACCCTTCCCCGGCCGAGTGAGATGATCCCCCTCCGGACGATCCTGGTGGCCAGCCTCACCGCCTCCCTTCTCCCGGCGGCCCCGGTGGGCCCCCTCGAGAGCCTCGTGCAGGACTCCCCCTTTCTTCCGCCGGGATACCGGAGCTCCCCGGCGGCCCCCACTCCCCAGCCGGAGCGGGCACCACCCGCCGCCTCCCGCTTCGCGCTCACCGGGGTGACCACCCACGATGGGGTCCTGCGGATCTCCCTCCGACCCCAGGGACAGAGGCGGGGACGCTGGCTGCGCACCGGTGAATCGTGGGAGGGGGAGAACCTGCGTTTCCTCCGCTTCGATGAAGACGCCATGGTAGCGGTCGTCGAAACCGTGAACGGGACGGAGGTCATTCCCCTGAAGAAGCCGAGGGTGATCCCGATTCCCCCGGCTTCCTCCCCCAATCCTCCCGGCACTTTTCCCGTCCCGCCCAACGCGGGGGGGGACCGCCCGGATCCCGGGCAGCCCGCCGAGCGGCCGAACGTGCCGGTGCGCCGACGGGTGATCCAACCGGCCCAGGGATGAGGATGGAGCCACCACGGAGCGCAGTGCATCCGCCCCTCCGGGACGAGGAGATCCTCGGCCGGCTGGGAGTGAGTCCGGACGAGGAGTGGTACGGCGCGGATCGCCCCGGTCGCGTCCGCTGGCTGGCCCGCCACCTGAACCTTGCGGAGGCGGGGGTCAGTGCCCGGCTGGCCGCGGTGACCGGGTTGCCCGTCCTCGAGGAGGTCCGGCCGGACGAGGAACGGCTGGAGGGCTTTCCGTCCCGCCTGCTCCACAGCCTGCAGGTGCTTCCGGTCCTGCCGGAGGCTTCCGGTGGCCGGCTGCCGTTGGCGACGATCTGGCCCCTCCAGCCGCTGGAAATCCGGTGGATCCATGCGATGACGGGTGCCTGGCCGGAGGTCTTCCTGGCATCCCCGGAAAAGGTGACCGACTGGATCACGGCGCGTTTCGGGGTCGGCTCCGCCAGCCTGGAGGGGCACGAAATGCTGGCCTCCGGTCTCGAGGAGGAAGCCGAGGACGAGGATGAGGACGCCGCCATCATCCGTTTCGTCAACGAGGTGATCCGCCAGGCCCTGGAGTCGCGGGCAACGGACATCCACTTCGAGCCGCAGAGGGAAAGCCTGGCCATCCGCTACCGGATCGACGGGGACCTCAGCGCCGTGGCGGTCCCGGAAAACCTGCGGACCTTTCAGGCCGCCATCATCTCCCGCATCAAGATCATGGCCCACCTCAACATCTCCGAGCGCCGCCGCCCGCAGGACGGCCGGATCTCCTTTCGCTGGGGCCGGGACGATGTGGACATCCGGATCTCCACCTTTCCCACCCTGTACGGGGAGAGCATCAGCCTGCGCCTTCTCAACCAGAAGAGCCAGGCCTTCACGGTCGATGACCTCGGCCTGCGGGACTTCGAAAAGCGGATCATCGGGGAGACCCTCCAGCGGCCGAACGGGATCATCCTGGTGACCGGCCCGACCGGTTCCGGGAAATCGACCTCCCTGAACGCCTTCCTCCGGCTGGTGCACGGCCCCAGCAAGCGGATCGTCACGGTGGAGGATCCGGTGGAGTACGAGGTGCCCGGGGTGAACCAGACCCAGATCCGGGAGGACCTCGGGCTCACCTTCGCCCGCTCCCTCCGCCATATCCTCCGCCAGGATCCGGACATCATCATGGTCGGGGAGATCCGGGACCGCGACACGGCCGAGATCTCCATCCGGGCCTCCCTCACGGGCCACCTGGTCCTCTCCACCCTCCACACCAACGACGCTCCCGGGGCGCTTACGCGGCTCATCGACATGGAGATCGAGCCCTTCCTGATCGCCTCTTCGGTCGAGCTGGTCATCGCGCAGCGCCTGATCCGTCGGCTCTGCGAACGGTGCGCGCGTCCCCGGGAGGCCTCCCCGGAGGAGGTCATGTCCCTCCGCCGGATGCTCGACCTGCCCGTGGAGGAGGGCGCCGGGCCGTCCCTGCGATTCCACCACCCGGTTGGTTGCAGCCATTGCCGGGGCAGTGGTTTCCGGGGAAGGGTGGGGGTGTTCGAGCTCCTCCAGGTGCAGCGCACGGCCCACGACCTGATCCTCGAGCGGGCCTCGGCCCGGCGGATCCGGGAGGCGGCGCGGGCCGACGGCATGCGCACCCTCCAGGAAAGTGCATGGGAGCTGCTCGTCGCCGGGGTGTCCTCGCCGGAGGAGGTCCTCCGCCATATCCGGGTCGGTGAGGAGGAGGGCTTCGAATCCCTCGCCGCGGCGGAACGGGGCGGGGAGGTCTGAGGGGGTCCGGTGGCCTCCTACCACTACATGGCCCGCGACCGGTCCGGGCAATCGGTGTCCGGTCGCCTCGACCTTCCCAGCCGGGCCCAGGCGCTGCGGCGGCTGCGCTCCCAGGGGTTGACGCCCGTCTCCCTTGCGGAGGTCCCCCTCGGCCAGCCGTCCGAGGCCCGCCAACGGCCGCCGCGGGAACGGGCGGGTGGGCATGGTGCAGCCCCGCCGGCGAGAAGGGCGGTGGGGGCGAGGGGAGTGCCGCGCGAGCGGGAGGTCGATGAGTTCCTGCGCATCCTCCTCGGACTCCTCAAGGGGGGCATGACCATCGGCGATGCCGTCCGCCAGTTGCGGGATCGGGCCGCTTCCGCCCCCGTGCGCGCGCTCGCGGAAAAGGTATGGGCCCGCCTCAGCGACGGGGCCACCCTCGGCGGGGCGCTCCGGGAGGCGGCCCCCAGCGCGCGTCGCGAGACCATGAATGCGGTGATCGAAATCGGCGAGCAGACGGGCAACCTGCCCCCGATCCTCGCCGAGCTGGTCGAGCAACGGGCGGAGGCCCGCGCCGTGCGGAAGAAACTGGTGGGCAGTTTGCTCTACCCGGGCTTCCTCTTCCTCATGGCCGTGCTCGTCGCCGCGTTCCTCCTTTTTTTCCTCATGCCGCAGGTGCGCAGCACGGTCGAGGGTCTCGGCTCCGGCCTGTCCCCGATGGCCACTTTCCTCCTCGGCGCCTCGAACCTCCTCTTGCTGGCCGCCCCGCTGTTGGGGACCCTCCTGGTGCTGGCGGGGCTCGGGGCCGCCTGGATGAAACGCAGGGAGGGGGGCGCGGCGCGCCTGGATCGCTGGATCCTGCGGCTCCCCCTGGTCGGGGGGATGGTGAAGGACGCGGAGGTGTTTCGGGTCTGCAGCCTGCTCTCGCTCCTCCTCGGCAGCGGGATCCATGCCTCCGAGGCCTTTCTCCTCACCCGGCAGTCCCTCCGCAACCGGGAGTTGCAACGCCGTTTCGAGGAAGTCCGCCAGGAAATCAACGAGGGTGCCTATGTGGCGGTTTCCCTCCGCCAGCACGATGTGCTGCATCCGACGGCGGCGGACCTCCTCAAGGTGGGGGAGGAAACCGGGGAGTTGGCCGAGGGCTTTGCGAACCTGCGCAACGACTACCGCGACTCGCTGTCCGAGCGCCTCCGCCGACTGACGCTCGGGGTCTCCGGATGCGCGATCGGTGGGGCCTTCCTCTTCGTGGCGATGGTCGCCCTGGCCGTGGTGACCAGTATCTTCCAGGTCGGGAATTCCATCGGCCTCTGAAGGGGAGGCAGCGTGTGAGGGGGAGGCGGCCTCTAGGGGGAAAGCTCAGTCGTCCCCCGACGATGATCCGGTGGCCGCTGAGGGGGCTGGCGCGGGGGGAACGACGGTGTCGACGAGGGAGCGCAGGGAGCGCAGCCACTCGCCCTGGCGATCGATCTCCTCGAGGCGCTGCTCCGTTTCCGTGAGCGCGTCGGTCCGGCCCTCCGACCACTGCTGGATGGCGAGGAGGTAGAGGGCTTCCGCCCGGGTCGCCGGGTAGAGGCCCTCCTCGTCGGCCATGGCGGAGAGGAGGGTCTCCGCCTTCGCGGTTTCCCCGGCACGATACTGGGCCACGGCCAGGTCGAGGCGCGCCTTTTCCTGGACAGGGTGATCCTCCAGCGCGTCGGCGGCGAGCGCGAGGAAGCGGACGGCCTCCCCCCAGTTGCCTTCGGCGTAGCGTTCCTGGCCGACCTCGAGTGCGGCCAGGCCGCCGATGGCGTGCCGGCGGTTTTCCTCGGCAAAGGTGGCGAGTTCCCCGCTGTTCAGCGCCGTCAGGTAGGCGGCCTCCCGCCGGGTTTCCTGCTGGCCGCGGTAGGCCTGGACGCCGAAGTACAGGCCGGTCCCGGCAAGAACGAGGACGGCCGCCGCGATGAGTGCGCCCCCGTAGCGCTGCCACCACTGGTAGAGGGGATCGTGCAGGGCCCCCTCGGGGTCATGGGTTCCGGTCGGGGGTGGGGTGGGCGAGGTGTCTCCGCTCGAGTCGTCCTTCATTGAAAAGGGGAAAGACAAGTCGACTGTCTGCGCGCTGGCAATGAGGATCTGGCCGGGACGGCCCCGGAATCCCGAGTCCGGGATTGCGGGAAATTGCGGGCTGTACCATGCTGTCGCGCTGTGAAGAAGGTGTGGAGGCAACGCTGGAGTGTGCTCGCGGGCCTCGTCCTCGGGGCCGCTCTCACCGGAGCCGTGGAAATGCCCGGCCCACAGGACCCGCAAGGTTTCGTGGCCCGCCTCCTGATCAACGAGGTTCCCTTCCCGGGAGAGAAGGGTTACCGGAGCGAGGCGGACTCGAAGGCGGCCATGGAACAGGTCGCCTGGGTGCTCCTTTCCCGCCTCTCCCATGTGCCTCCTGGCTATTCGCAGCCGCAGGTCGCTGCGGTGAGGTCCCGGGACCTGCTCGATGTCATCACCGCCGGAGGAGTCCATGGGCAGATCGATGGCTTCTACCGGGACGGGCAGGGTCGATTGCGCACGGTGCCACGGGTGGAGGAACGGCTGCGCTACCTGCAGTCCATTGCCGGCCAGGGCCAGCCGGGGCGGTTTGCCCGACTGCTCGAGCACGGTCGGGACCTGGCTCGATGGAGCCTCGGCGGGGAGCCTCCCTCCGAGGATCGTTTCCGGACCCTCCGCCGGATCCGGGAACGGCCCGTGACGGGCCGGGCTTTCTCGTGGATGACGGATGAGCACTACTACCATCCGGGCGGTGCCTTCGTGCGGATTCCGGATGGACGGCACGGTTCCCTCGGTGGCAATCGGTTCTTTACCCTCCTCCAGCCGTGAAGATGAGGTCGTGGTTCCGCTCGGCCCGAGCCCTTCTCCCCGGTTTGCTCTTCGGCCTTGCCACCGTAGGGACCGCCATGGACAGCCGATCGGGGGGACCGCCGGCCATGAAGCCACTCGATTGGCTGGCGGGCGAGCGGACTCTCTACGAGGTTTTCCAGTACCTCTACCGCTGGTACTGGGACGAGGTGGACGTCCGGCCGCTCAAAGCGAGGGAAGAGATGCGACTCTGGTGGCGGGAAGTTGCCTCGACCGCGGACAGGGGGGACCGCAGTCGCTTTCTCGAGCTCTACATCCCCGCGCTGCGCACCGAAGTCGTCCTCAAGAAGGCGGACTACGAGATCCCGGAACTGGGTTTGCGGATCCGCAATGAACACTTCCATGTCCTCGAGGTGCATCGCCGGGGACCGATCGAGGAAGGGGACTGGTCGGCCTACCGGCTTCACCTCGGTGCGCTCATGGACTATCTCCTCTGGAAGCGCTCCCACCGCGAGTATCCCGATGCCATTATCTCCACCTACATGGCCGAGGCGGTGGCGGAAGCCCTCGCCGATCCCACCCGGGACCTCCGCTCGCGGGTCGATCCGGAGGACTTCCCGGTCGAGGTGCACGTGGCTCCGCTCTCACCGGTCGGGAATGATCTCTGGGTGTACTGGGAGGAGGCGGAGGTCGTCTTCAGGTTCGAGTCCGACGCCGACCTGAGCAATCCAGTCGCCTGGGAAAGCCACCGGGTTCATTTCCAGACCTACGACCTCCGCCACCAGGTCCTCGTCTCGCTCGCCGAGGTGCCCGGTAGCAATGCCTTCCTCACCCGCGACCGTGCGGGCAGGATTCTCTACAATTGCGTGGTCCTCGGGCAGTGGCGAGAGCTGGACCCGCCCGGCGGGAGGGAATCCGCACCCTGAGCGTGCGCGGTTGCACGGGCAGGTTTCCTGCTTCTTGCTCCGGGCATGGAGCTGGTTTTTCTGGGTACGGGCACTTCGCAGGGAGTTCCCATGATCGCGCAACCGGACGGTCTCTGCGACTTGCGGGACGAACGCAACTGGCGGACGCGCTGCTCGGTCCACGTGACCGTGGGGAAGGCCCGTGTCCAGGTCGACGCGGCCCAGGAACTCCGGCTCCAATGCATCCGCAACGGAATCACCGCGGTGGACCTCTTCATCCTCACCCACGGCCATGCGGACCACATTCTCGGGATGGATGACCTCCGCCGGTTCTGTGACCAACGCGGCGGGGAGGCCCTGCCGGTCTACTCCACGGAGGAGGGTCGGGATCGGGTGCGGGCCGTTTTCCCCTACGCGCTCGGCGGCCGGCCAGCCTCCCGGGGCTATCCGGCCTTCGATGTACGACCGATGCCCGAGGTCCTCCCGGTCGAGGGCGGTACCATTCGCGCTACCCTCTTGCCCCACCAGCCGATCGAGGTGCTCGGGCTGGTCTTCGAGGAGGCCGGCCGGAAAATCGCCTACTACACCGATTGCTCGGGGGTTCCGCCAGAGGCGGCCCGTCTCGCCGAGGAGGCCGATGTGCTGGTCCTCGACGGGCTCCGCCGGAGGCCCCATCCTTCCCACATGACCATTGACCAGGCAGTGGAGACCGCCCGGCAACTGCGCGCCCGGCAGACTTTTCTCACCCACATGACCGCCTCTGTCGATCACGCCACCGTCGACGCGGAACTCCCTCCGGGAGTCCAGCTCGCCTACGACGGCCTCCGGCTCTCCGTTTGACGGGGGTCCGGTTGGACCGGTGCGACCTCCCGCCCTTCCCCCACGGCCATGGAACACGGTGTACTTCTCGGTCTGACGACCGTGGTCCTCCTCGGGACCTTGGCCCAGTGGCTCGGCTGGCGCCTGCAGATCCCTTCCATCCTCTTGCTCCTGACCTTCGGGCTCGTGGCGGGACCGGGGCTGGGATGGCTGGACCCGGACGCCCTCTTCGGGGATCTGGTCTTTCCAGCGGCCTCCATCGCGGTGGCGGTCATCCTCTTTGAGGGGGGGCTGACCCTGAAGTTGAAGGAGTTCCGGGAGAGCGGGGCCCTCATCCTGCGGCTTATCTCCATCGGCTCGCTCCTCAGCCTGGGACTGACCGCCTTCTTCGCCGCCTGGTTCCTCCGCTTCCCGCTCGAGGTGGCCCTTCTTCTCGGAGCCCTCCTCGTGATTACAGGACCTACGGTGATCGGCCCCATGCTCCGCCAGATTCGCCCACGGGGGAGAATCAGCCACATCGTCAAGTGGGAGGGAATCCTCAACGACCCGGTCGGCGCCATCCTCGCGGTCATTCTCCTCGAGGCGATCCTCCATGGGGGCTTGCCCAACCTGCCGGTCTTCCTCGCCACCGGCGCGGTCCTCACCCTGGTCGTTTCCCTCCTCGGGGCCGCGGTGGTGGGATTGCTGCTGGTGGGGGCGATGCGGGTACGCTGGTTGCCGGATTACCTGCACATCCCGGTGACCCTCTCCGCGGTGATCGGACTCTACTCCGCCGCCAACTTGGTCCAGGAGGAAGCCGGGCTGGTGGCAGTGACCCTGCTGGGGATTTTTCTCGCCAACCAGCGGTCCTTTCCGGTCCGCCATATCGTCGAGTTCAAGGAGAACCTCCAGATCCTGCTGATCTCGGCACTCTTCATCGTTCTCGGAGCCCGCGTCACCCCGGACACCCTCCAGCAGGTCGGCTGGCAGAGCTTCTTCTTTCTCGTTGCCATGATCGTCGTGGTCCGTCCGGCGAGCGTCCTTCTCTCCACGCTGGGGTCGGGCCTCGACTGGAAGGAGAGGGTCTTCCTCATCCTCATGGCACCACGGGGGATTGTGGTCACGGCCCTGGCCTCCGTCTTTGCCTTTCGCCTCACCGAAATGGGCAGCCCCTATGGGGAGCGGTTCTTTGCCGAGGTTCTCTTCGTGATTCTCGGCACGGTCCTCTTCTACGGCATCGCGGCCTCCCTCTTCGCCCGCCGCGTCCAGATCGGGATCGCCAACCCGGAGGGAGTGCTCCTCGTCGGGGCCCACCCCTGGGCCCAGACCATCGGGCTCGCCCTCCTGGGCCGCGGGGTCGCCGTCCAGCTGATCGACGGGAACCGCGACTTCGTCGAACAGGCCCGGCGGGAGGGCTTGGAAGCCCACCACGGGAACATCTACTCCTCCGAATTCATCGAGGACATTGATCTCAGTGAGATCGGGCGGGCGCTCGCGGTCACTCCCAATACCGAGCTGAACGCCTACGCGGAGCTGGAACTCGGCAACTACCTCGGCAAGACGCGGGTCTATCACCTCGCGGGGGAGGAGGACAGCAAAGAGCTCCGCGGCGGCTCCACCCAACGCCAGAAGAATGTCCTCTTTGACGCCCAAGCCACCTTTGACCGTCTGGAGGAGGAATTCTACACGGGGGCCACGGTCCGGGAGTTCGTCCTCGAGGGGGATCGGGAATGGTCGGTACGGGATCTGGATGCCCTGATGCCCTCGGCGGCCTGCTTCTTGCCGCTGTTCGCCATCACTCCCAGCGGTGAGGTGCAGGTCTTTTCCTCCCGCTCCCGCACGGAATTGAAACGCGGCACTTGTGTGCTTGCCCTCGCTCGGGAAGAGGACGGACACGCCCTTCCTTCCGGCCGGCAGCAGCAGTGGGAGCGCCTTCTTGAGCCGGACCGCCCCGAAAAGGAACGCAGGGGGCGCAAGGAACGGAGGACCACGGTATGAGCGACCCATCCGAACGCATCGCCGAACTGCGCGAGACGATCGAACACTACGACCGGCTCTACTACCAGAAGGCCGAGCCGGAAATTTCCGACCGGGAGTACGATCGCCTGAAACAGGAGTTGGAGGAACTGGAGCGGGAGCATCCACAGGCGGCCGCGGCCCAGGGTGCCTCCCCGACGGAAAGGGTGGGGGATGACCGCACAGAGGGCTTCGCCACGGTGCGCCACCTCGCCCGCATGTACAGCCTCGACAACACCTACAACCAGGAGGAACTGGAGGCTTTTGATGAGAGACTCCGGCGCCGGTTCGGGGAAAAGGACCTTCGCTATACGGTGGATCCCAAGATCGACGGGCTCGCCATCTCCCTGGTCTACGAGGACGGCCGGCTGCTTCGGGCGGTCACCCGGGGCAATGGGGTGGAGGGGGATGAGGTCACCGCCAACGTCCGCACCATTGACTCCCTCCCCGATGGGCTCGGCGCCGACCCGCCACCTGACGTGGTCGAACTGCGTGGCGAGATCTACCTGCGCAATGAGGAGTTCCACCGAATCAATGCCGAGCGCGAGAGACGGGGCGAAGCCCTCTACGCGAATCCCCGGAACCTCGCCGCCGGTACCCTCAAGCTTCTCGACCCCACCCTCGTCGCCGAGAGAAAACTCTCGCTGGTGGTGTACGGCCTCGGCCACCTGCAACCGGATACCATCCGTTCCCAGTCCGCTCTCCAGGAAACTCTCCGGGAATGGGGTCTCCCGGTGGTCGAGCAGTACTGGGTCGCGGACGGCCTCGCGGAAGTCTGGCGGGCCATCGGGGAACTCGATCGCCGGCGCGGGGATTTTGCTTATCCCACGGACGGTGCCGTCGTGAAGCTGGACGACCGCTCCCTCCAGGAAGAAGCAGGAGCCACCGCCAAGGCACCTCGCTGGGCAATCGCCTACAAGTTCGAAACCGAAAAGGCGACGACCCGCCTCCAGTCCATTGAGGTCCAGGTGGGTCGGACGGGCGCGGTCACTCCGGTGGCTCACCTCGACCCGGTCAGTCTCGCCGGGACCACCGTCGCCCGGGCCACCCTCCACAACGAGGACGAAATCCGCCGCAAGGACATCCGCGAGGGGGATTGGGTGGTCGTCGAAAAGGCCGGGGAAATCATTCCCCAGGTCCTCGAGGTGGACCACGACAAAAGGCCGGAGGGCACCGAGCCCTTCGTTTTCCCCACCCACTGCCCCGCCTGCGGAACCGAACTGCGGCGCCTCCCCGAGGAGGCCGTCTGGCGATGCCCGAATGCCGCCTGCCCACCCCAGGTCCGCCGCCGCATTGAGCACTTTGGCTCCCGCGCCTGCCTCGACATCGAGAATCTCGGGGAGGCCGTCGTCGACCAGTTGGTCAGCCGCGATCTGGTGCGCACTTTTGCTGACCTCTACCGCCTCCGGAAAGAGGATCTTCTCGGACTCGACCGCTTCGCCGACAAATCGGCGGACAACCTTCTCCAGGCCGTTGCCGACAGCAAGGAGCAAGACCTCTGGAGACTCATTCACGGCCTCGGAATCCCCAATGTCGGCGCCACCACCTCCCGCGACCTCGCCCGCCACTTCCACACCCTCGACGCCCTCGCCAAGGCGAGCCCCGGGGAACTCCGGGAAGTCGAGGGAATCGGCGACATTCTCGTCGCCAGCCTCCGCTCCTTCTTCGAGGAACCCCACAACCAACAACTCCTCGAGGAGCTCCGCGAACTCGGCCTGTCCTTCGGTTCCTCCACTCCGGAGGCGGCCGCGTCTCCACCCCAAACGCTCGCCGGAAAGACCTTCGTCCTCACCGGCTCCCTCCCCAATCTCTCCCGCGACGAGGCCAGCGAGTGGATCCGCCAGCGGGGCGGAAAAACCACCTCCTCCGTCAGTCGGAAAACCGACTACCTCGTCGCCGGCGACAACCCCGGCTCCAAGTACGACCAAGCCTCCGCCCTCTCCCTCCCCATCCTCTCCGAATCCGAACTCCTCGCCCTCCCCAACGAACTCTCGTCCGTTGAATAAAGGCCCTCCTCATCAATAGTGGCCCTAAAAGGGACGTAGCTTTGTATTGGCGATAAAGCCGAGAAACCGGTTGGGTCCGTTCAACTAGAGGATGGGCGGGTGATGGGGGCAACGGGGCGGGATCCGGAAGGGCGGGGAAGAGGCGGAACAGGCGAGCGAAGGGCTCTTTGCGGGCTGTCGGCCCCGCGCGAAGGCCTGCGGGGAGGGGTTGCACGCTAAGGGCTGATCGGGAGGGCAAGGTCTGGCTGGACCGGGGAGGGTCCGGGCGTTGGGGAGGAAAAGCGGGGAAGCGGAGGGCGGGTCGGGAGGGCGACGGATCGCGCTACGACCCGGTGCGTCTTCGCCGGAAGGGGCGGGCGACGCGCAGGGGAGCCTCCGAGGCGAGCTCGCGCAGGGGCACGGAGGAGTCGTAGCCACGCCAGCGGCGGCTGTGGTAGGCGACAAACTCGTCACTGCCCACGATGACCGGCCGGCTGAGCTGCTCCACCCAGTCCGGCCAGAGGCGGGGCCCGGCCGCCTTGTCGAACGGGGCCCTCGGGTAGGGGACCATCGCCAGCAGGGCATGGACCAGGTCGTCCACCGGG
>CAJXLM010000013.1 GCA_913056175.1 uncultured Opitutia bacterium | reverse complement strand
GGGTTCGGGACGCGGCCGGCCTTCCTTTTTGCCCGCCGGAGCTTACTGGAGATTCACTGCGCCTGCCCGGGGCAGGAAGGGAGGAAGGTCGGGCAAGGCGTCCGTACCGGGGTGCGCTTGCGTCCGGGAAGGGGAAAAAATCGGCCTGCGATTGCGGTTTCGGGAACGCGTTCTTCGAAAATTCTACCCCGATTCGATCGGGCCCCGGATAATGGTGTGGCGTACTCGGATCCGGGACACCGCAAGCCCACCCGCCGCTGTGACCAGGGTGGAATGGGTCGAGGGGTGTTGTTTTCTCGGTGGGTTCGGGACGCGGCCGGCCTTCCTTTTTGCCCGCCGGAGCTTACTGGAGATTCACTGCGCCTGCCCGGGGCAGGAGGGGAGGAAGGTCGGGCAAGGCGTCGGCAGCGGGGTGCGCTTGCGTCCGGGAAGGGGGGGGATCGGCCTGCAATGGCGGTTTCGGGAACGCGTTCTTCGAAAATTCTACCCCGATTCGATCGGGCCCCGGATAATGGTGTGGCGGACTCGGATCCGGGACACCGCCCACCCGCCGCTGTGAACAGGGTGGAATGGGTCGAGGAGTTTTGTTTTCCCGGTGGGTTCGGGACGCGGCCGGCCTTCCTTTTTGCCCGCCGGAGCTTACCGGAGATTCACTGCGCCTGCCGGGGGCAGGAGGGGAGGAAGTTCGGACAAGGCGTCCGTACCGGGGTGCGCTTGCGTCCGGGAAGGGGAAAAAATCGGCCTGTGATTGCGGTTTAGGGAACGCAGTATTCGGGAACGGGACTCCGATTTCTCCGACCCTCCCCTCTTGGGGCCGATCGTGGAGGGAATTTCTCCAAGAGAAGAGTATGTGCGGCAGCGCGTTGACAGTGACAAAGCATCGGCCAACCGCCGATGCGACAAGGATTTGGAATTGTCGGGCGCCGCAGACCTCGCAGAGTGTCAGGGTTCTTTCCACAACGTATCCATGAAACTCCCAGTACTACCCCACTCCCTCCCCACGATCACCCTCAGTGCCATTCTCGCTTTCGGAGTGGGCACTGGCCTCCCTCAGGCCAGCGCCCAGCTCGAAGCGACACGGACCTTGCAACCCCTTGAAAAAGCGTTTCGCGATGGAAAGGGCTCCCTGCAAACCGGGGCGACCGTCTACTACCGTGACAACAACGACACCCCCGACAAGGGCATCGCCTTTGGCATCGTGCAGGGGGACTACCAGACCGCCGCCTGGGAAGGCTTTTCCCTCGGTGGCGGTTTCCTCTTCGCGCCGCAAATCTGGGAGGACAACGACGGTGACTACGACAGCTCCTTCAGCACACCCGCCAAGGTCCGCCGTCTCTACCTCCGCTACGATCTCCCGGATTGGAAGGAGACTTACATCACCGGCGGCCGGGTCGGGCTGGCTGATTCGCCTCTCACGACCGGAGCCGCCGGCGACGGCATGACCTTCTCCCTGCAGGGCCCCCTGCCCGTCCGGTTGACCGGCACTGCGATCAGTCGATGGATTGACGACCTCACTTCCAGCTATGATGCGAACGGGATCACGGAAACCGAACAGCTGAAGGACATCTACCCCGATGCCGGTGAGGTCTTTCTCAATGCCAACCTCGAGGTACCGCTCGGCTCCCTCCTCACGGTGACCCCCGCGGTGGCCTACCAGCAGCATGTCCTTGCCACCTACGGGACCACGGCGGACTTCGCGCTCCCGCTGGAGGGCCTCGGCGAGGGAGTCAAGTGGAGGACCAAGGGGATCGGTGCCTACCATAAAAACGAAGCGATCCCGTCGGTGACCGCCGCCAACGACTTCGACAACCACGCGTGGAGTTACCTGATCTTCACGGGACTGGAGGGAGAGCAGGGCCAAATCGGTTTCGGCTACTACGGCCTCTCCGACAACACGCTCGCCCTTGCCCCTGGCGCCTTCAACCACTTCGGTCCCTTGAAGGAGGACGACCTCTATCCGGCCAATGCCCGGAACGACGCCCATCTCTTCTACACGAAGACCACCTACCGGCTGAGCGACCTGACCCTGCGGGCGAACTTTGGGATCGGGCGCAACTCCGATGGGACTGGCAATGACACCGACTCGTACGAACTCGACCTTTTCGCGACCTACCAGATGACCGAGCGAGTGAAGATCGACGGCTACTTTGTGATCGTGCAGTTCGACGACCAGGCGGCCCTGAGCAGCGGGGACTACCACGTGGGGGGAGCGCGGCTCCTCTATTCCTTCTAGGGCCCGGCTGCACCACTCAAGCGACGCACTCGTCCCGTCGGCGGGCCCGCGGGCGGGCGCGTCGGCGGGCGCCTTCCCCGCCTGCCTCAGGTTTCGAAGTAGGTGTATCCGCGGAGAGTATCCTCGTAGGCGCGGACCATGGCCCGTCGTTCCTGGGCGTCGATCTCACCCTTGCGAACCGCGCGCTCGACGGACGCCCGGAAGCGGGCGGAGACCTGCTTCGGGTCGTACTCCACCACGGAGAGGACATCGGCGACACTGTCCCCCTCGATCTCGCGCTCCACCGCGAAATCCCCGTCGTCCCCTACCCGGATGCTGACCACGTGGGTATCCCCGAGCAAATTGTGGAGGTCACCGAGGGTCTCCTGGTAGGCGCCAACGAGGAAAACCCCCAACAGGTAGGGCTCCCCCGGGCGCATCTCGTGCACGGCGAGGGTCCGCCGGACCCGGCCTCGTTCGCCGAAGCGGTCGAGCCGGCCGTCGCAGTCGCAGGTGATGTCGGAGAGGACCGCCCGCCGGGTCGGCTCTTCCTGGAGACGGTCAATCGGGGCAACCGGGAAGACCTGGTCGATCGCCCAGGCGTCCGGCAGGCTCTGAAACAGGCTGAAGTTGCCGTAGTAGATGTCGGCGAGAAAGGACTCGAGCCCGCGCAGCGACTCGGGCACCTCGTCCAGCTCCCGGCAGTGTTCCCAAATCCGGCCGAGATTCTGCCAGAAGATCCGTTCCCCGAGGGAACGCTCCCGCAGGCTGAGGGCGCCCGCCTGGAAAAGGCTGCGGATCTCATCGCGGTAGTAGAAGGCGTCGTTGTAGCACTCCTGGAGGTTGTCCGGTCCGAGCTCGGCGGAGACCGCGAGGGAGTGACGCAGAAGGTAATGGCTCTCCGGGCCCACCTCGGCGGGCTGGCAGCCCGAATGGAAGCGGTTCACGTCGAGCACTTCGACGAGGAGGACGGAGTAGTAGGCAACCGTGGCCCGGCCCGACTCCGAGATGAGCACCGGAGGCTCCACTCCAGCCCGGTCGAATTCTCCCTTGAGGACCTCGACGACATCCCGGCAGTACTCGCGGATGCTGTAGTTGCGGGAGCCACTGCTCGCGCTCTGGGCACCCTCGTAGTCGATGGCAAGGCCCCCGCCGATATCGAGGAGGGACATGGGCACCCCTTCCTCGACCAGCCCAGCGTACACGCGGCACGCCTCCGTGAGGGACGTGCGGATGTCCCGGATGTTCGGGATCTGCGAGCCCAGGTGGAAGTGGAGAAGGTTCAGGCAGTCGAGGTAGCCGGCCGCGCGGAAGCGGTCGACGCTATCCATGAGCTGGGCCGTATTGAGCCCGAAGACGCTGCGATCGCCCCCGGAGTCCTGCCAGTGGCCGCTCCCGCAGGAGGAGAGTCGTACGCGGAAGCCGACTCGTGGCCGGATGCCCAGCCGGGTGGAGGTGCGCAGGATCAGGTCGACCTCGAGCGGGGTCTCCACCACGAAGACGCAGTCGATCCCGATGCGGCGGGCGTAGAGGCCCAGCTCGATGAAGCGCTCATCCTTGTACCCATTGCAGATGAGGAGATCGTCCGGATTCTTGAGATAGGCCATCGCCGCGATCAGCTCCGCTTTGCTCCCGGCCTCGAGCCCGTGGCGGAACTCGGCCCCGTAGCTGGTCACCTCTTCGAGGACCTGTTCCTGCTGGTTGACCTTGATCGGGTAGACCCCGCGGTACTCGCCGCGGTAGCCGTACTCGGCGATGGCCGCGGCGAACTCCCGGTGGAGCGAGCCGATCTGGTGGTTGAGGATCTCCGGAAAACGGAGAAGGACCGGCATGGAAATCCCCCGCTTGCGCAGGCCCTCGACGATGCGGGGCAGGGAAAGGGCGGGGCCTCCGTGGTCGGCCCGCGGCCGCACCACCATGGCCCCCTCCGGGGAAACATCGAAGTAGCCCGCACTCCACTCCCGCACTCGATACAGCTCGCGGGTGTCTTCCACCGTCCAACCGGCCGGCGCACTCTCCACGCCGGTACCATCCTCCCACAGTTCGGTCGGGGGCCTTGTCATGCCAGCAATCTGGGTGCCCGCGGCGGTCCTCCGCAAGCGCGGATCGGCGCTTTCCGGGGCGGGGCACCGCCTTGGCGGAGAACGGTCCAACGGGCGCACCGACGCCTTCGCGGCCCTGCTAGACGGTTCTACGAAAAAGGCCGCTCCCCTGCCGGGGAGCGGCCTTGCACATTGGTTGAGATACCTGGTGGGGTCGCGCGGTGGGCCGCTTACATCATGCCGCCCATGCCACCCATGCCACCCATATCACCACCGCCGCCGCCGGCCGGCTGCTCCTTCTCGGGGAGATCGGCGATCATGCACTCGGTGGTGAGGAGGAGGCCGGCCACGGAGCCAGCGTTCTGCAGGGCGGTGCGGGTCACCTTGGCCGGATCGACGACCCCCGCCTTGACGAGGTCCTCGTACTCACCGGTCGCGACGTTGTAGCCCTTCGAGCCGGCGCTCTTCAGCACCTGCTGCACCACGATGGAGCCCTCCACCCCGGCGTTCTCGCAGAGCTGGCGGAGCGGGTACTCGATGGCCTTGCGGACGATGGTGGCACCGATCGCCTCGTCGTGGTCCTCGATCTGGAGGTTGTCGATGGCCTTGGCCGCGTTCAGGAGGGCCACCCCACCGCCGGGCAGGATGCCTTCTTCGACGGCCGCACGGGTCGCGTGGAGGGCGTCCTCGACGCGGGCCTTCTTCTCCTTCATCTCCGGCTCGGTGGCAGCACCGACATTGATGACGGCAACCCCGCCAGCGAGCTTGGCGAGGCGTTCCTGCAGCTTCTCGCGGTCGTAGTCCGAGGTGGTCTCCTCGATCTGGCGGCGGATCTGCTTGACCCGGCCCTGGATGTCGGAGGCCTTGCCCGAGCCCTCGACGATGGTGGTGTTCTCCTTGTCGATGGAGACCCGCTTGGCCCGGCCGAGGTCGCTGAGCTGGACGTTCTCCAGCTTGATGCCGAGGTCCTCGGTGATGCAGCGGCCGCCGGTGAGGACGGCAATGTCCTCGAGCATGGCCTTGCGGCGGTCACCGAAGCCGGGGGCCTTCACCGCGGACACGTTGAGGGTGCCACGCAGCTTGTTCACCACGAGGGCGGCGAGGGCCTCGCCCTCTACGTCCTCGGCGATGACGAGGAACGGCTTGCCCTGCTTGGCCACGTTCTGGAGGAGCGGCAGGATGTCGTTGAGGTTCGAGATCTTCTTCTCGTGGATGAGGATGTAGGCGTCCTCGAGGATGCACTCCATCGACTCCTGGTCGGTGGCGAAGTAGGGGCTGAGGTAGCCCTTGTCGAACTGCATCCCCTCGACCACGTCGAGGCTGGTCTCGATCGACTTGGCTTCCTCGACGGTGATGGTGCCGTCCTTGCCCACCTTGTCCATGGCGTCGGCGATGATCTCCCCGACCTCCAGGTCCCAGTTGGCCGAGACGGTCGCCACCTGGCGGACCTCATCGCGGTTGCTGACCTTCTTGGAGGCCTTGGCGAAGGAGCCCACGGCAGCCTCCACGGCCTGGTCGATGCCACGCTTGAGGTAGACGGGGTTCGCCCCGGCAGCCACATTCTTGAGGCCCTCGCGGTAGATGGACTCGGCGAGCACGGTGGCGGTGGTGGTGCCGTCCCCGGCGGTGTCCGAGGTCTTCGAGGCGACCTCCTTCACCATCTGCGCGCCCATGTTTTCGTAGGGGTCCTCGAGCTCGATCTCCTTGGCAACGGTCACCCCGTCCTTCGTGACGGTCGGCGAGCCGAACTTCTTGTCGATGAGGACGTTGCGGCCCTTCGGACCGAGCGTCACCTTGACCGCCTGGGAGAGCGTCTCGACGCCCTTGAGGATCTTCTTCCGACCCTGTTCGTCAAACAGTAGTTGTTTGGCCATGTTTCTGTCTCCGGATTCGTTTGCTGGTTAAGAGAGGATTCCGAGGATGTCGTCTTCCCGCATCAGGGTGTAGGACTTTCCGTCGAGCTTGACCTCGGTGCCGCCGTACTTGCTGACGAGGACGCGGTCGCCCACCTTCACTTCGAAGGTCGACTTCTTGCCGTCGTCGCCGGTCTTGCCCGTACCGAGGGCGATCACCTCCGCTTCCTGCGGCTTTTCCTTCGCCGAGTCGGGGATAATGATGCCTTCGCGCACCTGCTCCTGTTCTTCAACGTGCTTGACGAGCACACGCTCGCCCAGTGGTTGGATTTTCGGTTTCATGCGTTTCTGTTGGTTGTTCGCGTTAGATTAGGGGGAGATTCACTTCTGCTTGTCCTCGTCGTCGACGACCTCGAAGTCGGCGTCGACCACGTCGTCGTTCGGTCCCTCGGAGGAGGAGGAACCCTCGGGCTGAGCCCCGGCGGCGGCGTCCGCGGAGCCCGCGGCTTCGGCCCCGGCCTGTGCGTAGACGGACTGGGCCACCTGGTTGAGCACGCCGGTGATCTTGTCGCGGGCGGAACTGAGTTCCTCGGCACTGGCGGCCTCGTTCCCGAGGACCTTCCGGCCCTCGCCGATGGCCACATCGAGCGCACTCTTCTGGTCTTCGGAGAGCTTGTCGGCGAGCTCCTCCTTCTGCTTTTCGGCCTGGTAGCAGAGGTTGTCGAGCTCGTTGCGGGCCTCCACGGCCTCCTTGCGCTTGCGGTCCTCCTCGGCGTGGGCCTCGGCCTCCTTCTTGAGGCGCTCCACCTCGTCCTGGTCCAGGCCGGAGGAGCCGGAGATCGTGATCTTCTGGTCCTTGCCGGTGCCCTGATCCTTGGCGGTGACGTGGAGGATGCCGTTGGCGTCGATGTCGAAGATCACCTCGATCTGGGGAACCCCGCGGGGAGCGGAAGGGATCCCCTCGAGGCGGAAGTTGCCGAGCATCTTGTTGTCCTCGGCCATGGGCCGCTCGCCCTGGAGCACCTTCACATCGACCGCGGTCTGGTTGTCCGCGTAGGTCGAGAAGGTCTGGCTCTTCTTGCTGGGGATCGTGGTGTTCCGCTCGATCATCGGGGTGGACACGCCGCCGGCCGTCTCGATCCCGAGAGTCAGCGGGGTCACATCGAGGAGGAGCACGTCGCGCACATCCCCCTGGAGGACAGCACCCTGGATGGCGGCGCCGATGGCGACGACTTCATCCGGGTTCACCCCCTTGTGGGGATCCTTGCCGGCGAGTTCCCCGGCGAGCTCGATCACCTTCGGGTTCCGGGTCATCCCGCCGACGAGCACAAGATCGTTGACCTCACTGGAGGAGAGGCCGGCGTCCTTCAGGCAGGAGGAGAAGGGGCCGCGGATCCGGTTGTAAAGGGACTCGGTGATTTGCTCGAGCTTCGAGCGGGTCAGCTGCACGTTCAGGTGCTTGGGTCCAGAGGCGTCCGCGGTGATGAAGGGGAGGTTGATGTCGGTGGACTGGGTGGAGGAAAGGGCGATCTTCGCCTTTTCCGCCTCCTCCTTGAGCCGCTGCTTGGCCATGGGATCCTGGAGGAGATCGATGCCGTTCTCCTTCTGGAAATCACTGGCCAGCCACTCGATGAGGGCGGTGTCCCAGTTGTCCCCGCCGAGGTGCGTGTCACCATTGGTCGCCTTCACCTCGAAGACACCGTCCCCGATCTCCAGCACCGAGACGTCGAAGGTGCCCCCACCGAGGTCAAAGACCGCAATGGTGTGGTCGTCCTTCTTGTCGAGGCCATAGGCGAGGGAAGCGGCGGTAGGCTCGTTAATGATCCGCTCCACCTCGAGGCCGGCGATCGTGCCGGCGTCCTTGGTGGCCTGCCGCTGGGCGTCGTTGAAGTAGGCCGGGACGGTGATGACCGCCTTGTTCGCCGTTTCCCCGAGGTAGGCCTCCGCGTCGGCCTTCAGCTTCGCGAGGACCATCGAGGAGATTTGCTCGGGGGCAAACTCCTCGGTTTTGTCGCCCACCTGGCACTTGATGTAGGCGTCCCCATTCTTGCCCTCGGTGATCTCGTAGGGGAGGTTCTTCGCCTCGTCCTTCACCTCGGAGTACTTGCGTCCGATGAGGCGCTTGGCGGAAAAGATCGTGTTGGACGGGTTGGTGATGGCCTGGCGCTTGGCAGCCTGGCCGACCAGCCGCTCACCATTCTTGGAGAAAGCGACCACGGAGGGAGTCGTCCGGGCACCCTCCGCATTCTCAATTACCTTCGGCTCGCCGCCTTCCATGACGGCGACGCAGGAGTTCGTCGTCCCAAGGTCGATACCAATTACTTTACTCATACTCCGCAGTGATGCCGGATCGGTGCCATCTGCGATAGATTTTTCTATCTCTTTCTTCTGTAGTAATTTATGGATTCAAACGAATCGGCGAAGACCCGTCAACGCGCGCCCTTTCGCGCCATCGTGACACAGTCGTGTCCCAGTTGTGCGGCGCAGGCGTCTCACTCCCGGGAGCAGCGTTTTCCCGCTCAGGCCCCGCGACCGGCCGTGGAGGGCGCGCGCAGGAAGGCATCCACCTTCCCGGCGACAATGACACCGTAGTTGATGGTGCCGAGCCAGCCGGACATGATGATGCCAACGCTACCGGCATGGAAGAGGCCGGGCACCTGCTCGGGGAGCTCGGCGGAGACGGGCAGCCCCTCGAACTTCGTGCCGAAGGAGGTGCCCCCTGGGTGGCGGGTGTAGCGATTCACCGTGCGCGGAGTGGCCGCCTCGGCGTGGTCAATCTTGTCCGCCACACCCGGCTGCAATTCCTCGAGGGCGGCGAGGGATTCCTGCACGAGGCGGTCCTTTTCTTCCTCGTACCCTTCCTCGCCGAGATCCTGCCACTCCGACCAGCGGCTGTTCAGGGAGGCCACCGCCGCCGAGCGCACCGGGTCGAGGTGCGGGCGCATCTCCGGGTAGTAGAAGGAAAAGGTACGGCTCGTCGTGTGCCGATCGGTCAGCTCCCGGCTGGAGAAGCGGGGGGCCGAGGAGAGGAAGAAGAGGTCCCCGTTCGGGGCGAGTTCCTCCCCCTTGCGCAGACCAAGGTAGACCTGGCAGGAGCTCGTATTGACCCGCACCTTCCTCACCCTGTCGGCGAAGGCGGGGGGAAGCTTTTCCTCTCCGAGGAGGTGGAGGGCCGTGCCCACCACGTTGGCGTTCGAGACGACAGCGCGCGCCGGCAGGAAGCGGCCGTCCGCGCGCACGCCGCGGACCTCCTCCCGCCCGTTCACGCTCTCGGTCTCCACGCCTTCCACGAGGACCTTCTTGCGCAGGTCCACCCCGTTGGCCCGCAACTCGTCCACCATCTTGCCGATGAGGACATCCGTCCCGCCCCGGAAGGTGTAGATGCCCTTGCTCATGAAGTTCGAGAAGACGATGCCGAAGGTGATTGCCGGGTCGTCCTCGGAGGAGCCGTTGGCATAGGCGATCGGCTCGAGGAGCAGGCGCTTCACATCGGGCCGGCCGGGAAAGAATTCCTCGAAGAGTTCCCGGGTGGTCCGGCCATCGTCGTCGTAGTAGTTCATCGCCCCGAGGTGGGCAAAGAAGGCCTCCACGCGCTCTGCGGGTACGCGGAAGTCCTCGGTAAGGATCCGGGTGAAGTCCGCCCGGTCGAAGGTCGTCTGCAGGGAGAACTCGGGGTTGCGGAAGCGCACATCCCGCAGGGGGACGATCGAGTCGGCGATTTCCCGGGTCCAGTACTTGCGGCAGGATTTGATCATGCCCACCGGGAAGCCGTGCAGGGAAATGTCGAAAATGTGGCCGCGGGGCCGCTTGAACCAGGTGGCGAGCCCGCCGAACTGGTAGTGGTGCTCGAGGACGAGCACCGTGTGCCCCGCCCGGGCGAGGGTGTTCGCCGCGGTGAGCCCCCCGAGGCCACTGCCGATGACGATCACGTCGTACTCGTCCCGCAGGCCCTTGAGTCGGTCGAGGGCCATCAGGCATCCACCCCCTTTCCGGCGGTGCCATCCACCCGCACCGCAATCCGGCCGTCGGCGAACTGGACTTGCAGCCGGGCTCCCGGGGTCACCTCGGCGGCCCTTGCAAGGGGTCGGTCCCGCTCATCCCGGACTACGGCGAATCCGCGCCGCAGGGTGCCCTCCAGTCCTCCCGTGCGCAGCGTCCGCAAGAGAGACTCGACCGCGCCGCGCTTCCGTTCGAGAGCCCGATCGGTTTCCCGGTCGAGGAGGCGGTGCAACCGGCGGAGCTCCCCCGCGGACTGGCTGAGCTGACGCCGCGGGCTCACGCGGGCGAGCCGCCCCTGCAGCAGGGAGAGGCGCTCTCGCCGACCGCCGAATCCCCGCAGGGCGGCGCGGTCCAACCGGACCGTCCACTCGTCGACCCGCTGCTGCTGACCCTCGAGGAAGCGGCGGAGCGTCCGCGGCCGGATTCGCTCGGCGAGGGAATCCGTTGCCTCGCTCGCCGCGGCGATTCGATCGCGGGCCGAGCGCTGTAGCTCGCGACCGAGGGCGGCGAGCCGCTCGCGGGCCTCGACGGCCAGGCTGCTGATCCACTCGGCCGCCCCCGTCGGCGTCTCCTTGCGGAGGTCGGCCACGAAATCGGTGAGGACCGTGTCGGTCTCGTGGCCGATCGCGGAAAGGGTGGGCACCGGGCACGCCGCCACCGTGCGGGCAAGGTTTTCGTCATTGAAGGACCAGAGATCCTCGAGGCTTCCCCCGCCGCGGGTGAGCACGAGCAAGTCGAGCCCGGGAAAGCGGGCCGCCTGTTCGACCCGGGCGGCCACCTCCCCGGCCGCCGCGGAGCCCTGGACGAGCGCGGGGAGGAGCACCACCCGGCCCCTCCAGTGCCGTCGGCGGAGGACGCTGAGGAAATCCCGGAGGGCTGCTCCGGCGGGTGAGGTGATGACCCCGATGTTCAGCGGGAGGGAGGGAAGGGGCTTCCTGCGCGCGGGGTCGAGGAGGCCCTCAGCGCGAAGACGCTCCTTGGTCGCCTCCAGCTCCCGCTGCAGGCGGCCCACCCCGTCCTCGACAAGGTCCCGCACGATCAGCTGGTAGTTGCCCCGCGGCTCGTACACCGACAGTTCGCCGGCCGCGAGCACCTGCTGGCCGTTGGTCGGCTCCATGCCGATCCGGGCGGCGTTTCCCCGGAAAAGGACCGCCGGGAGCTGGCTGTCCTCATCCTTCAGGGAGAAGTAGGTGTGCCCGCTTGGCTGGCGCCGCAAGTTCGAGATCTCCCCGCGCACCCAGACCCGCGGGTAGGTGCCCTCGATCAGGTCCTTGAGGGCGCGCGTCAGCTCGCCCACGGTCATCGCCTCGCTGGGTACCGTCGTCCTCACGGCGTCCCCTTCCCTCGAGTCCAGGCGGTGTTCGCCTCTGCCTGGTCGGAGCTCTTCGGAAAATCCGGATCCGGCCGGGCCGGCAGGTTCCCCCGGCCCGCTTCCTCTTCCGCCTCCTGCTGCAGGCGGCGGCCCAGGAAGTTCTTCATTCCCCAGAGGAGCAGCAGCACGATGCCGGTGACGACGAAGAGGCTCGTCTTCCCCTTGAGGATGGCCCCGGCGGTCAGGACCATGGTGAAGGCGAGCGGCAGGCGAACGCTCCAGCTGGCCACCAAGTAGGCGGGAAAGGGGATGCGCAGGGCACTGAGGAGATAGCTCTGGGCAAACACCGGGAGCACCGGAATCATCCGGATGAGGAAGGCAAACTTCCAAGGATGCCGCCGCAGGGGTCCCTCCCGGGCGAAACCGTGGCGCTCGAGAAACCGGAAGATCACCGCGCGGAGGGGGCCGGAGACCAGCACGTAGCAGAGCACGTTGTTGAGGGCGACCGCACTCACCGCGAGGGCAGCGCCCGGGATCTCCCCGTACCGTTGGACGAAGACCATCCCGGCGAGGATGAGCACGGGGAGCTGCGGCACGGGAAAGAGTGCCGTGATGAGGAGAAGAAAGTAGAGGAGGACCGGATGCTCGCCGGCCCAGGGAAGTGCCTGCGCGAGCAGCCCGCGCACCCCGCTCCACCCCCCTGCCTCGACAATGAGGAAAGCCATGATCAGGCCAGCCGGAAGAAGGAGAAGCCCCACGGCGAGCCAGTTCCGGCGACCGGGGCGTACGCGGGCGGAGAGCGGGTTCATACGGGAGAGGAAAGGGTGGGTGAAGAGGCGGCGATCCGGAGGAGACTACAGAGTGGTTCCCGGAAGGAGCACCTACGGGTGAAGGGGGTGGCCGCGTCAACTCCTTCCGGCAACTCCCGGCGGATCGCCCCTGCCGCCCCGGGCCAGGCCGGGGGGACGGCGGCCCTCGCGCGCGGGCTCATGACTGCGTTCCCTCCGGCCCGGCACGGGCGACGCGTGCCCGTCCCAGGCGGCGGAGCCAGAGCAAGCCGGCGAGGGCCGCGAGGGCACCCAGGACGAGCGTCCAGTTGCCCTCAAGGACGGCCCCGGCACTCATCGCGACCACAAAGGCGAGGGGCACCTGGATCATCCAGCTGGCCAGCAGGTAGGAACGATAGGGCACCCGGAGGATCCCGAGTAGATAACTTTGCGCGAAGAGGGGCAGTACCGGAGTCAACCGCACCACCCAGCAAAGGCGGCCTCCACCGATCGACTCTCCGGCGGGCATCTCGAAGCGGGTACGCTCGAGAAAGCGGTGCACCACCCGGCGGAGCGGTCCCGCCACTGGGAAATAGACAAGGGCGAGATTGAGAGCGACCGCACTCGCGGCGAGGCCACTACCGCCCCATTCCCCGAATCGAGCGGTGAAGGCCACCCCGGCCGCGACCAGAAAGGGGGTCACCGGCAGCGGCAGGAAGGGCGCCATGAAGAGCATCAGGTAAAGAAAGGGAAGCTGGCCGTCGGCCCATGCCAACAGGTGATCCACGCCTGCCGCGGGGAGCGCAGCCACCCGCCCCGGTCCGAACGCGATGACCCCAAGGAGACCCAGAAAGGCCACTCCCGCGGCCACGGGTAAGTAAATGGACGGCCGCAAACCCCGGGCGGCGGCCTTCACGGGCCACTTTCGGGCGAAGCCGTCCAGAGCCGGATTTCGTCCCGCAGGCGCGCCGCTTCCTCGTAGTCCTCGCGCTCAATGGCCTGCTCGAGTTCCTCCTCGAGGTGGGTCCGCCGGGCTGCCGCGACCTCCTCCGTCTTCTGGCCGGCGGGGATCTTCCCGACATGTTGCAGCCCGCTGTGCATGCGTTGGAGAATCCCCTGCACGAGTCCACCGAACGAGTGGTAGCACTGGGGACACCCGAAGCGGCCCGATTGCTCGAAACGCTCTTGGCTGCACCCGCACACCGGGCACTCCACCGTGATCCGGCGCCGTACCCGGCCGAGATCCTCACCCTCCTCGAGCAGCGCGTAGCCCTCGCCCTCCAGAAGCTCCGGGGACGTTTCCGCCTTGGCCATCTCCGCATGGAATGCTTTGCCGCCAATCACCTTGGTGAGGAAAACCTTCGCGGGGCGGGGATCGGGTGACTCCGGTGATTCCATGAGACGCGGGAACGAGGAAAAAGGCTGCAAAGTCGGCGGGAAAACCACCTCCTACCACTCGACCAGCCTGCGGAAACCAGGTAGGCTGTCAACGCACCCTCAGCCCGGGGTCAGGGCTCCTAGCCAAAAAAAGGCACGGGAACGCTCCCGGAAAAAATTTGGGGGGATTTGGCGATTTTCGCTTGCGAAACCGCGCTGAGGGGCGCACATTCCTCGGCATAACGACTTTCTCCCATAGGGAGATTGGGGTAACAACAAAGCAGAAAGCAACTAGGGGCGCGGCTTAGGGGTAGGCCGCGCCCCTTTTTTTGTTTCCCGTTGGGGCGCCCCTACCTGGCCTCTCCCCCTTCCCAGAGCCGGGGGGGCTGGCGAAGCACCGCCAACTGTTCCTCGACCGTACTCGCTCCCAAGCCCAAGCGGAGACCGAGCCCCCCGTCCCCGAGAACAAGCCTTCCGGGTCGACCGGGAGGGAGTTCCGCCGGCTCCACCCGATCCAGCGACAGTCCAAAGCGAGCGAGGATGCGTCTCCCGAGTTCGTACCGGCTGATCGTCTCGGCACCGCCCCAGTGGTAGATCCCCGAGGCTGCCCCGGTTTCGAGAAGCCGGGCCACGACCTCCCCCACCCGGCCGGCCGCGCAGGGCTGACGAATCTCGTCCCGGAAGAGCCGGGGTCGCTCGCCTGCGGCAATCGCCGCGAGGAGTTTCTCGTGCACACTGCGTCGGCCGCGCGGGCTGTTGCCGTTGACGAGAGTGATCCGCAGGACGAGGGAGCCGCCGGGGTGCAGCTCGGCCACCCGCTGCTCGGCGGCCCGTTTCTGCTCGCCGTAGGGGTGGAGCGGGGCCGGCGGGTCGGACGGGGAGAAGTCCTGCCCGCCGCCGGGAAAGACCATGTCCGAGGAGAACTGCACCAAGGGAATTCCCCAACGCCGCGCCCCATCGGCGAGTTGGCCGGGCAGGTCCACATTCAACCGCCAGCTCCCCTCCGGATCCGCCTCGACGCCGGCGGGATGGCTGACTGCGGCCGCATTGACGAGCGCATCGGGTGCCTCCCCGGCGACGAGAGCCTCGAGTCCTTCCCCGCTTCCCAGATCCACCGCCCGGTCGCAGCCCGGGGGGAGCGCGTCGGGCGTGGCCCCGCCCCAGGCGCTCACCGTGTGCCCGCGGTCGCGGGCCGCTGTGGCGACGGCAGCACCGACCAGTCCGGAGGCACCGAGCACCAGGACCCTCATGCCGCCGGGTGATCGCCCCATGCGGGACGCGGGGGAAACTGCGGTTCGGGCTCGGGGAGGAGCGGTTGGACGAGGCCCTCGAAACGATCGAGCATCCGGCTCCACGGCATCGACTCGGCAGTCGCCCGGGCCTCCCGCTGCCGCCCGGAGACATCCCCCGGCTCCCGTGCCCACGCGCGGGCCGCCTCGAGGAAATCCCCCTCCTCTCCCTCCGGCACAAGCCGCCCGTTCACCCCGTCGCGGATGAGCTGGCGCCCGGCCGCGTAATCGAAGGTCAGCACGTCCAGCCCACTGCTCATGGCCTCGGCCACCACATTGCCGTAGGTCTCCGAGAGGCTGCCAAACCAGAAGGCATCCCCCGAGGCGTAGTGCCGGCCGAGGTCCTCGCCGTGACGCATGCCGGCGAAGACCACCCCGGGCCACTCCCGCTCCAACCGCTGCCGGAGAGGCCCGTCGCCCACCACCACCGCCCGGATCCGGGCGTCTTCGCGGCGCGCCCGATGGACCGCCTCGAGGAAGAGAGGCAGGTTCTTCTCCGCGGCAATCCGGCCCACGAAGAGGACGACGCGATCGCCCGGGCGAGCGCCCCACGCGCGGCGGAGGTTCTCGTCCCGCCGGGCCGGCGAAAAGAGCCCGATGTCCACGCCCCGCCCGAGCAAGGCCGTTCTCGCAAAGCCGGCTCGCTCCAATTCCCCGCGCAACCGCTCGTCGGGCACGGTCGTGAGCTGGCAGCGGTTGTGGAAGGCGCGCAGGTAGCCGAGGGCGGTTCCCCGGAGGAAGGAGGCCCCGTAGTCTCCGCAGTAGCGGTGGAAATTGGTGTGGAAGGTGGAAGATACGGGTACGCGGAGGCGCCGCGCCCAGGCAAGGCCGCCCCAGCCGAGCGGTCCCTCCGTGGCGATGTGCAGGAGGTCGGGCTGGAAGGCCTGCAACGCCCGGTGCATCCGCAGGAAGGGGGGCAGCCCCATGCGCAGGCCCGGATAGCCCGGCAGGGGCACGGAAGGGACCTCGAGAACACCGGCCTCCCCGCGCGGCCGGTCGGCCCGCCGCGGCCGCAGGAGGAGAACCCGGTGGCCCCGTGCCTCCAACCCGCGCCGCAGGCGATCGTTGGTCATGGCGACCCCGTTGACCTCGGGAGGGTAGGTCTCGGTGACGAGGGCGAGGCGGAGGCGGCGCATAGGCGTAGGGCGGCGGGCCAGCGGGGAGGAGGAGCGGGAGCCGGATCGGACGGCGGCGGGCGGAAGGCCGTGCTCAGGAGGGGCGGGGCCGCGGGTAGAGGCCCACCTTGCGGTACACTTTCCGCAGCACCCGGTCGGCCCGTCGCTGGGCCGCCTCCGCCCCGGTCCGCAGCACTTCCTCGAGGTAGCCACGGTCCGCCATGAGTTCCTCGTAGCGCTTCCGGACGGGGTCGAGGACCGCTACCACCGCCTCCGTCGTGGTTCGCTTCAGCTCCGCGTACCCCTTCCCGGCGAGGCGATCCTCCCACACGGCCACCCGTTCCCCGGTCGTCGCCGCGAGAATCTCGAGAAGGTTGGACACCCCGGGCTTGTCCTCACGGTGCAGGATCTCCGCTCCGGAATCCGTCACCGCACTTCCGATCTTCCGGCGGATCCGGTCCGGCGGATCGAGGAGGAAAAGCGTCGCCTGCGGGTCCTCGTCGGACTTCGACATCTTGCGCGTGGGATCCTGCAGGGAGCGGATCTTCGCCGTCTCGGCGGGAATGTCCGCCTCCGGCACCGCAAAGGTCTCCGAATAGCGATGGTTGAAACGACGGGCGAGCTCGCGGGTCAGCTCAAGGTGCTGTCGTTGGTCTTCCCCGACGGGGACCCGGTCGGCGTTGTAGAGGAGAATGTCCGCGGCCATGAGGACGGGGTAGTAGAGCAGGCCACTGTTCACCGTCGCCTGGGCCGGTGCTCCCTCGTGGGTGAAGCGGAGTTCGTCGTCCTCCCCGCCCGCCCGGAACCCGAGCCGCTGCGCCTTCTCCTTGAACTGGGTCATCCGCTGCAGCTCCCCGATCGGGGTAAGGCAACCGAGGATCCAGGCCAACTCGGTGTGCCCGATGACGTGCGACTGCACAAAGAGCGAACACCGGGCCGGGTCCATCCCCGAGGCAATGTACTGGGCGAGGCAGGAAAGGGTGTGGCGCCGGAGCTCTGCCGGCACGGTCCGGGCTGTCAGGGTATGGAGGTCGACGATCCCGAAGTAGCTCTCCGCCTCGTCCAGCAGCCGGGCCCAGTTGCGCAGGGCCCCGAGGTAATTGCCGAGGGTCAGGGTTCCGCTCGGTTGGGCACAGGTGAGAACCACGGGGCGTGGATCGTTGGATTCGGTCGGCTCAGAGGTCATCAGTGCGGGAGGGCTTGCACGGCCCGTCGAGAAGGAGACACCCCACCAGCCATCGCCTTGAGAATTCTGTTGCGCAACGCCAAAAATCCTTCAACCTCCGCACTTATTGCCGCCTCAGCCATCACCTATGTACCATATCCCCGGGCGATGCACTCGGGACTCGGGAGAGGCTCTCGTCGCAACTATTCCCTGCCATGGCTAACCTAACGCTGTCTCCGGAAGACACCAAGAAGTTAAAGGAATCCTTGAAACGCTGCCCGGACGGCACTTTCGAGGCCGCCGTGGCCTACCGTGAGGGTGGCGACGCCACGTGGATTCCCGAAATCGTCAACGGGATCATCGAGCGCTTCCTCGAACCCCAAGCGAAGCCCCTGCTCCACTCCGGCAATGAGGAGCTGCGCTTGTTCGAGGATCTCGGAGTCGATTCCCTCACCATGATGGAGATCGTCATTCTCGTGGAAGAGACCCTGAACATCTCCTTCGACAACAACGAGCTCCGGGAGCTGCGGACCCTCGCCGACATCCGCACCTACATGGACGAGAAGGCCGGCGGCGGGAGCTCGGCGCGGGAAGCGCCGACCCGGGGACTCTCCTACCAGGAGATCCTCGCAGCCCTCCCCCAGCAGCCCCCGTTCCTCTTCCTGAACGGAGCCACCGTGGAGAGCGAATTCGCCACCGGCGAGTACCGGATCACCGGGGAGGAATTCTTTCTCGAGGGTCACTTCAAGAACAACCCCGTCTTTCCGGCCTCGGTGATGCTGGAGGCACTCGGCCAACTCGGGGTCCTCTATTTGCTGAAGGGGAATGCCCTCGGGGCGGACACGGCCGTCGATCCCACGACCGTCTTTTTCAAGAGCTGCGACGGCGTGCGCTGCCACCGCGTCTGCCGACCGGGGGAGATCTTCCGGATGCGCGTGGAGGTGAAGCGGATCCGCCGCCCGCTTGCCGTTTTTGAGGGCACCATCACCGTGAACGGAGAGAAGGCCGCTTACGCTGAGGAAATCACCCTCGCCTTCGACACGACGAACCCGAAGCCCGCCCGTTCCACCGAGGCCACCAGCGAGACTGCCCCGGCGAGCCTGAACGGTTCGCATCACGGGATTTCCTGACCCGGCCCCGGGCTCCCGGCCGCGACGGCCGAACGCACATGGCGAGGCGGTCCCTCCCGGAAGCCGATCCCGCCCGGATCCTCTACCTCGCGACCACCTTCCCCCGCCTCTCGGAAACCTTCCTGCAGCGGGAAGTGGCCCACCTCGAACGCCTGCTCCCCCTCGAGCTCATCTCGCTGTGGAGAGGCGGACAAGCAGACCGACCCCCGGCGACCTCCCTCCTCCCCGAAAAGTTCGCCGCCCTCCTCCCCTCCCTTCTCACCCACCTGAGCCGCACACCCGACCGATGGCGGGAAGTCGTGGCCACCGCCAGCCGCCATCCCCCCCGCTCCTTCCTCCAGTGGCAGGAGCTTCTCCTCGGCCTCGGCGCGGGCGTCCTCCTCGCCGGCCAAAACGGGCGGACGCCGCCCGCCTGGGTCCACGCCTCTTGGGCAGCGGCTCCCGCCACCGCCGCCTGGGTCCTCCACCGCATCCACGGCTGGCCCTACTCCTTTGAGGCACATGCCTACGATCTCTTCCAGGACGGCGGCGATCCCCTCCTCGCCGAGAAAATCGCCACCGCCGACTGGGTCCGCACCTCCACGATGGCCGCCCGGCGGGAATTGCTCGAGCGCGGGGCCCGGCCGGAGCGCGTCCTCCTCGTACGCCGCGGACTTCCCGCCCTGCCGCCGGAACGTTCCCCGGAGAGCCCCGCCGCAAGCCCGCCCCGGTCACCGCGGGAGTTCCAGCTGCTTTCCGTGGGCCGACTCGTTCCCAAGAAGGGCTTTTTCCGGCAACTGGAAATCTACGCCGCTCTCGCCCGCCGCGGGATCCAGTTCCACGCCACGATCCTCGGGGACGGCCCGGAGCGGTCCCGGCTCGCCGCCCGCGCCCGCGCCCACGGGATTGCCGATCGGGTCACTTTCCTCGGTGCGGCCCCCAACGCGGAGGTCTTTCGCGCCCTCGCCAGGGCCGACCTCTTCCTCTTCACCGGCGTCATCGCCGCTGACGGCAACCGGGACGGCCTGCCCAATGCTGTGGCCGAGGCGATGGCTGCCAACGTACCCGTACTCGCCCACTCCCTCCCGGGAGTCGCAGAGGCCGTTCGCGACGGGGAGACCGGCATCCTCCTGCCCACCCTTGAGGTGGGGGCGTGGGCCGACCGCATCCTCGCCCTCCGCAACGATCCGCGGGAGCGCGAGCGCCTCGGCCGCAACGCCCGCCAATGGGTGCTCGACCACTTCCGGACGGAGGAGAACACGCGCGCGCTGGCCACCCGGCTGCGGGCCTCCGCCGGCCTCGACCCATGAGGAGCCCCGGCCCCCTCCTCCTCGCCCGGACCGACCGCATCGGGGATGTCGTCCTCTCCACCGCGGTCCTCGACCCCCTGCGCGAGACCTTCCCGGACACGGCGGTGCTCCTCGCGACCGGACCCGCCCAGGCTTCCCTGCTCGCCGCCGATCCCGTCGCCACGCCCCTCGCTGTCCCCACCGCGCCCCAAGCCCACCGCCGCCTGCGGCCGCATCGCTTTCTCCGGCTGCGCCGCCGCCTCCGGCCGCTCGGCTGCCACGCCGCGGTCTTCCTCCAGCCCGACCTCGACCTCCAGGCCGCCGCCGCCACCGTCGGCATTCCCCGCCGGATCGGCTATCGTGGCCCTCGGCGGGGCTGGTTCCTCACTGAACGGGTGCCCTCCCGCCGGGAGGAAGGCACCCTCCACGAGGCACGGGCCGCCTTCGATCCCCTCGTACCCCTCGGGGTCGAGCCCCCCCCGCAGCCTCAGCCCCGCATCCACCTCGCCCGGGAAACTCGTGGTGGTGCGCAGGCCCCGGTCCCGCCGGAATCCTTTGCCGTCCTCCACACCACCGCGCACGGGGATAAGCCGACCTGGCCACCGGAGTCGTTCGCCAAGCTCGCAAGCCATCTGCACACCGACCGGGGGTGGCGGATTGTCCTCGTGGGAGAGCGTCCCCACGAGGCGGTAACCGCGCAACTCATCGACCGCCTCCCCGCTTCCGCCTGGGAGGACCGCGGCGGGAAGGATGCCCTCGACACCACCGCCCGCCTGCTCGCCGCCGCCACCGTGGTCATCTCCCGGGATAGCGGCCCGGCCCACCTCGCCGCCGCCCTCGGATCCCCGCTGGTCTGCCTGATGGGGCAGTGCGACGGGGTGCATTCCCCGAAACGCTGGCAACCCCTCGGGGCACAGACCCGGACGCTCATCGCCGATCTCCCCGCCCGGCCCGGCGAGACCCGCCGCCACCGTTGGGCGCGCTGCTTTCGCTCCCTCACCCCCGAGGCCGTGGCCCGGGCCGTCGACGAAGTGGTCCCGGGCAACTGAGGTGGCTCGACGAGGCTCCTCCGCGAACCTTTCCTCGCCCACGAACCCGGATCGGCACGCGATTCGCTTCGCCGTTCCGGGGCACCGGCCGGATTTTCCGTGGCCGGTCCCACGGCCGGAACTCCCGTAACCTTTGTTCCGCAAGCGCTTCTCCCCCTCACCTGTTGATGACGCACGACCACGAATTTCCTCTCCCTCGCCGCAAGCGCCTCTCCACTCCCGCCATCGGGAGAGGGCTGGGCCTCCTCCTCCTGCTGGGACTGCTCTCCCTCCCCACGCCCGACGGACTCTCTCCCGAAGCATGGAAAACCGCCGCGATCACCGCCCTCATGGCCACCTGGTGGATCACCGAGGCCATTCCCATCTACGGGACCGCCCTGCTCCCCATCGTCCTCTTCCCCCTCCTCGGCGTGCGCGGGATCACCGAGGCCACCGCCCCCTACGCCAACCCGATCATCTTCCTCTTTCTCGGTGGTTTCCTCCTCGCGGTCGCCATCCAGCGGTGGAACCTCCACCGGCGCATCGCCCTCTGGATCGTCCGCTTCACCGGGGTCGGGCCCAACTCCATCGTCCTCGGGATCCTTCTTGCCGCCGGCTTCCTCAGCATGTGGGTCAGCAACACCGCCACCGCGATCCTCATGCTCCCCATCGCCCTCTCCCTCCTCGAATTCGTCGCGTCGGAGCCCCCCGAGCGCCGCCGCAATTTCGAACGGGTCCTCCTCCTCGGCATCGCCTACGCCTGCAACCTCGGCGGGATTGGCACCCTCATCGGCACCCCGCCGAACGCCCTCCTCGCCGGGTTCATGCAGGAGTCCTACGGCTACGAGATCTCCTTCTTCCAATGGATGACGGTCGGCATTCCCTTCGTCGCCGTCACCCTCCCCCTGATGTACCTCGCTCTCACCCGCGTCCTCTACCCCATTCGCATCCGGGAGTTGCCCGGCGGACGCGACTACCTCCAGCGGGAACTGGACCGCCTCGGTCCCCTCTCTCCCCAGGAGAAACGGGTGGCCGCCCTCTTTGTCCTCACCGCCCTCGCCTGGATCCTCCGCCCGGCCGTTGTTCCCGTGCTCCCCCTCCTCTCCGATGCGGGCATCGCCATCGCCTCCGGGGTCCTCCTCTTCCTCGTCCCCTCCGGCAACCCCGACCACCCCCAGATTCTTTCCTGGGAGGATACCGCCCGGGTTCCCTGGGGAGTTCTCCTCCTCTTCGGCGGGGGACTCAGCATGGCTGGTTCCATCAACGAAACCGGACTCGCCGACGCACTCGGCGATTCCCTCGCCGCCCTCGGTGCCCTCCCCACCGCCCTGCTCCTCCTCGCCGTGGTCACCCTCATGGTCTTCCTCACCGAAGTCACCTCCAACACCGCCTCCACCGCCGCCTTCCTCCCCATCCTCGCCTCCCTCGCCATCGGTATCGGCGAGAACCCCCTCCTCCTCGCCGCCCCCGCCGCCCTCGCCGCCTCCTGCGCCTTCATGCTCCCCGTGGCCACTCCCCCCAACGCCATTGTTTACGGTGCCGGCCGGATCCGCATCCCCGACATGACCCGGGCTGGTCTCCTCCTCCATGCCCTCTTCCTCGGCCTCCTCGTGCTCACCGGCCTCACCCTCATCCCCTGGGCTTTCGACATCCAACTCCGCCAACTCCCGCCCTGGCTCCCCTGAACGCGCAGGAGGCCGGCCTCCCGCCCCTCCCTCCCTTCCCTTGCCTTTGCGCTGTCCACGGCAGGGGCAACACTCCCCATCCCCGGCTCCACCTCTCGGCCGAAGATACCGAGTCGCTCCACTCCCCTCCTGCCGCGGTCAGGTGCGGCGGGCTCGCCCGCCGGCCGGTCCGCGGGCGGCGCAAGGAGCGCGGAAGCGACGCCTCCCGGCGGAAGTATACTGCCCTCCCCCGGGGGAGCACCGCACGAAAAGGGCGCGCCCGGTACGGGCGCGCCCTTTCGTGGATTGGAGGTCCAAAAAGGAGCCGGAGAGCACCGCCTCAGGCGACGGTGATCGAATCCTCGAGGTAGACGTCCTGAATGGCGTTCAGGATGGCGGTGCCCTCCTCGCGGGGCTTTTGGAAGACCTTGCGACCGGAGATGAGGCCACAGCCCCCGGCGCGCTTGTTGATGACGGCGGTCCGGATGGCCTCGGCCATGTCGTGCTGCCCGGATCCTCCGCCGGAGTTGATCAGCCCGAGGCGGCCCATGTAGCAGTTGACGACCTGCCAACGGCAGAGATCGATCGGATGGTCGGTGGTCAGCTTGTCGTAGACCAGCTTGTCGGTCTTCCCGAAATTCTCGAGGTGGTTGAAGCCCCCGTTGTGGGTGGGCTGCTTCTGCTTGATGAGATCGGACTGCATGGTGACGCCGAGGTGGTTGGCCTGCCCGGTGAGGTCGGCGGCCGTCTCGTCGTTCCCATCGGGGTGGTGGAAGCCCTCGTTGCGGAGGTAGCACCAGAGGACGGTGAAGAGGCCATTCTCGTGGGCGCGGGCAAAGGCCTCGGCGACCTCCTGGATCTGCCGGTCGGATTCCTCCGACCCGAAGTAGATCGTCGCTCCCACCGCGGCCGCCCCCATGTCGACGGCCCGGTCGACATCCGTGAACATGATCTGGTCGAAGGTGTTCGGGTAGGTGAGCAGCTCGTTGTGGTTGAGCTTCACGATGAAGGGGATCTTGTGGGCGAACTCGCGGGCGTGCATCCCGAGGACGCCGGCGGTGGAGGCGACCCCGTTGCACCCGGCCTCGTAGGCCATGGCGATGATCTCGCGGGAGTCGAAGTAGTCCGGATTCTTCGAAAAGCTGGCGGCGGCCGAGTGCTCGATCCCCTGGTCGACCGGGAAGAGCGAGAGGTAGCCGGTCCCGGCGAGCCGACCGGTGTTGTACATGCGCTGGAGATTGACCAGCACCTGGGTGTTGCGGTCGGAATTGATGAAGGAGCGGTCGACGAAGTCCGGACCCGGAAGGTGGAGGCGCTCGCGGGGAATCCCCTCGCACTGGTGGTCGAGGAGACCCTCTTGATCGCTTTCGAGAAATTGCGCTACATGCTCGTTCATGGGCCGGGAGGCTAGGAACGCGCGGTGCACGGTTCAACCGGAAAGGAGGCCGCCCACGGGAATTTTCCCGTCCCCGGCCCCCTCGCGGGGTGGGCATCCCGGGCCCGGGTTTCCCTCAGTCCCGGAGGCCCCGGGCCATACGCCGGGCCGCATCGGCCGGGGACTCGCCTCCCGGCGGGGCCTCTCCCCTGCCGCCCGGATCACGGTCGAGCCGACGACCGCTCGGGTCGAAAGCGAGGGAATCGTCGGTCTCCACCCGCACGGCGACCTCGCCCGCGTCCGGGAAGCGCCCGTGCTCCTCGCCCATCGCGTAGAGGCGGCGGTTGCCCACGCGGAGGAAGGCCACCTCCTCGGCGCCGAGCCGCTCCACGCGGAGAACCTCCGCGCGAAGGTCGTCCGGGCCGGCCTGCTCTTCCGGCAGGACCCGGAGGTGCTCCGCTCGCACCCCGATCCGGTCGATCCCGCGGGCGCGCACGGCCTCCTCCTCGACCGGAAAGAGGTTCAGGGGCAGGTGGCCCATCTGCTGGGCGACCTCGAGGTTGTCCGGGTATTCGTAGACCTCCTCGGGGGGGCCGACTTGCTGCAAGTGGCCCCCGACGAGGACGCCCACACGATCGGCGAGGGTCATGGCCTCCACCTGGTCGTGGGTGACGTAGAGAATGGTCGCCCCCAGCTCCACCTGCAGGTGCTTCAGCTCGACCCGCAGGCCCTCCCTCAGCTTGGCATCGAGGGAAGACAACGGCTCATCCATGAGGAAGCAGGCGGGCTCGCGGACGAGGGCGCGCCCGAGGGAGACCCGCTGCATCTCCCCGCCGGAGAGGGCGGTCGCCTTGTTGTCCAGCTTGGATTCGATCCGCAGCTTGGCGGCCACCTCCTCGACCCTCCGCCGGATCTCCCGCGCACCGAGCTTCTTGCCCGGGGCCCGCAGGGGGAAAGCGAGATTCTCGAAGACCGTGAGGTGCGGGTAGAGGGAGTACTGCTGGAAGACAAAGGCGACATCCCGTTGGGCCGGCGACCATCCGGTGGCGTCCTCCCCGCCGAGAAGCACCCGGCCGGCCGCCGGCCTTTCCAGCCCGGCCACCGTGCGGAGGGTGGTGGTCTTCCCGGCACCCGTGGGTCCGAGCAGCACGAAGAACTCGCCATCCTCGATGTGGAAGGACAGGCCCTCGAGGGCCCGCACCCGGCCAAAGTCCTTGGTGATGTTCTCGAGGCGCACCTCAGCCATGGGGACCTCCTTCCGCGTCGGGGAGGGGCGGTGCTCCGGCCATCCGGTTGAGGGCGGATCCCGTGGAGGGATCGAAAAGGATAGCCTGCCGGGGATCCACGCCGATCCCCGTACGGTCCCCCGCCTGCGCGGGGTGATCCTTGGAGACCCGTGCCCGGAGGCGCCCGGCGGGCGAGTCGAGGGTGAGGATCCGGTGGGAGCCGAGGTACTCCGCCCCGTACACCGTGGCGGGGAGGGACGCCTCGGGCCCCACGCGCAAGTGTTCCGGCCGCACGCCGAGGACGAGGGGTCCGGCCGGAAGCCCGCCCGGGAGGGAGGGCGCCGCCACTGCCGGAGTGCCCTCCGCACGCAGCCGCAGGACGTCCCCACCGGCCTCCCGGTGACCCTCCGCCTCCAATAGGTTCATGGGGGGCGATCCGACAAAGCCGGCCACGAAGAGCGTGGCCGGATTGAGGTACAACTCCATGGGCGGAGCCGCCTGCAGCACGTCGCCCCCGTTCATCACCGCGATGCGGTCGGCCATGCTCATGGCCTCCATCTGGTCATGGGTGACGTAAACGGTGGTCGCCCGGATCCGGTCGTGCAGCCCGCGGAGTTCGTCCCGCATGGCCGCCCGCATTTCCGCGTCGAGGGTGCCGAGCGGTTCGTCCATGAGAAAGGCGCGCGGCCGGCGCACCATCGCCCGGGCGAGGGCGACCCGCTGGCGGTCGCCCCCGGCCAGTTGGGAGATGCGGGAGCGGAGCAGGTGCTCGATGCGGAGGATCCGGGCCACTTCGGCGACCTGTTCCCTCCGCTCGCCCGCGGGCACGCCGCGCGAACGGAGCGGGTAGGCGATATTGTCCTGCACGTTGAGATGCGGGTAGAGCGCGAAGAGCTGGAAGACGAAGGCGATGTCCCGCCGGGCGGGGCGGATCCTCGCGACCTCCTCCCCGTCGAGACGGATGCTTCCGGAGGTGGGCTGTTCGAGGCCGGCGATCATCCGCAGGGTGGTCGTCTTCCCACAGCCCGACGGCCCGAGCAGGGCGAAGAACTCTCCCTCGTGGATGGTGAGGTTCGTGTCCCGCACGGCCACGAACTCATCGAAGGCCTTGTGCAGGTGGGTCAGCTCGATCTCCGCCATCGTTCCGCAGTTGTTCCCTTCACTCGGGGAAGTGACTGAACACCATAAAACTGAGCGTCCCGGCCAGCACCACGAGGAAGGACCAACCGTAGAGGCTTTCCGAGAAGGTCTGGGTCATCATGACGACCCCCGCCCCGATCAGGGCCATGGAGAGGTTCTCGAGGGGCCCGCGGGCGAGCCAGCGCGGCCAGCGACGGCCGGCACCGGGGCGGGCGGGAATGCCTTCCGCCGGGGGGGTGCGGTGACCGTGGCGGTCCTCGCGGGGAGGGGGGCCGGGATCCGGGGCGCTCATCGCACAGCCCCGAAGGTGATGCCCGCCAGCAGGTATTTCCGCAGGAGGACGGTGAAGAGGAGGACCGGGAGGATGAAGAGCGTGGTCGCGGCGGCCACCGCCGGCCAATCCAGCCCGCCCTCCCCGATGATCAGGGGGATGAAGGGAGGTGCGGTCTGCGCGTTCCCGGAGGTGAGCAGGACGGCGAAGTTGTACTCGTTCCAGGAGAAGATCAGGCTGAAGATCGCCGTGGCTGCGATGCCGGCCTTGGCCTGGGGGAGGACGACCTTGCGGAAGGCCTGGAAGCGCGTGTACCCGTCCACCATGGCGGCCTCCTCGTATTCGCGGGGAATCTCGTCGATGAAGCCCTTCAGCAGCCAGACTGCCAGGCTCAGGTTCACGGCCGTGTAGAGGATGATCATCCCGAGGTGGGTGTCTGACAGGCCGAGCTCCCGGTACATGAGGAAGAGCGGGATGGCCACCGCCACCGGCGGGAACATCCGGGTGGAGAGGATGAAGAACATGAGGTCGTCCCGCAGGGGCACGCGAAACCGCGAGAAGGCGTAGGCGGCGAGCACCCCGAGCACCACGGTGAGGAAGGTCGACCCGAAGCCGATGATCAGGGAGTTCAGGTAGCGGTCCCCGAAGCGGGAGGGCCCGGTGATCACCATGTTCCGCTGGCGGACGAGCTTATCGTACCAGGTCTCCGGCGGGGGCAGGCTCTCCATGTACTCCGGGGACTGCCGGGACCGGGTGGTGAAGACGTTCACATAGCCCTCGAGGGTCGGCTCGAAGAAGACCTTGGGCGGGTAGGCGATGGCGTCGTTGGGCGACTTGAAGCTCGTACCCACGATCCAGAGAATCGGGATGAGGGTGACGAGAGCATAGGCCGCCACGACCAGGCCGGCCACCCGCTTGGCCCGCTTGCCGGGCTCGACGATCGATCGGGCGGTGTCGCTCATCGCTGCTTCACGGCGTTCCACACCTTCACGTAGATATTGGCGAAGCCGAAGACGGTGACGAAGAGGATGACGGCGAGCGCCGCCGCGTACCCCGTCCGCCACTTCTCAAAGGCCTCCCGCTTCAGGTAGATGTTGGCCAGCTCCGTCACGGAGCCCGGGCCGCCCGAGGTCAACTCGTTGACCATGTCGAACATCTTGAAGTTCTCGATGCCCCGGAAGAGCACCGCCAGCATGAGGAAGGGGAGCACCATCGGCAGGGTCACCGTCCAGAATTGGCGCCAGCTGCTGGCCCCGTCGATCTCGGCCGCCTCGTAGAGGTCGCGGGGCACGGAGTTCAGCCCAGCCAGGCAGATCAGCATGATGAAGGGCGTCCACATCCAGGTGTCCACCAGCACGATCGCCCAGGGGGCGAGGTTCGGGTTGGCAATCATGGAGAACTCGGTCGTCCCCGTGAACAGCCCGACGATCGCGTTGAAAATGCCGATCTGCGGCTGGAAGAGGTAGGTCCAGAAGGTGCCGACCACCGCCGGCGAAAGCATCATGGGCAGGACGATCAGGGTGGTCCAGAGCCCGCTCCCGCGGAATTTCCGGCTGAGGAGCCAGGCCAGCCCAAACCCGAGGAGCACCTGCAGGGCGATGCTCCAGGTCACGAAATGGGCGGTGTGCTGGAGGGATTCCCAGACGTCCTCCTGGGAGAGCAGGCGTTCGTAGTTGCGGGTGCCCATCCCCCGCACGGGGGTCCCCGGCCGGTTCGCCGCATAGTTCGTGAAGCTGAGGTAGATGTTCCAGACGAGCGGGAAGATGTTGATCGCGAGGAGCAGGAGGACGCTCGGGCCCACGAAGAACCACGCCAGGGAACGGTCGGAAAAACCGCGCCGGCGGGGACGGGGTGCCTGGGGTTTCGGGGTGCTCACGCTCGGGTCACGGGGGGCGGAAGGAAGGGAACCGCGGCCGGGGTTGCGAGGCGTCCGGCCTCGCCACGCCATTTCCCCGGAAAACGGACCGGTCCGCCTGCGGGAACGCAGGCGGACCGGTGGCGGGGAAATCCGGAGGAACCGCGGTCGGGTCCTACTTCTTGCCCTCCATCTCGAAGGTGAAGTTCCAGTCCTCGATCAACTTGTCGAGGGCCTCCTCGGCGGTTCCCTCGTCCGCTACCACGTAGTCGTGGACCCGGCGCTGCATGGCCTGGAGAAGCTCGGCGTAGGCCGGCTCCTGCCAGAAGTCGCGTACGTTGGACATCGCCTCGAGGAACTGGCCGGCGAAGGGAGTCGACTCCTCGAAGCCTTCCGCCTCCAGCACGGAATTGTGCACGGAGTACCCGCCGAGGTCCCACCAGCGCTGCTGGATCTCCGGCTGGGCAAACCACTTGATGTACTCGAGGGCGGCCTCCTGGTTGTCGGAGTAGGAGACCACCGAAATCCCCTGGCCCCCGAGGACGCTGGCCTCGACGTTCTGGCGGGGATTGACGAAGAAGCCGGAGACGTCCCCGACGTCCTCGTCCTTGGCGATCCCCGGGAAGAACGCGAAGAAGTTCATCTGCATGGCCACCTGCCCGCTACGGTAGGCGTCGAGGTTCGCCACCATGTAGGCATCCGAGTGGCCCGGGGGCGTGCAGCACTCGTAGAGTTCCTTGTAGAATTCGAGGGCCTCCACCGCTTCCGGTGAATCGAAGAAACCCTCCATCTCGTAGGGATTCTGCGGGTCCGCGTACTCGACGCCCCAGGAATAAAGGGCGTTGGTGATCCCCATGGTGATCCCCTCGGAGCCCCGCTCGGTGTAGAGCGCGATCCCGTAGCGCTCCCGCCCGTCGATCTTCCGGCCCTGGAAGAACTTGGCCACCTGCAGCAGCTCGTCCCAGGTTTCCGGCACCGCCAGTTCACTCCCGAACTCGCGCTCGAAGGCCGCCTGCAGTTCCGGGCGCTCGAACCAGTCCTTCCGGTAGACATAGCCCACCGCGTCGCCCATGGCCGGCAGCGCCCAGTACTCCGGCTCGCCCTTCGGCCAGGTCGCGTAATTGTAGACACCCGCCGGGAGGAACTCCTCCATGCGGATGCCCTCTTCCTCGAAGAATTCGTTCAACTTCACATAGTGCCCGAACTCCGCCCCAAGGCCGAGCCACTGGCTGTCCCCGATGAGGAGGTCGCAGAGCTGGCCGCGGCTGTTCAACTCGTTGAGGAAGCGGTCCGCGAAGTTCGTCCAGGGCACGAACTCGTAGTTCATCTCGATTCCGGTCTGCGCCGTGAAATCCTTGCCGAGCTCCTGCAGAGCGTTGGCCGGATCCCACGCCGCCCAGCAGAGGGTCAGCTCCTCTCCCTGCGCTTCCGACGAAGCGAGCGGGCTGAGGCTGATGAGGGCCGCGCCGAGGGCGGCCGCTCCGATCTTGATTGGGTTGGGGGGTAACATAGCATCAGCCATCCAACGAAAAAAAAGGCTACGGCCAAGAACTATTTACATTGTTTTTGTTCTCCATAGAAAAGATTCATGTGCCAAGCCGTCTCGTCCGGGTCCGTCCTTGCCAGCGTCGGGATCAGCACTTGGGCTCGGTGGGAGAGCCCGCCGGCGGTTGTACCCGGCACCCATCGCCCCCCTGCGGAGGAGCCTCGCTCCCCCGGAACCCCCGCCCCCTGACTCCTCACCCCAGTTCCCCCTCTCAGCCATGAAGAAAGCAATCAATCGACCCGAGGATGTGGTCGTCGAGGCCCTGCGGGGCATGGAGGCTGCCCACCCCGACCGCCTCCGCGTATCCTACGAACCGAAGTTCATCACCCGGGCCGATGCCCCCGTCCGCGGCAAGGTCGCCCTCGTCTCCGGGGGTGGCTCCGGGCACGAGCCCCTGCACGGCGGCTTCGTGGGCCCGGGCATGCTCGACGCCGCCTGTCCCGGCGAAGTCTTCACCAGCCCGACCCCCGACCAGGTGGAGGCCGCCACCCGCGCGGTGGACGGGGGCCAGGGGGCCCTCCACATCATCAAGAACTACACCGGGGACGTGCTCAACTTCGAGACCGCCGCCGACCTCTGCCGGGCGGAGGGTCTCGAGGTGGAAGCCGTCCTCGTCAACGACGACGTCGCCGTCGAGGACAGCCTCTTCACCGCGGGCCGCCGCGGGGTGGGCACCACGGTCCTCCTCGAGAAGATCGCCGGGGCCGCCGCCGAGCGCGGACAGGACCTCGCCACCGTGGCATCCCTCGCCCGCCGGGTGAACGAGGAAGGCCGTTCCTTCGGGATGGCCTTCACCAGCTGCACCGTGCCCTCCGCCGGCAAGCCCACCTTCGACCTCGGCCCCGACGAGATCGAGTTGGGCATCGGCATCCACGGGGAGCCCGGCCGGGAGCGCACCACGAATCGGCCCGCCCGCGAGCTCGTCGAGCAGATGGCAGAGACCGTCCTCGGCGATCTTCCCTTCGCGAAGGGCGACCGCGTCATCGCCATGCTCAACGGCATGGGGGGCACACCGCTCCTCGAGCTCTATCTCCTCTACGGGGAGTTCGCCCGGCTCGCCGCCGACCGTGGTCTCCTCGTGGAGCGGAATCTCGTCGGCGACTACATTACCTCGCTGGAGATGCAGGGCTTCTCGCTCACCCTCCTGCGGGTCGACGATGCGATGGTGGAACTCTGGGACGACCCGGTGCTCACGCCCGGGCTGCGCTGGGGCGGGTGATGGCGGTCACCACCGGGAACATCGTCTCCTGGATCGCGGCCCTCGCCTCCACCTACGGCGAGCAGCAATCCTATCTCACCGAGCTCGACGCGGCCATCGGCGACGCCGACCACGGCTCGAACATGGCCCGCGGCTTTGCCGCTGCCCGGGACGACCTCCAGGGGGATCCCCCCGAGACTCCTGCCGCCGCCCTCAAGCGCGTGGCCATGGTGCTCATGAAAACCGTGGGTGGGGCCTCCGGGCCTCTCTACGGCACCTTTTTCCTCAAGGCCGCCACCACTTGCCCCCAGGCGAACGAGCTCAACGGCGATCAGCTCCTCGAGGCCCTCGCTGCCGGGACCGAGGGCGTCCAGCAACGGGGCAAGGCCGAGGTCGGGGACAAGACCATGGTCGATGCGCTGGTCCCGGCGGTCGAGGCCCTCCGCGAGAGCCGGACGGCCGGGGAGGAACCCGCGGCCATGCTGGCGGCCGCGGCCACCGCGGCGGAGGCCGGCCGGGACAGCACCTACCCCCTCGTCGCCCGCAAGGGCCGGGCCAGTTACCTCGGCGAGCGCAGCCGTGACCACCTCGATCCGGGGGCGACCTCCACCGCCCTGCTCCTCGCCGCCGCCCGGGACCACCTCGCCGCCTGAGGCCCCCTCCCCCTTCCCTCCTCCCCGCCCTTCCATGGTTGGCCTCGTCCTCGTCTCGCACAGCCGTGCCCTCGTGGAGGGGGCCGCCCAGCTCGTGCAGGGGATGTCCACCGCGGACATCCCCGTGGCCATCTCCGGGGGAGCCGGAGAAGACCGGCGGGAACTCGGCACCGACCCCCTCGAGATCATGGAGGCGATCCAGCAGGTGGACGACGCCGACGGCGTCCTCGTCCTCATGGATCTCGGCTCGGCCATCCTCAGTGCGGAGACCGCCCTCGAATTCGTGGAGGGGACCCTCGCCGGTCCCGTCCGCCTCGTTCCCGCCCCTCTTGTGGAGGGGGCCCTCTCCGCCGCCGTCCAGATTGCCGTCGGCGCGAATCTCGAGACCGTGGTTGCCGAGGCCCTCGACTCCCTCGCTCCCAAGCAGGAGCAACTCGGGACATCCGCCTCTACCCTGCCCGCGACCGCTCCCCCCGCCCCGGGGGCGGACACCTACCAACAGGAAACCTACCGGGTGGACACGGAGCACGGCATCCACGCCCGACCCGCCGCCGAACTCGTCCGGACGATCGGCCGCTTCGACGCGGAGGCCGAGGTCCGCCGCGTCGGGGACCCCGGCCATTGGGTGAATGGGCGGAGCCTCAATCGCATCGCCACCCTCCAGGTACGGTGTGGGGATTCCGTGGAGGTGCGCGCCCGCGGGCCCGAGGCGGGCGACTTGCTCGCGGCCGTCCGCAAGCTCGTCCGCGCCCACTTCGGGGAGGAGGCAAAGCCGGCGGATGCCTCCGCCAAGGCCGGCGGCGCGCCGCTCCCCTCTCCCGGCCCGGTGCCGCCGCGCTCCGACCTGCCCAGCCGGGCCGCCCAGGGGCTGCCCGCCTCCCCCGGCCGCGCCGAAGGCGAGGTGATCGTTCTCCACGAGGCGGAGGTCGCCTTTTCCCGGGGAGAGCCCGAGCCGCGCCCGGAGCCGCTGTCCGCCCCCGAGGTGGCCGAGCAGTGGAGAACTGTGGAGCCCGCCCTCCGCGAGCTGGCCCTCGACTACCGCGGACAGGCCCGCGAGGCCCGCCAGACCGGGCGGATCAGCGCGGCCGAGATTGCCGAGGCCCACGAGACGCTCCTCCTCGACCCCGAGTGGCACGAGAGCAGCCGGATACTGCTCCGCGACTGCGATGTCGGCCCCCTCGAGGCCTTCTGGAAGGCCGGCCTGCGCATCGCCGCCGAGTACCGCCGCATGCAGGACGCCTACCTGCGGGACCGGGCGGCCGACGTGGAGGATGTCGCCCGGCGGCTGGTCGCCACGCTCCGCCCCGACCTGGTCCGCGAGCCCACCCTGCCGGAGGAGCCCGCCATTCTCGTGGCCGACGACTTCCTGCCCTCCCAGGCCCTCCACTTCGAGCCCGATCGAGTCCGGGCCCTCGTCAGCGTGCACGGCTCGGAGAACTCCCATGTCGCCATCCTCGCGCGGGGACTCGGGATCCCCATGGTGGCGGCGGTTCCCCTCTCCCCGGGCTGGGAGGGGGAGCTCCCCGGTCGGGAGGCGATCGTCGACGGGAGCACCGGCCTCCTCGAGCTCGACCCCGAACCGGCCAACCTCGCCGAGGTCGCCCGGGAGCGGGAGGAGCGCAGGGAGCGGGAGGCCGAGCTACGGGCCCTCGCCCGGCAGCCCGCTCACCTTGCCGACGGCAGCCCCCTCCCGATCCTCGCGAATGTGGCCACCCTCGCCGACGCCCGCACCGCGGCCGACAACGGAGCCGAGGGGATCGGACTGCTCCGCACGGAGTTCCTCTTCCTCGGCCGCGACCCTCTCCCCCGCGAGGACGAGCAGGTCGAGGCGCTGCGCGAGCGGATCGAGCTCTTCGGGGACCAGCTCGTCACCCTGCGGCTCCTCGACATCGGGGGGGACAAGGAACTCCCCGCGCTCCACCTCCCCCCCGAGGCGAACCCCTTTCTCGGCCTCCGGGGGATCCGCCTCCTCCGGCACCCCGATCATGCCGAAATGCTGCGCGGCCACCTGCGGGCCATTCTCCGGGCCGGCGCGGGCCGGCGGCTCCGGCTGATGATTCCCATGGTCACCCACGCCGCCGAGGTCGAGGCGATCCGCTCCCTGCTCGCCACCGTGCGGACCGAGCTCGAGCGCACGACCGGCGAGCCTCCCCCCGACCCACCTCTCGGGATCATGGTGGAGACCCCCGCGGCGGTGCTCCGGGCGGCCGATCTCGCCCGCGTCTCCGATTTCTTCTCCGTCGGCACCAACGACCTCAGCCAGTACGTGATGGCCGCCGAGCGCGGGAATCCCGCCATGACCGCCCTTGCCGACCCCCTCCAGCCCGCCGTCCTCCAGGCCCTCCAATGGACCGCGGAAGCGGCGCGCGCGGCCGGCATTCCCCTCGGGCTCTGCGGCGAGCTCGCCTCCCGCCCGGAAGCCCTGCCCCTCCTCGTGGGCCTCGGCTTCGACTCCCTCAGCGTCAGCCCCGCCCTCGTCCCCCTGATCAAGTTTCACCTGCAAAAGCTGGACCCCGCCACTTGCCGCGAACGACTGCCGGAACTCCTCGCCGCTCGCGACCGTGCCACCGTCGGGGAACGCCTCAGCGGCAACGGAACCTGATCCCCTCTCCCGGGCGGGCGGAGAAACCCGCGGTGCCCGTACCTCCACCATTGCCTTCCCGGTCCCGGAGGCCCAGCTTCCTCCCCGCACAAACCTGCTACCCTCCCAACCCAACCTCCCAACCCAAGGAACAACCCCATGAGCAAGATTGTCCCCACCATCTCCTCCGGCGTGGCCGGACCCCTCGGCATCCTTCACCTGCCCCGGTTCTGGCAGAAGGCCTGCCTCGACGCGGTCGGCAAGTTGCACGACGAGTATCCCGCCTGCGGCCCCGGCTACGACCAGATGACGCTCGACGCCCTCGGGCTCGACAAGGAGGCGACCCTCGCCTTCCTCGCCGCGGAAAAACCCAGCTACCCCGCCTTCGAGGACTGGGTCCGGGCCCACGGCTCCTTCGATGAAAGCGCGGTCGAAAAGCACAACGCCGCGGTCACCGGCTACATTCATGACGACGGCACCCGCGCGGAAATTCTGTCCGCCGCCGGCCTCACCGACGAGACCTACCCCTTCCGCGATGCCGTCAACCTGAACAATCTCGACGACTGGACGATCTTCCACGCCCAGGAAATCGCCGGCTGAGACCCGACCCGAGGGGCCCGCGGAACGCGGGCCTCTCGGGCGGTCGACGGCTTCCCGGCGCCCCCCTCAGGACTCCGCCACCGTCTCCCTGCGCGGGGTTCCGGCTCCCGCCCATCCTCCGCGCAGCAGGCGGTCCATGATCTGGCGCCCGCGGTGGCCGAAGAGCGGGTGGGGCTCCCGGGCGAGTTCCTCCGCCAGCTCGACCGCCACCGCACCGGGCGGCTGGGATCGCCCGGCGGCGAGGCGGAGGACCCGTGCAGTAGTCCGGTAGATCGAGTGCTCCCACTCGTCGCCGAGATGGCGGAGGATCCACGGATCGTCCGCCATCACCCCGAACTGCTCGTTCGCGCAGTTCACGATCCCCATCCGGTTCACGAGAAAATCGGGAACATAAGTGAGGCCCCGCTCCCAGAGGGCACGGTCGTCCCGGTCGGCATCCTCCAACTGGTTGTTGGCGGCCCCGCAGAGGATCCGGCAGCGCAGTTGCGGGATCGTCGCCGGGCCGAGAATCGCCCCGGTAGCGCAGGGCGCGAGGATGTCGCACTCCTCAGCGAGGAGGGAGGCATCCCCGGGAGCGGCCCGCCGCAACTCGAGCCGGGGATCGGGGACCCGGCCGGCGACCGCCTCGAGGCGACTCTCCCGCAGCTCGCTGGCCACCACCCGCCGAACCCCTCGCCCGAGGAGAAGCTGGACCAGTTCCTCGGCCACGTGCCCGAGTCCCTGCACCGCCACGGTCTTGCCCTCGAGGACACCCTCGCCGCGAAATCCGAGCGCGGCCTCCATCCCCCGCACGACCCCCGCCGCGGTGGCCGCGGAGGGATTACCACTGCCGCCCACCTGCGGAGGGATGCAGGTGGTGAACCGGGTTTCCTCAAAGATGTGGGCGAGATCCGCCGGGGTCGTCCCGACATCCTCGGCCGCGACATAGGCACCTCCGAGCGAGGAGACGAGGCGCCCATAGTCCCGGAAAAGCGCTGCCCTCCGCTCCGGGTCCTCCGGAGAGTCCCCGCGATTCCGCGCGATCACTCCCTTGCCCCCTCCCCACCAAAGACCGGCGAGGGCGTTCTTCTGGGTCATCCCGATCGCCAGCCGGAGACCGTCCCGCAGGTAGTCCTCGACCGTGGCGTACTCCCAGTAGCGCGTTCCTCCCTGCGCCTGGCCCCGGTGAGTGTCATGGATAAAGACACCCATGAGCTCGCCGGTCGAGGGCGAGACTTCGAAGAAGAGGCCCTCGTGCGCCCGGAAGTCCCGACGGTCTCCCCCGAGAAACTCGGCGATGGGCTCCAGCGCCGCATGCGAGGTGCGCACCCGCCCGGCATCCGCGTCCCAGGCGAAATAGAATCGCCGGATGCCCTGCTCCCCCAGCCATTCCGTCCACCGGCCGGGACTCCACGAGAGGGGATTTTCCTGCATGGGAACGGAGACTAGCCTCTCCCGCAGCCGGACTCCATCCGAAAGGGACGACCGCCCCCGACCGCCCCTTCCCCAAGGCCGCCCGCGGGACTACTCCCGCAGGCAAATGGCCAGCGTGTCCGCCACCCCCTCCAGCAAGTCCGCGTAGAGCCCCGGACCGGGCTCCAGACCGACCCCGAGCGGGTCGATCTCCCGCACCCGCACGCCCTGCCCCTCCGCCACCGTTTCCACAAGGCCGGGATCAAACTGCGGCTCGGCGAGCACACAGCGCACCCCCGCCTCCGCGATCGCCTCCCGCACTTCCTGCAGCCGGCGCGGTCCCGGCGCGGAAGCGTCCGCGAAGGAGATCGCCCCCACCGCCTCCAAGCCGAAACGATTCTCGAAGTACTGGAAACTGTCGTGGAAGACCACGAAACCCCGCCCGCGGATCGGCCGGAGGGTGGCCTCCAGCTCCGCCAGCAAAACCTCGATTTCCTCCCGGGCCGCCGCTGCATTCGCCTCGTACACGGCCGCATGCGCAGGGTCCCTCTCCGCCAGCACTCCGGCAATCACCCCCAGCCAGACCATCCCGTTGACCGGATCCAACCAGGCGTGCGGATCGATCCCCTCGTGGGCGTGCAGCAACTCGTGTCCTCCCACTTTGTGCGAGCGACCGCCGTGCTCGTGACCATGACTCTTGGGATCGGGCTCCGCGTGCCCGGGCTCCGCCGGGGCGTGCGCAGCGCCATGTCCCCCGTGCCCGCCAGCGCCGTCCCCGTGCGGTCCGTGTTCGTCGCCGTGGTGCTCGTGTTCACCCTCCTCGGGCAACTCCGCCAGAAGACCGTGACCGTGCCGCGAATCCTTCTCCGCCGAACCATGGGGAGGCTCCTCGTGCTCGCGGTGGGATCCGTGGCTCTCGTGCTCCCGGTCATCTCCGTGAGCCGAGGGGTCGCCGTGCTCTCCGTGTACCGCGTGCTCCGCGTGATGTCCGTGGCCGGAGGAGTCCCCGTGATGCCCGTGTTCTCCGTGTTCCGCGTGCGCCTCGGATTTCGGAGACTCTTCCTCCTGCGGCCGGTGTTCCCGGTGGTTTTCGTGTTTCTCCTCCTGCGCGCCGTGGCCGTGGGATCCGCGATGCCGATCCGCAGAATCGGCATGCAGTTCTCCCGGCCCAGACTCCCCGTGGGAATGATGGTCCGAATGGCCGTGGTGCCCATGCCCGCCGGCACCGCCCTCCCCGAACACCGCCGTCTGCCGAAACTCCAGCCGACGGGTGGCCGGCGCCTCCATCAACTCCACGGACTCCGCCTCCGGATTCAGGGTGGCGATCGCCTCCGCCAGCCACGGGCTGAGGGTGCCGCTCACCCAGAAGAGGATCTCCGCCCTCTCCAGAGTGCGCGCCTCCGAGGGCCGCATCTGGTAGCTGTGGGGAGAGGCCCCGGGCTGCAGGAGGAACTCCGGCTCACCGAGATCCCCCATCACCGCCGAGACGAGGGAATGCACCGCGGGCAGATCCACCGCCACCCGCGGGACCTCCGCCTCCGCCGGTGCCGCTGCCAGCATCGACACCAGCCCGGCCGCTCCCCATGCTGTCCACTTGCGAATTCCTTGACACTGCATCCCCCACCGACTAACGCTATGCAATAACATAGCAAGCATGAATTCTCCCACTGACCGATCCGCCTCTGCGGGGTCCTCTCCTCCGGGCGAAGCCTCCGCCGGATTCCGGCCGCACGACCACCGCGCCTGCGTGGAGGCGGGCCTGCGGCACGCGGAGGAGGCCTGTGCGGCGCGGTCGGCCCGGTTCACGCCCGTGCGCCGGCGGGTGCTGGAGATGCTCCTCGAATCGCACGCGGCGGTGGGTGCCTACGAGCTGCTCGACCGGTTGAGGGCGGAGGGGTGGAGCGCCCAGCCTCCGGTCGCCTACCGGGCCCTCGACTTCCTCACCGAGCAGGGCTTCGTGCACCGGATCGAGGCGCGCAATGCCTTCATTGCCTGCTCTCACCCCGGGGAGCCCCACCACCCGGCCTTCCTCATCTGTCGCTCCTGCGGAACCGTGGCGGAGGAGGAAACCTCCCCGGCACAGTCCTCCCTCGGGCGCCGGGCCCGGGCGAGTGGGTTCCGGGTGGAGCGGTCCGTCATGGAGGTGGAGGGCCTCTGCCCGGCCTGCGCTGGAGACGGGGAAACCGACGGCCCCTGCGGATGACCGTCCTTCTCGAAGCCCGCGACCTCACGGTCCGCTACGGGGGGCACACGGCCCTGGAGGGAGTGGACCTGCAACTGTCACCCGGGGAAATCGTCACGGTGGTCGGCCCGAACGGCTCCGGCAAGTCCACCCTCCTGCGCGCCCTCATCGGAGCCGTACCCCTGGCCCAGGGGAGGATCCAGCCCTCCCCTGACCTGCGGATCGGCTATGTGCCGCAGAAGTTGCAGGTCGACCCCACGCTCCCGCTCACCGTGGATCGATTCCTGCAGTTGCCCCACCGCGTCCCGGCTGCGGAGCGTTCCCGGGCCCTCGAGGAGGCTGGCGTGCCCCATCTCGCCGGCCGCCAGCTGGTCTCCCTCTCCGGCGGCCAGCTGCAACGGGTCCTCCTCGCCCGGGCCCTGCGCGGTCGGCCCAACCTCCTCCTCCTCGACGAAGCCACCCAGGGCCTCGACCAGCCGGGGTCGGCCGCGTTTTACCGGCAGCTGGAGGAGGTCCGCGACCGTTCGGGTTGCGCGGTGGTCATGGTCAGCCACGAGCTGCATGTGGTCATGAGCGCCTCCGACCGGGTCCTCTGCCTGAACGGGCACATCTGCTGCCAGGGAGAACCGGAGGCGGTCTCCTCGGCGCCCGAGTACCGGGCCCTCTTCGGCTCGGGCACCGGCGGGGCCCTCGCCCTGTACCGGCACCAGCACGACCACCACCACGAGGACGGGATGCCCCACCTCGCCCACGGGCACGGCCCCGGGAGGGGGGACCGGGAAGACGGGGGCCGCCACGACCCTCCGCCACCGGAACCGGTACCGGCCAAAGCCACCGTTGAGGAGGAGACCTCCCCGTTCCCCGGGGAATCCGGCCGTTGACATGCTCGACGACTTTCTCGTCCGCGCCGCCCTCGCCGGGGTCGGGGTCGCCCTCGCCTCGGGAGTGCTCGGCTGCTTCGTCGTCTGGCGGCGGATGGCCTACTTCGGCGATGCCACCGCCCAGGCCGCCATCCTCGGGGTCGCCCTCTCCCTGGCCTTCTCCCTCTCCATTTTCGCTGGCGCCCTTCTCGTCTCCGTGCTCATGGGCCTGCTCGTCTCTTCGCTGAGCGGACGCCACTACAGCATGGACACGCTCCTCGGGGTCCTCGCCCACGCCGCCCTCGCCTTCGGGCTGGTCGCCGTCTCCTTCCTCCCCGGAATCCGCATCGACCTCGAGGGCTACCTCTTCGGGGATATCCTTTCGGTGGGCCGACAGGACCTGCTGGTGATCTGGCTGGGCTCCGCCCTCGTCGTCGGGCTGGTCCTCTTCCGCTGGTCCGCCCTGCTCACGGCCACCCTCAGCGAGGACCTCGCCCACGCCAGCGGCATCCAGCCCCGGCGCGAACAGTTGGTCCTCACCTTCGCCCTCGCCGTTGTCGTGGCCGTGGCCATCAAGGTGGTCGGCGTCCTCCTCATCACCGCCATGCTCATCATCCCCGCCGCCGCGGCCCGCCCCTTCAGCCGGACGCCCGAGGGGATGGCGGGGCTGGCCGCGGTGCTCGGGGTGGTCGCCAGCCTCGGTGGGCTCCGGGTCGCCTACGTCCTCGATACACCGGCCGGGCCCACCATGGTCGCGGTGGCCGCTCTCCTCTTCGCCCTCGCCACGGCCGCCGGCCGCCTCCTCCGCGCGCGGGGTTGAGGGGTACCGCGGGCCCTTTCCCGGAGGCCCGCCCCCGGTGTTCTCCTTTGACAAAAGAGGATCGTCTCGCTGCTCTCCCGGGGCGCGTCTTCCCACCGCTCCCTTCCCCTCCCCGCCTTGTTCCCACTCTACGCCACCCATCCCCCAGCCCCGTGCCCCCCTCCTCCGCGGCACCGGGACCTCCCGACCCCGCCATGACGGAACCCACCGCAGAAGGGGCCCGGCTCGCCGCGTGCCGCGAAGACAGCGCTCCCTGGAAACTCTGGGGACCCTATCTCAGCGAGCGACAGTGGGGTACCGTGCGGGAGGACTACTCCGCCAATGGGGACGCCTGGGCCTACTTCCCCCATGAGCACGCCCATGCGCGCGCCTACCTGTGGGGGGAGGACGGCATCGCCGGGATCTCCGACGACAACCAGCTCCTCTGCTTCGCCCTCGCCCTCTGGAACGGCCGGGACCCCATCCTCAAGGAGCGCCTCTTCGGCCTCTCCAACGCGGAGGGCAACCATGGGGAGGACATCAAGGAGTACGCCTTCTACCTCGAGAATCTCCCCACCCACGCCTACCAGAAGTACCTCTACAAGTACCCCCAGGCCCGCTTCCCCTACGAGGAACTCCGCGCCGAGAACGGCCGCCGCGACCAGGGCGACTTCGAGTACGAGTTGCTGGATACGGGCGTCTTCGCCGAGGACCGCTACTTCGATGTCTTCGTGGAGTACGCCAAGGAGGACCCGTGGACGACGTGTGTCCGCATCACCGCCGCCAACCGCGGCCCGGAGGAGGCCGCCCTCGACCTCCTGCCCACCCTCTGGTGCCGCAACACCTGGCGGGGAGTGGGGGCCGGGGGTGGGACACCGGTCCTCCACCGCGACCGCGGCCACGGCCGAACCGTCCGGGCGAGGCACCCTTTCCTCGAGGACGAGTACGTGCTCCAGGCGGCCGACCGCTCCGAGCTCCTTTTCACCGAGAACGAGACCAACACGGCCCGCCTCTTCGGCGGGGAGAACGCGACCGAGTTCACCAAGGACGGCTTCCACCGCTTCCTTACCGAGGGCGACGGCGGTGCGGTCTCTCCGCACGGGCGGGGTACCAAGGCCACCTTCCTCCACCGCCTGACCCTCCCCGCCGGCGGGGAAAAGACCATCCGGCTGCGCCTCGGCCGCGAACCGGTGACGGCTGCCGACATCGCCGGTCGGGTGGACCGCACCTGCGCGGAACGGTCCGCCGAGGCGGACGCATTCTTCGCCGCGGTCACCCCCGCGGGCCTCGACGAGGATCTCCAGCGCATCCAGCGCCAGGCCTACTCCGGCCTGCTCTGGAACAAGCAGGTCTACCACTACAACATCCGCCGCTGGCTGCGCGGGGAACCGGCCACCCGCGAGCCGCCCCCCGAGCGCGCCAGCATCCGCAATGACCGCTGGAAGCACTTCAACGCCCGCCAGGTCATGTCCATGCCCGACAAGTGGGAGTACCCCTGGTTCGCCGCATGGGACCTCGCCTTCCACACGGTGCCCCTCGCCCGCATCGATCCGGACTTCGCCAAGCAGCAGCTGCTCCTCCTCTGCCAGGAATGGTTCCTCCACCCGAACGGGCAGATGCCCGCCTACGAGTGGAACTTCGGCGATGTGAATCCCCCGGTGCACGCCTGGGCCGCCTTCCGGGTGGCGGACATCGACCGCAAGCAGACGGGCCGGCTCGACCGCCTCTTTCTCGAGCGCATCTTCCACAAGCTCTCCCTCAACTTCACCTGGTGGGTCAACCGGGAGGACAGCGGTGACCGCAACATCTTCGAGGGCGGCTTTCTCGGCATGGACAACATCCAGGCCTTCGACCGCGACAGGCTCCCCGCCGGGGCCCGCCTCGAGCAGGTGGACGGCTCCGGCTGGGTCGCCTTCTACGCGCTCGGCCTGCTCCGCATCGCCCTCGAGCTGGCCCGGGAGGATGAGGCCTACGAGGACATGGCCACGAAGTACTTCGAGCACTTTGTCTACATCGCCGACGCCATGAACGATGTCGCCGGTCAGGAGGATGGTCTTTGGGACGAGGAACGCGGAGCCTACTTCAGCCTGCTCCACCTCCCGGATGGCTCCACCCACCGGATCGACCTCCCCTCCCTCGTCGAGGTCGTCCCGCTCCTCGCGGTCACCTCCCGGGTGCCCGACCTGCGGACGATGTTCCCGTCCTTCAAGGAAAGGGCGGAGTCCTTCGCCCATACCTTTCCCGAACTTCTCGGCGAACTGATCTTTCCCCAGGAGGACGAGTCCGACCACCACCTCGTCGGCCTGGTCAGTCCCGGCAAGCTGCAGCGCCTGCTCGGGCGGCTCCTCGATCCGGATGAGCTTCTCGGCGAGTACGGCCTCCGCTCGGTCGCCCGCCGCCTCGCGGACGAGCCCTACCGGATCGAGATCGACGGGACCACCTACCAGCTCGATTACGAGCCAGCTGAGTCCACCTCCCGCCTCTTCGGGGGCAACTCGAACTGGCGCGGACCCGTCTGGTTCCCCCTCAACGCCCTCTTCCTCGACGCCCTCCGGCGCTACGAGGACCATCTCGGGTCCGACTTCCGCATCCCCTATCCCCCCGCCGACGGCGGCACCGCCTCGCTCGCCGAGGTCAATCGTGACCTCTCCCTCCGGCTCATCCGGATCTTCCGGCGCGGTCCGGACGGGCGTCGCCCCGTCTACGGAGGGCTCGAGAAATTCCAGGCCGATCCCCACTGGCGCGACTACCTCCACTTTCACGAGTACTTTCACGGCGACAACGGCGCCGGCCTCGGTGCCTCCAACCAGACGGGTTGGACGGCCCTCGTCACCGAGCTGATCCACCATCACGCCGATTCCCTGCGGTCCCCGGAAACGGGCGCGGGACCGTAGGGGCGGCCCGGACTCGGGAAAGCTTCCCAGCCGACCCGGGATCCCTGCCCGCCGGACAAGGCGTCCCGCCCGGCACGCCAGGAGGAGCCTCCTGCTTCCCTGTCCCCGTCCCTTGAGCGACGCCCGCTTGCATTCCTTCGGCGCCGAATGTTCCGTTGCGGACTCGCGGGTGCTCCACCGCGGTCTTCCCTCCTCTCCCCTTCCCCCCCGCCCACCGAACATGACTTCACCCACCAACTCGTCCCCCGCCCACGACCGCGGGGAGTTCATCCGCGAGCTTCCCGGCGGCCTCCGCCTTTTCACCGGCAAGCCCCACCCGCTCGGGGCCACCCCGGATGCGGACGGCGTCCACTTCACTCTCTACAGCCACCACGCCACCGCGGTACAGCTGCTTCTCTTCCGTAAACCGGGAGACCCCGCGCCCACGATCACGATCGATCTCCCCGCCCGCGAGCACAAGGCCTTCCACTTCTGGCATTGCTACGTGGAGGGGCTGCGGCCGGGCACGGGCTACGCCTACCGGGTGGACGGGCCCTGGGACATCCGGGCGGGCCACCGCTTCGATGCCCGGAAAGTCCTCCTCGACCCCTACGCCCGCGGGGTCTGCCTCGACCGTTGGGACCGCGAGGCCGCCCGCCATCCGGGGGACAATCTCTCCTCCTCCCTGCGCGGGGTGATCCTCGAGACCGATTCCTACGACTGGGAGGGCGACCAGCCCCTCGGACGGCCCATGGCGGAGACCATCATCTACGAGATGCACGTGGGCGGTTTCACCAAGAGTCCCACCTCCGGCGCGGCCGCCCCGGGGACCTACGCCGGAGTCATCGAGAAGATCCCGTACCTGCAAAAGTTGGGGGTCACCGCCGTGGAGTTGCTCCCGGTCTTCACCTTCGACGGCCGCAGCACCCTCCGGCACAACCCGGAGGGCGAACCGCTCCGCAACTACTGGGGATACGGCCCGGTCGGCTGGTTCGCCCCGCAACCGGACTACGCCAGCCGCCCGGACGCCGCCACGGCCCTCGACGAGTTCCGCGACATGGTCAAGGCCCTCCACCGCGCCGGCATCGAGGTCATTCTCGATGTGGTCTTCAATCATACCGACGAGGGCAACGAGGAGGGGCCCACCTTTTCCTTCAAGGGTCTCGACAACCAGACTTACTACTACCTGGAGGGTCCGGAGGGCTCCCTCGAGGGTTACGCGGACTACTCCGGCTGCGGGAACACCTTCAACTGCAACCACCCGATCGGGGCCAAGCTCATCCTCGACTGCCTCCGCTTCTGGGTGCGCGAGATGCATGTGGACGGCTTTCGCTTCGACGAGGGCAGCATTCTCTCCCGGGGCGAGGACGGCACCCCCCTGCGCCACCCTCCGGTGGTCTGGGCGGTCGAGCTGAGCGAGTCGCTCGCCGACAGCAAGGTCATCGCCGAGGCATGGGATGCCGCCGGGCTCTACCAGGTCGGGCACTTCCCGGGGGGCCGTTGGGCCGAGTGGAACGGCCGCTTCCGCGACGTGGTCCGCTCCGCCGTGAAGAGCGATCCGGGCCGCATCGGCGAGCTGGCCGGCCGCCTCGCCGGCAGCGCCGACCTCTACGAGTGGGAGGAGCACCAGCCGGTCAACAGCGTGAATTTCCTCACCGCCCACGACGGCTTCACCCTGCACGACCTCACTGCCTACAACGACAAGCACAACGAGGCCAACGGCGAGGACGACCGCGACGGGGCCAACGACAACCTCAGCTGGAATTGCGGCACGGAGGGCCCCACCGCCGACCCCGCCATCCTCGCCCTCCGCGAGCGGCAGCAGAAGAACTTCGCTTGCCTGCTCCTGCTCTCTCTCGGCGTCCCCATGATCACCGCCGGCGATGAGGTCGCCCGTACCCAGCAGGGCAACAACAACGCCTACTGCCAGGACTCCCCGGTGTCCTGGTTCGACTGGGAGCGGGCCGCCGAACACGCCGATCTCTTCCGCTTCTGGTCCCACCTCATTCGCTTTCGCCACGAATTTCTCGACCATTTCCGCGGTCGCTACTTCACCGGCGGGATCAACCGCTTCGGCGTGCCCGAGATCAGCTGGCACGGCACTCGGCTCCACGACCCGGGCTGGGACGACCCGAACGCCCGCTGCCTCGCCTTCACCCTCGGAGACCTCGACGAGCCCAACGGGGAAGGGCGGAACCTGCACCTGCTCCTCAACTTCTTCTGGGAACCGCTCCGCTTCGAGATCCCCGTCTACGAAGGCCTCACCTGGCACCGCCGGATCGACACCTCCCTCCCCGCACCCGAGGACATCGTCTCCGGCGAGGAGGCCACCACCCTCCACCAAGCGTCCTACACGGCCGCCCCACGCTCCGCCGTGGTCTTCGCCAGCCGGGCCTGAGCCTCCCGCGGGAAAGCCGGCGTGTTCGGTCCGGGACCCGACACGGCGGCCCTTTCTCCCCACGACCGTGTGACAGTCTTGTAACCACCCTGCCCGATTTCTCCCTTGGCCTCCCCCCTGGTTCCGGTTGAGTCTTCCCCTTCTTCCTTTCTTCGCTCCACAGTTCCATCCCTCGCCATGACCGCCACCACTCCCTCGACCTCCGTCTCCCCCGAACTCAGCGCCGACGAGCGCTCCCGGATCGACGCCTTTTGGCGGGCCGCCAACTACCTGACGGTCGGCCAGATCTACCTCCGGGACAACCCGCTGCTGAAGCGCCCGCTCACCGCGGACGACATCAAGCCCCGCCTCCTCGGCCACTGGGGCACCTCGCCCGGGCTCGCCTTCCTCTACGCCCACGCCAATCTCCTCCTCCAGCGCACGGGGCAGGAGGCCATCTACCTCGCCGGTCCCGGCCACGGGGGGCCGGCCGTAGTCGGGACGGGCTACCTCGAGGGCACCTACTCCGAGATTTATCCGGAGGTCTCCCAGGACGAGGACGGCTTGCGGAGGCTCTTCCGCCAGTTTTCCACACCCGGCGGCATTCCCTCCCACGCCTCCGTGACCACCCCCGGCTCCATCCACGAGGGGGGCGAACTCGGCTACGTGCTCACCCACGCCTTCGGGGCCGTCTTCGACAATCCCGACCTCCTCGCCCTCGCCGTTGTCGGCGATGGCGAGGCGGAGACCGGTCCGCTGGAGGGCTCCTGGAAGGGCATCTCCTTCCTGAACGCCGCCACCGATGGCGCGGTGCTCCCCATCCTCCACCTCAACGGCTACAAGATCGCCGGGCCCACAGTCTCCGGGCGCAAACGGCCCGAGGACCTGCGCCGCATGCTCGAGGGGCACGGCTACGAGGTGCTCGAGGTCGAGGCGGAGGATTTGCCGGGCTCCCACGACCGCTTCTTCGCCACCCTCGCCGAGGCCTACGGAAAGATTCGGGCCCTCCAGGAGGCCGCCCGGGCCGGGGAGGCCGCCGACCCGATGCCCCGCTGGCCGATGATCATCTTCCGCTCGCCGAAGGGGTGGACGGGACCCGCGGAAGTCGACGGTGTCCGCGTGAGTGGATCCTGGCGCGCCCATCAGGTCCCCCTCTCCGGGGTGCGCGACAACCCGGACCACCTCCGGCGACTCGAGGAATGGATGCGCTCCTACCGGCCGGAGGAACTCTTTGACGAGTCCGGCGCGCCCGTCGAGGAAGTCCGCTCCGCCGCCCCTAACGGCGACCTCCGCCTCTCCGCCACCCCCTACGCCAACGGCGGCAAGAACCCCGCCCCGCTCGCCTTCCCCGACCCCGCCGACTACGCCCTCTCCCTCCAGGGGCCGGGCGTCACCATCCACGAGAATACCCGCGTCCTCGGCGAGCTGATGCGCGACCTCTACACCCGCAACGCCCACAGCTTCCGCCTGATGTGCCCGGACGAGACGAACTCCAACCGGCTCGGCGCCGTCTTCGAGGTCTCCGACCGCACCTTCATGGAGGCGACCACTCCCGAGGATACCGCCATCGGCCCGCAGGGCCGGGTCATGGAAGTCCTCAGCGAGCACAACTGCCACGGCTGGCTGGCGGGCTACACCCTCACCGGTCGCCACGGGCTCTTCGCCACCTACGAATCCTTCGCGATGGTTTCCGCCTCCATGACCCTCCAGCACATGAAGTGGCTGGAGGAACAGGTGGAGCTGCCCTGGCGCCACCCGGTTCCCTCCCTGAACATCCTCCTCACCTCGACCTGCTGGCGCAACGACCACAACGGCTTCAGCCACCAGGGGCCCGACCTCATCCAGAACGTCATGAACAAGCGGGGCTCGGTTTCCCGCATCTACTTCCCCCCGGACGCCAACAGCCTGCTCGCGGTCGCGGAACGCACCTTCCAAGACCGGGACACCGTGAACCTGCTCGTCATCGACAAGCAGCCCCACCTCCAGTACCTCAGCCTCGCCGACGCCCGCACCCAGTTGGAGAAGGGCGCTGCCATCTGGGATTGGGCGGGCACGGAGACGGGTGGGCGCGACCCCGACATCATCCTCGCCGGCTGTGGCGACGTGCCGACGATGGAGGCCCTCGCCGCCGCCCAGATTCTCCGCGAGCGGGTGCCGGACCTCCAGGTGCGCTTCGTCAATGTCATGGACCTGATGGCCCTCAGCCGGCCCGAGGACCACCCCCACGGGATGGACGAGCTCTACTTCGAGGAACTCTTCACGGGGGAGCGCCACGTCATCTTTGCCTTCCACGGCTATGCCAGCGCGATCCACCACGCGGTGCACGGTCGTCCCAGGGAGGGACGCTTCCACGTGCGCGGCTTCTTCGAACGGGGCACCACCACCACCCCCTTCGACATGGTCGTCCGCAACAACGTCGACCGCTACCACCTCGTCCGCTATGCCCTCGAGCACGCGGAGCGCAAAGTGGCCGGCAGCGCCGCACTGCACGAGTGGTGCAGCCGACAGCTCGCCCGCCACGAGGAGTACTCGGTCGAGCACCTCGAGGACATGCCGGAAGTGCGCACGTGGACCTGGGGAGCCCCTCTCGAGGCCCGGGAGGACTGAGTCCGCACCTGCCCTCGGGTAGGGCCGGGACCGCCGACCGGGTGTCGGCCACGGTCCCGGCCCGTCCCCTCGCCACCCTCCCCCGGAATCACTATGCGCGTCCTCACCCTTAACGCCGGGTCCACCTCCCTGAAGTGTGCCCTGCTCGCGGTGGAGGATTCCACCGCCACCCCCCGGACCGAGGCCTCCGCTGAGGCCTCCGGACTCGGCTCCAGCCACGCCTCCGCCTTCCTCGAGAACGCGGACGGCTCCCGGAGGGCCCTCCCCCTCGAGGGAAGCCGGCCGGCCGAAGTTCTACCGGGATTCCTCCGCGAGCTCCACAAGCACCTGCCCGCTCCCGAAGCCCTCGCCCACCGCATTGTCCATGGGGGAGACCGCCGGGAGCCGGCCCGGGTCGATGCGGACCTGCTCACCGAACTGGAAGCCCTCGAGCCACTGGCTCCCCTCCACCAGCCGGCCGGGATCGCCGGCATCGAGGCGAGCCGCGCGGTGTTCCCCGACCTGCCCCAGACCGCCTGTTTCGACACCGCCTTCTTCGCCGACCTTCCCGAAGAGGAGCGGGTCCTCCCCCTGCCGGTGGCATGCCGGCGACAGGGAGTGCGGCGCTATGGCTTCCACGGCCTCGCCTACACCGATGTGGTCCACCAGCTCGGCGAGGACCTCGGACAGCGGACCCTCCTCGCCCACCTCGGGGGCGGTTGTTCCCTCGCCGCCCTGCGCGAGGGCCGGCCCATCGCCACCACGATGGGCCTCACCCCGGATGGTGGACTGCCCATGGCCACCCGGTCCGGCGACCTCGACCCGGGCGTGCTCTTCTACCTGCTTCGCGAAGGTCGCTCCACGGACGAACTGGAGGACCTTCTCTCCCGCCACTCGGGCCTCGCCGGCCTCTCCGGCCTCTCCGGCGACATGCGGGAACTGGAGGAGGCGGCCGACGCCGGAGCGGAGGACGCCCGCCTCGCCCGCGCGGTCTTCTCCCGCCGACTGCAAGCCCAGGCGGGGGCCTACGCCGCCCTCCTCGGGGGGGTGGACACGGTCGCCTTCTCCGGCGGGATCGGGGAGCACGACGCGAAAGTCCGCGCCACGGCCCTCGCCGGCCTCGCCGCCCTCGGAATCCGGCCGGATACCCGCGTGATCGCCGTGCGCGAGGACCACGTCCTCGCCCGCGCCGCCTTCTCCCAAGCCACTAGCTGACCCTCCCGATCGGCCCGCCGGGGGATCCGGGAGGCGCGGGGTGGGGTGCTCCGGGCCCGCGACGCACGCCCGTACCCCGGTCTGGAAAACCAAACCGCATTCCGGATGCGGTTGACGCCAAGCCCCCCGAATCTTTGCTCTGAGCCTGCGGATCCGGGCCGGCACGGAACGGCGCGCGGCCAGCCGGGCGCAAGGTACGCTCCCCTTGGCCAGCACTCCGCGACGGTCCCGCCGTCCCCGTTCCCGCCCTCGCACCCCCCTCCTCCATGCCTTCGCCAACCACGACAAACCCGCCGGACAAGCGCCGCGATCCGCAGCCCTCCCCGAAGACGAGTCCGGCCTGGCACGCGCTCGGCACGGAGGAAGTCCGGAGGATGCTGGAAGCCCCCACGAACGGGCTCGGCGACGAGGAAGCCTCCCGGCGCCTCGCCGGGCATGGACCCAACCGCCTGCCCGAACCGCCCCGGGCCGGGGTCCTCACCCGCTTCCTCCGCCAGTTCGCCAATCTCCTCATCTACGTCCTCCTCACCGCCGCCGCGGTCACTGCCCTCCTCGGCCACTGGGTCGATACGGTCGTCATCCTCGCGGTGGTCGTGGTCAACGCGACCATCGGTTTCATCCAGGAGGGCCGCGCCGAACAGGCCCTCTCCGCCATCCGCGGAATGCTCGCCCCCCGGGCCCGCCTCGTCCGCGACGATCGCCGGGTGAACCTGCCCGCGGAGGAACTGGTCCCGGGAGACCGGGTCCTCCTCGAGGCCGGGGACAAGGTACCCGCTGACCTCCGCCTCACCACCGCCCACGGGCTCCGCATCCAGGAGGCCGCCCTCACCGGGGAATCCGTGGCCGTCGACAAGACCACCGTGGCGGTCGCGGAGGACGCCGCCCTCGGGGACCGTTCCTCCATGGCCTTCAGCGGGTCCATGGTGGCCGCCGGTACCGGCGAAGGGGTGGTCGTGGCCACGGGCAGCACGACCGAGATCGGCCGCATCAGCGGCATGCTCCAGGAAGTCGAAGGGGTCACCACCCCCCTCCTCAGGCAAATGGAGCGCTTTGCCCGTACCATCACCCTCGCCATCGTCGCCCTTGCCGCCTTCATCCTCGTCTTCGGCTTCCTCTTCGCCGACCTCCCCTTCTCCGAAATCTTCATGGCCGTGGTCGGCCTCGCGGTGGCCGCCATTCCCGAGGGGCTCCCGGCCATTCTCACGGTGACTCTCGCCATCGGGGTGCAGGCAATGGCCCGCCGCAACGCCATCGTCCGCCGGCTTCCCGCCATCGAGACGCTCGGGTCGGTCTCCGTGATCTGCTCCGACAAGACGGGGACCCTCACCCGCAACGAGATGACCGTCGCCTCCGTGGCCACCGCGAGGCAATTCTACACGGTCTCGGGCACGGGGTACGGACCGGAGGGGGCAATCCTCTCGGGAGGCGAACCGGTCGCCCCGGATTCTGCCCCCCTCCTCGCCGCACTCGCAAGAAGCGCCCTGCTCTGCAACGACGCCGAACTGGCCCAATCCGGAGAGGACTGGACGGTCAACGGGGACCCAATGGAGGGAGCACTCCTCGCCTTCACCCACAAGGCCGGCCTCGACCCGCGGGCAATCCGCGCCTCCTACCCCCGCACCGCCGCCCTCCCCTTCGACTCCGCCCACCGCTTCATGGCCACCCTCCACCAAAGGCCGGAGGGCGAGCACGAACTCCACGTGAAGGGTGCCCCGGAACGCATCCTCACCATGTGCACCACCCAGCGCACGGCGGAGAACGGTACCCGTCCTCTCGAGACCGCCTACTGGCATTCCCGCGCCGGCGAGATCGCCGCCCGCGGAGAACGGGTCCTCGCGCTCGCCACCCGCCCGGCCCCCGCCGCCGACGGTCTCCTCTCCGCCGGCGAGGTCGGGGAAAACCTCACCCTCCTCGGCCTGGTCGGCCTGCTCGACCCGCCCCGCGAGGAAGCGATCGCCGCCGTCGCTGAGTGCCGCGCCGCCGGGATCGATGTCAAGATGATCACCGGCGACCACGCCGGCACCGCCGCCGCCATCGGCAGCGCCCTCGGCCTCGGCAACACCGAGAAGGTCCTCACCGGCACCGAGATCGACGCCCTCTCCCCGGAGGAACTACAGGCCCAGGCCTCGCGGGTCGATGTCTTCGCCCGCACGAGCCCCGCCCACAAGCTCCGCCTGGTCGAGGCCCTCCAGGCCGGTGGCCAGGCGGTGGCCATGACGGGCGACGGCGTCAACGACGCCCCCGCCCTCAAACGGGCCGACATTGGCATCGCCATGGGCCGCAACGGGACCGAGGCCGCCAAGGAGGCCGCCGAGATCGTCCTCGCCGACGACAACTTCGCCACCATCGCCGCCGCCGTGAAGGCGGGAAGGACGGTCTACGACAACCTCAAGAAGGCGGTTGCCTTCCTGCTTCCGGTCAACGGCGGCGAAGCCCTCGCCCTCATCGCCGCGCTCCTCCTCGGGCTCACCCTCCCCATCAGCCCGGTCCAGATCCTCTGGGTGAACATGGTCAGCTCCGTCGTCCTCGCCATGACCCTCGCCTTTGAGGGTCCCGAGGCCGACCTCATGCGGAGGCCCCCACGCTCCCCGGGAGAACCGATCCTCTCCGGCTTCGTTCTCTGGCGCGTCGCCTTCGTCTCCGTCCTCTTCTCCCTCGGTATCTTCGGAATGTTCACCCTCGCTCTCCGCACGGGCGCCAGCCTCGAGGAAGCCCGCACGGTCGCCGTGAACACCCTCGTGGTCATGGAGATCTTCTACCTTTTCTCCGTCCGCTTCCTCCGCACCAATGCCCTCACCCTCCAGGCCGTCGCGGGCACGAGGCCCATCCTCATCACCATCTCCGCGGTCACCCTCCTCCAGCTCCTCTTCACCTACGCTCCGTTCATGGAGGCCCTCTTCGATACCCGCCCGGTCCGCTTCCTCCACGGCCTTCTCCTCCTCACCACTGGACCAGTCCTCCTGCTCCTGCTCGAGGCCGAGAAACGAGTTCGCCGCCTCCTCGCCGAACGCCGCACCCCGCCGACCCCCACCTCGGCACCCTGAAACCGCGCCCCCACCGGCCCTCCCGCAACGGCACGGAACCAGCGAGCGCGCATCGCGGGGTGCGCCATCCTGTCTCACCTCGAGCCTCCCCCGCCCACTCCCCGTCTCACCACCAGCCCACCCCTCCCGGCCACCGGAATGGCTGAGGGACAGACCTAAAGTTTCATAACCAGTTGATTGGGAGTTGTTTGCAGATCCTGATTTCCTTCCTTGGCCGCCCTTGGAGGCCTCCACGGGCCCCGCGGGAATCGGCATCCGTCGTGCACAGTGGGGGGCATGCAAGCCAACTTTGAACGACTCACCGAAAAGTCCCGGGAAGCGATTGCGGAAGCGCAGTCGCTGGCCCGGGAGAAGAAGAACGCCCAGGTCGATACGCTCCACCTGCTGGCCACCCTCGCGCACCAGGAGAACGGGATCGTCCCCGGGCTCCTCAACCACCTGCAGATCGCACCCTCCGCGGTCGTCCTCGCCGTCAACCGGGAGATCGACAAGCTCACCTCGGTGTCCGGAGGGAGCGGACAACTCTCCGCCAGCCAGGACCTGCAGGCGGCCCTCTCCGCGGCCGAGCAGGCCGCCCGCCGGCGACAGGACGAGTACATCAGCACGGAGCACCTGCTCCTCGGTCTGCTCGCGGTGGCCCGCCCGGCCGCCCTGAAAGCGCTCCTCGAGAGCTTTGACCTCGACTCGAAGCGGGTCGAGGAGGCGCTCCGGGAGACCCGGGGGGACCAGCGGGTCACCACGGAAAACCCGGAGGCCTCCTTCGAGGCCCTCGCCAAGTACGGCGAGGATCTGGTGGAGAAGGCGCGGGACAACAAGCTCGACCCGGTCATCGGACGGGACGAGGAGATCCGGCGGGTCATCCGCATCCTCTCCCGGAAGACGAAGAACAACCCGGTCCTCATCGGGGAGCCCGGGGTCGGGAAGACGGCCATCGCCGAGGGGCTCGCCCAGCGCATCGTGCGCGGGGATGTTCCCGAAGGACTCCAGGACAAGACGATCTTCTCCCTCGATCTCGGCTCGCTGATCGCCGGGGCCAAGTACCGGGGCGAGTTCGAGGAGCGACTCAAGGCGGTCCTGCAGGAGGTGAAGCAGTCGGACGGACGCATCCTCCTCTTCATCGACGAACTCCACACCATCGTGGGCGCGGGCAAGAGCGAGGGCGCCATGGACGCGGGCAACATGCTCAAGCCAATGCTCGCCCGCGGCGAGCTCCACTGCATCGGGGCCACCACCCTCGACGAGTACCGGCAGAACATCGAGAAGGACGCGGCCCTTGAGCGCCGTTTCCAGATGGTCCTCGTCGACCAGCCCTCTGTGGAGGACACCGTCTCCATCCTGCGGGGCCTGCGCGAACGCTTCGAGGTCCACCACGGCGTGCGCATCCAGGACAGTGCCCTCGTCTCCGCGGCCACCCTCTCCAACCGCTACATCAGCGACCGCTTCCTCCCGGACAAGGCCATCGACCTCGTCGACGAGGCCTGCGCCATGATCCGGACGGAAATGGACAGCATGCCGGCGGAGATGGACGACCTGAACCGCCGGATCCTCCAGCTCGAAATCGAGGAGGCAGCCCTGCAGAACGAGTCCGACGAGGCCTCCAAGCACCGCCTCGAGAACCTGCGCAAGGAGCTCGCCGACCTGCGCGAGCGCTTCAACGGGCTCAAGGCGGAGTGGGAGAACGAAAAACGCTCCATCGACGAGGTCCGCAGGATCCGCGAGGAGATCGAGCAGACCCGGCACGCCATGGAAGCCGCCGAACGAGAGTACGACCTCAACAAGGTGGCGGAGCTCCGCCACGGTAAGCTCCCCCAGCTGGAAGCCCGGCTGCGGGAGTTCGAGGACGCCGGCTCGCAGACCCACCTCCTCAAGGAGGCGGTCACCGCCGAGGAGATCGCCGAGATTGTCGCGCGCTGGACCGGCATCCCGGTCTCCCGCCTCCTCGAGGGCGAGCGGGAGAAGCTGCTCCGGCTCGAGGACATCCTCCACGAGAGGGTCATCGGGCAGGACGAGGCCGTCTCCCGCACGACGGAGGCCATCCTCCGGGCCCGCTCCGGAATCAAGGACCCCAACCGCCCGATCGGTTCCTTCCTCTTCCTCGGACCGACCGGGGTGGGCAAGACGGAGCTGGCCCGCACCCTCGCGCGCACCCTCTTCGACACGGAGGCGAATCTCACCCGCATCGATATGTCCGAGTACATGGAGAAGCACGCCGTCTCCCGGCTGATCGGGGCGCCCCCCGGCTACGTCGGCTTCGAGGAGGGGGGACAGCTGACCGAAGCCGTCCGGCGGAAGCCCTACAGCGTGCTCCTCTTCGACGAGATCGAGAAGGCCCACCCGGATGTCTTCAACATCCTCCTCCAGATCATGGACGATGGCCGGATCACCGACTCCCACGGACGCACGGTGGACTTCAAGAACACGATCATCATCCTCACCTCGAATCTTGGCTCCCGCCACCTCCAGGAGGGAGTCGTCGGGGACATCATCCCGGATGCGGTCCACGAGTCGGTCATGGCCGAGCTGCGCCAGGCCTTCCGGCCGGAGTTCCTCAACCGGATCGACGATACCGTCCTCTTCAAGCCCCTCACCCGGGCGGAGATCGGATCGATCACCCGACTGATGGTGGAGGATCTCAACCGCCGCCTCGCCGACCAGCGCATCGAGCTCACCCTCACCGAGCGGGCCCTCGACTGGGTCGCCGAGGAGGGCTACGACCCGGTCTACGGGGCCCGGCCGCTCCGCCGCTTCCTCCAGCGCCGGGTGGAGACGCCGCTCGCCCGCGCCCTCATCGCCGGGGAGATTCAGGAGGGCCAGCGGGTTCTCGCCGACACCACCGACGGCGAAATCACCCTCCGCGCCGACGGCGAATACAGCAAGGCCAGCGAGGAAGAGGCCGCCTGAGCCGCGGAACCCAACCGGAATTCCCGATCACACGGCTCGCGGGCCGCGTTCCCTCACGGGAACGCGGCCCTTTTTTTGAACCGGCCATTGGGTCCCAAACGGGTTGCCGTACAAATCCGTAAAAAGAGAGTTGCTTTGCGAAAAGAAAAGGCGGAAAGGAACGGTCCGTAAACCCACTTCCGTGAAAATTCGACGCCTCCTTCTCGGGCTCCTGCTCATCGCCCTCGCCGCCTTCTTTCTCCTCGGAGAACATCTTGCAGAGGGGAGCAAATCCGCGGTTCTCAACGCCCGCAAGGTGACCGTGCGCACTCCGATCGAGGGGATTCTCGAAACGGAACACGGGACGGTGCACCAAGAAATCACCCGGAATGAGGTTCTCGGGGTCACCCTCGATCCCTCCCCGGAAAACCGGTATCTCCACCAATTGCAAACCCGTCGCGAGTTTCTCGAGGCAGACCATGAGGAACTCTTCCGGGAGCGGGCAAACCTGCAGCGGCAGCGGGAATTCCTCCTCCAGCGGCAAGCCGGTTTCCTTGCGTTGAAGGCAAAGCACCTCCGGGAGGGGCGGGATGTTCGCGTTGCGCAGGAAGCCCAGGCGGCCGCCCTTCTCCAGCTCCGGATGGCCGAGCGACAGCGGGCCGAAAATCTCGCCGCCCACGGTGCCGAGACAAGCCTCCGACTGGAAACGGCCCAGGCCGACGAGGAGGCCGCCCGCCAGCGGTTGGCGCAGCGGCAGGCCGAGGTCGCCCAGATCCAGACCGAGCGCGAGGCCGTCGCCGCGGGCTTCAACCTCGACCCGGGAAGAGCCGATCTCGGTGGCTCCGCCGCCGAGATTTTCCAGATCGAAAAGCGCCTCGCGACCCTCGACTCGGAAGAGCGGGGCATCCTCCGCCGGATCGCCTCCCTCGACCGGGAACTGGAAACCACCCGGAGGAGTGTGCGGAGAGATGCACGGGCCGACCTGCTCTCCCCCGTCGACGGCCAGCTCTGGCGAATCCTCGCCGACGATGGCGAAAGAGTTCAGCCGGGGGATCCTATCTTCGAACTGGTCGACTGCTCCGATATGTTCGTCACTCTGACGGTCCGCCGCGCCGTGTACCAACGGCTGGAAATTGGCGATCCCGCCCGGTTCGCCCTCGACGGTGGACCCACTCTGCAAGGCCGAGTCAGCCGCCTCTCCGGCTTGGAGAGCTCCCTCCATCGCACCGAACTGATCAGCCCGATTCCGGGCCGGGCGGAGGACCGCTACACCGTTGCGCTCAACCTGCCCGCACTCTCCAAGCATCCCGCGCTCACCTGTGCCGTGGGCAAATCCGGGCGGGTCTATTTCGAGAGGCGACCCCTCGACTTCCTCCGGCAACGCTTCCCTTCCTAGGATGGATCTCCTGCTGCTCCCGACCACCGCCGTGACCAGCTTTCTCTGGATCCTGCTCGCCGTGGGCGGTCTGCTGCTGGTCTCGAGCCTCCTCTCCCCCCGGCACAACCGCCACCGCACCCTTGTCTTCGGAGTGGCCCTCCTCCTCGCCCTCCGCTATCTCTACTGGCGCGCTGCCCACACCCTCCCTCCCCCGGGGTGGACCGCCGAATTCCTCGCCAGCTCCGGATTTCTCGCCCTCGAGATCACCGCCGCGCTCGGCTCGCTCAGCTCCTTTGTCCTCCTCTGCCGGACCCGCGAGCGCAGCGCGGAGGTGGACGAGCTCACAGCCCGCCCCCTCGCAGCGGAGCCCCCCCGGGTCGCCGTTCTCATCGCGACCTACAACGAGGGCCCCGACGAGCTCGAACATACCCTCCTCGGGGCCCTCCGCCTCGATTACCCCTGCTTCGAGGTCTGCGTACTCGACGACGGGGGACGACCCTGGCTGCGCGAGCTCTGTGAGCAGCGCGGGGCCCGCTACTTCCACCGCACGGACCGGCGGGACGCTAAGGCCGGGAACCTCAACGCCGCCTGGGGACGGCTCCGCGCTGAAGCCCATCCACCCGCCTTTCTCGCCGTCTTCGATGCCGACTTCGTCCCCCACCGCAACTTCCTCCAACGCACCCTTCCGCTCTTCGGCGATCCCTCCCTCGGCCTCGTCCAAACTCCCCAGCACTTCTTCAACACCGATCCCATCCAGCACAACCTCGGCTTGAGCCGATCCTATCCGGACGAGCAGCGCTTCTTCTTCGATACCCTCCAGCCCGCACGCGATGCCTGGGGCATCGCTTTCTGCTGCGGGACCTCCTCCGTCGTCCGCTCGGAGACTCTCGCCAGAATCGGGGGGTTCCCCACGGCAAGTGTTACCGAAGACTTCCTCCTCACCCTCGCCCTGCAGGAAAAGGGATTCCACACCGCCTACCTCAACGAACCCCTCAGCGAGGGACTCGCCCCGGAAGGCCTCCGCGAGTACCTCACCCAGCGCTCCCGCTGGTGCCTCGGCCTCTTCCAGATCGCCCGAGGCCGCCTCGGACCCTTCCACCGCAACGGGCTCCGCTGGCGCGACCGCTGGAGTGTGCTCGATGCCATGCTGTACTGGACCGGCACTTTTTCCTTCCGCCTCGCCGCCCTCGGGGCGCCCCTCCTCTTCTGGCTGTTCGACCTCACCCTGATCCGGGCCACCCTCGCGGAAGCCGTCTCTTCCTTCGGCGTCTTCTACCTCTGGACCCTCGGGGCCATCCACTTTGCCTCCCGCGGCAAGGTCCTCCCTTTCCTCACCGATGCCAGCCAACTGGTCGCCGCGCCCGCGGTCCTCGCCGCGGTCCGACGCGGTCTCTTCAGCCGTCGCCCCCAACCCTTCCGCGTTACCGCCAAGGGCGGGGATCGCTCCCGGGTCGTCGTGCAATGGCGCATCGTTGCCCCCCTTCTCGTCGTGGCCGGGCTCTACCTCGCCGCCCTCCTCCACTCCCTCGTCTTCCCGGTCCTCGGTTTCCGCGAAGCCGGGGAGGGCAAGGAAATCGTCCTTGGGTGGACGATCTACAACCTGGTCGTCATCGGCCTGACCCTGCTCCTCGCCATCGAGGTGCCCCGCCTGCGCACCCGCACCTGGAGCACGCCGCGACGGGTCTGGATCACCCAAAACGATGGCGCGACCCTCGGGGCCGAACTGGTCGAGCTCAGCCTCCACCAAGCCCGCGTCCGGTGCGAATCTCCTCCCGGGGAGGGCCGGGTCCTCCTCAACCTCGGTGAAACCCTTCCCGATCTCGCCGCAATCGCCACCGAGGACCCCCGGCAGCCCGGCCACTGCACGCTCCTGCTCGAGACGAAGCCCGCCCAGTACGACGCCCTCCTCGATTGCCTTTACGGCGGCGAACGGCCCCCGATCACGCTGACCTATCGCCTCGGCGCCCTCCTCCGCGATCTCCTCCGACGGCTCGCCACTCCCGCACGACTTCTCCGTTGAGCCCGGGGGACACCGGCCACAGGAAAATCCACCACTCCTCCCGGTCCCAGGGTACCACCACCCTCCCACAAGGCCCCCGCCCAGGCTCCCCACAAAGCCACCCGCCTCCAGGAAAGCCCCACCCGGATGGCGTCCCCCTCCCCCACCTTCGCGCGTCCACCTCCCCCACCTTCGCGCGTCCACCTCCCCCACCTTCGCACGTCCACCTCCCTACCTTCGCACGTCCACCTCCCTACCCCCGTCGCAATTGCCGGACCCCCCTCAAGACACTTCCACCTTCCCCAAAAACCCCGGCCGCAACCCACCCCCAAGACCCGCCAAGCACGGCTCCACTCCCCCGCACCACCCCCTCCCCACACCCCACACAACAACCACCCCCGTCCCCAACCCACCGGTTCGCAAAAATCACCACTCCCTCCCCCTCCTCCCCTGCAACTCATTGGTTTCTGCAGGTCTGTCCCCCACATTGAGCTTGCAAAGGGAGAAAACATGTTTTCTTGTGGGGTTACGATGCGGATGGCTCGTTACAAGGTGGAGGGGAGCGGGGTGTACTACGTGCGGAGTGAGCTGGTGGACCGGTTGCCGGCGTTGGGGGAGGAGGACTGCCGTGTGCTGTTGGCGATGATGGGGAAGGTGGCGGAGTTCTGCGGGGTGGTGGTGCTGG
>CAJXLM010000012.1 GCA_913056175.1 uncultured Opitutia bacterium | reverse complement strand
TCGGCTCCGGCGGGGGACTCCACCTCCTAATTGTGGGACTCGGGAATACAAAGCTATGTCCCTTCTAAACGCTTCAACGTGGCGGGCTTGCCTTGGGTGTTAGGGGTGGGGTGAGGGGGCGGTTCTTGTGGAGAGGATGTTGGTCGGTTGGGTGGTAGGGGATTGGCAGGGAAGAGTGGATGGGGTGTCTGGGCACGGTTGAGGAGGGAGGGTGCCGGGGAGGTTTCATTGGGTCGATTGGGGTTGGACGGGTTTTTGGTGGGGAAATTTGCCCAGGGCAGTGGCGTCGTCTGGAAAGGGTGGCCGCAGGTCCCGCTTGGGAGCTCCCCACGCGGTTTGCTTTGGTGCGAAGGGCGATTCTCCTTCCTATGGTTGGTTATGCTAAATACAAAGCTATGTCCCTTTGAAGCACCTTTAAATTTGAAGTTGGTTGAGGTGGTTGTGGATTGGGGTAGGAGGGTTATTTGGGGTATCGGGGATGGGTGGGGAAGGTTTTGCGGGGAGATTCCATTCGGTCGGTCGGGATGGGACGGGTTCGGGTTGGGGAAAGCTGCTCTTGAGTAGTGTCGGCGTGCGGAATGGTGGGCCCGAGACCCCGCCTTGGGGTTTCCATTGGGCTTTGATTGGCTCCGGCAGGCGAGCCGGTTCCTGCCTATGGTGGTTGCGATTACAAGGCTATGTCCCTACAAAGCGCGAAAAGCTCGCGGTTTGGTCGGGGTGGCTGGAGGTTAGGGAGGAGGGGTTGCTGTTGGGTGGGGAGGTGGGCGGGAGGGGTGATTTCTTGGGGGAGGGGGTGGCGTTTTTTGGGTGGGGCCCGGGGATTGGGTGGTGGGAGTGGCGTGGGTGAGTTTGTGGTGGGGGCTGTGGGTTCGGGGGTGGGTTTAGGAGGGGGCGGCCGTTCGCGGGTGGAGGGAGACCGTTTTGGTGGTTCGCCTTTGATCGGGGGAATGAGGCGGCTTTGTGGGGGATTGGCGAACTTGGCGGTGGTGAGAGGGAGGTTGCCCCGGGCGGAATCCCGGCGGGCCGGATCCGAAGGGAGTCGTGGTGACCGGTCTGGGCGTTGGCGACGCGTGGCCGATCCCGGTTGGGGCGGAGGCGCTACCTCGAGATGGGCCGCCTCCGCGAACTGGATCGCGAGGAGAACCGCAAAGGCGGGCAACTCGCGTGACTTTGCGATCCTTCCAGCTCCGGTCGGGTTCGGATCTCCTTTCGCGTGGGGGACCGCCCAAGCACAAACGACCGATCCAGGGACAATCACCCCCCGCTCGAAGGTCCGGCAAAGGTGTGAAAGATCCTGAACCCTACCCGTGATGCTAGGATCCCCTCAGGCTCCGCTCGGATTCGGCTCTCCCTCCGCGCGGCGGGATCGCACAGAGACCATCAATCAAGCCAAGAACGACTACGAGTTCCCGGCGGACCTTCTCACCCAAAGTGCGAAAGATTCTGGACCCTGCCGGGAGGAGGATTTCCCGGTCCCTGGCGATGCACCGCGGGGCGCGGCGGTAAGGGTGAGTCGTGGGGGACCGGGATGCCCGGGCCCGAGGAGTGCGGCAGCGCAGGGGGTTCGGGACGTGGGGGACGGGGCCCGTTTGGGGCGGGGCAAGCTTGGTCCCTTGCGAGCCAGTGGTCTCCGGCAATCACCCGCAATCGGGAGGACCCCGTTGCCGGCCTCCCATCACCCACCGCGGGGGCCTGTTCGTTCGCGGATTTCAACCGCTCGGCGGGCCCGGGTCCTCTTCCGGGTTGCGGTTCCCCGCATCGGTTCCGAGCGTTGCACGACCGGGCGGGTCGGCCGCCGCGCTCTTCCCCGCCCCCGCCCACGCCCCCGCCACGCCGCGCGAGCGGAGCGGGGGCGGGAAGGTCACAGCGCGAAGAGCGTGGCGAGGTCGTGGAAGGGAGTGGAGTGGAGCTTGGCGGGGTCGTGGGTGAGGGCGAGGATCTCGTCGATCTTCTTGCGGGGGAGGCGGGTGGCCAGGTTGTGGTGGAACTTGTCGAGGAGGACGGGGATGCCCTCGTCGCGTCGGCGCCGGTGCCCGATCGGGTATTCCACCTCGACCTTCTCGGTGGAGGATCCGTTGGAGAAGAAGACCTGGACGGCGTTGGCAATGGAGCGCTTGTCGGCTTCGAGGTACTCGCGGGAGTAGCGGTCGTCGACCTCGACGGTCATGCGGTCGCGGAGGGCATCGATGCGGGGATCGCTGGCGGTGGCGTCCTCGTAGGAATCGGCGGTGAGTTCCCCGAAGAGGAGGGGGACGGCCACCATGTACTGGATGCAGTGGTCCCGGTCGGCGGGGTTGGCGAGGGGTCCGACCTTGTTGATGATGCGGTGTCCGGACTCCTGGGTGGTAATGACGATCTTCTCGATGTCATCGACGCGGTCGCGGACCTCGGGGTGGAGGGTCATGGCGGCCTCGCAGGCGGTCTGGGCGTGGAACTCCGCGGGGAAGGACAGCTTGAAGAGGACGTTCTCCATGACGTAGCTGCCGAAGGGCTGCGGGGTGGTCAGCTTCTTCCCGCGCATCTTGACCTCCTCAAAGCCCCATGCATCGGCGGAGAGGGCGGAGGGATAGCCCATCTCGCCCGTGAGGGCCTTGAGGGCGAGGTTGACTCCCCGGGAGGAGGCATCGCCGGCGGCCCAGGACTTGCGGGAGCCCGTGTTCGGGGCGTGGCGGTAGGTACGGAGGGCCCCGCCATCGATCCAGGCGTGGGAGACCGCGTTCCGGATTTCCTCGAAGGAGGCCCCGAGGAGGGAGGCGGCCACCGCGGTGGAGGCCACGCGGACGAGGAGGACGTGGTCCATGCCGACCCGGTTGAAGGAGTTCTCGAGGGCGAGGACCCCTTGGATCTCGTGGGCCTTGATCATGGCGGTGAGGACCTCGCGGGTAGCGAGGGGCTCACCGCCCGTGGCGACATTGCGCCGGGAGACGTAGTCGGCAACTGCCCAGATCGCGCCGAGGTTGTCGGAGGGGTGGCCCCATTCCGCGGCGAGCCAGGTATCGTTGAAATCCAGCCAGCGGACGATGGTGCCGACGTTGAAGGCGGCGCGCTCCGGATCCAGCTCGTAGGAGGTTCCCGGGACGCGGGCCCCGATTCCCGGAAGGTCCGCTCCCGGCACGACCGGCCCGAGCAGCTTGGTGCACTCCGGGTACTTCAGGGCGAGGAGTCCGCAGCCGACCGTATCCATCAGGCAGTAGCGGGCCGTGGAGTAGGCCTCCTCGCTGTCGATGGTGGCGTGGGCGGCGTACTCCGCGATGGAGGTGAGGAGCGGATCGAAGTCCGGGCGGGAGGAGTCGAGGGTGCCGAGGTCGCTGCTCATGGGATGCAGGGGATGGTAAGGGGGTTGGAGGCGGGTGGGGAGGGCTCGGCGAGCGTTTCCTCAGCGCTCGTCGAGCGGGACGAAGGGCCGTTTTTCCGGGCCCGTGTACTCGGAGGAGGGCCGGATCAGCTTGTTGTTGGCGCGCTGTTCCTTGATGTGGGCGGCCCAGCCGGAGGTGCGGCTCATCACGAAGATCGGCGTGAAGAAGTCGGTGGGGATGCCGAGGAAGTGGTAGGCGGAAGCCGAGTAGAAGTCGGCGTTGGTGGGCAGCTGGGGTTTCTCCTGCTTCATGACGTTCTCGATCGTCTCGCTGATCGCATAAGTCATGGTTTCACCCCCGAGCCGGCGGGACCATTCCTTGATGATCGGGCTACGGGGGTCACCGTCGAGGCCGTAGACGCGGTGACCGAAGCCCATGAGCAGCTGCTTCTTCTCGAGGCGCTCGTAGACCCCGCGGGTGGCTTCCTCCGTGGAGGAGAAGGACTCGATGAGGTGCATGGCCTCCTCGTTGGCCCCGCCGTGGAGAGGGCCGCGGAGCACGCCGATGCCCGTGGTGATCGCGCTGTAGGTATCGGAGAGGGTGGAGGCGCAGATCCGGCAGGCGAAGGTGGAGGCGTTGAACTCGTGCTCCGCGTAGAGGATGAGGGAGGCCTGCATGCAGGCGGTTTCCTCGTCGGACGGTGGGCGGCCGAGCAGTTTCTCGAGGAAATAGCCGGCGATGGTGGTCTCCCCGGAGTCGGTGGACATGACTGCGCCGTGCTGGTGGTGGTGGTACCAGTAGAGCAGCATGGAGGGGAAGACTCCCAGCAGCCGGGTGATCACCCGGTCCTGGTCGCTGTGGTCGCGGTTTTCCGGCTCCATGGTACCGAGGGCGGAGCAGCCCGTGCGGAGGACATCCATGGGCTGGGCATCGCCGGGGATCTCCTGGAGCATGGCGCGGAGCGGCTCCGGGAGGTGGCGGGCGGCGACCAGTTCCCGCTGGTAGGCGGCGAGTTGGTCGCGGTCGGGGAGTTCGCCGAACTGGAGCAGGTAGGCGACCTCCTCAAAGGAGGCGTGCGCGGCGAGGTCCTCGATGGAGTAGCCGCGGTAGTTGAGGCCGGCACCCTGTCCGACCGTGCAGATTGCGCTTTCGCCGGCGTTCACGCCGGCCAGTCCGCCCGTTTTCTTGGTACTCATGGTATTCGTTCTCTGGGATGGGGGTTGCGGGAGTGGCTAGGAATGGCGGGAGAAGAGCTCGTCCAGCTTCGCCTCGTAGGCGTGGTAATCGAGCATCGCGTAGAGTTCGTCGCGGGTTTGCATCTTCTCGACGACCGCCTGTTGGGAGCCGTCGCGGAGGATGGTCTCGAAGACTTCGAGGGCGGCCCGGTTCATGGCGCGGAAGGCGGAGAGTGGGTAGAGGACCAGGGCGATGCCGGCCCCGCCGAGTTCCTCGACCGTGAAGAGGGGCGTCTTCCCGAACTCGGTGATGTTGGCGAGGACGGGCACCGGGATGGCATCCGTGAACTGGCGGTACTCCTCCAACGAGTGGACGGCCTCGGCAAAGATCATGTCGGCGCCGGCCTCGACATAGGCGCGGGCGCGGTCGAGGGCGGCCGATTGGCCCTCGGAGGCGTGGGCGTCGGTCCGGGCCATGACGACGAAGGCCGGATCGGTGCGGGCGTCAACGGCGGCGCGGATCCGGTCGACCATCTCGGCGGCGGAGACCAGTTCCTTGCCCGGTCGGTGGCCGCAGCGTTTCTGGGCGACCTGGTCCTCGAGGTGGCAGCCGGCGGCCCCGGCCCGGGTCATCTCGCGGATGGTGCGGGCGATGTTGAAGGCACCGCCCCAGCCCGTATCGGCATCGACCAGCAGGGGGAGGTCGGTGCGATCGGTGATCCGGCGGATGTCGATGCAGACATCCTCGAGGCCGGTCAGGCCGAGGTCGGGGAGCCCGTAGCTCGCGTTGGCGACCCCGGCCCCGGAAAGGTAGAGGGCGCGGGCGCCGGCGTGCTCGGCCTGGAGGGCGCTGTAGGCGTTGATGACGCCGAGGACCTGGAGGGGGGAAGAGGAGGCGACCGCGTCGCGGAGTTTCTGGCCTGGGGTGGTCATACGGAGAAGGCGTGCGGGGTGGGGGCCGGGCTCAGCCGGCGGAGGGGGGGAAGCCGAGCGCGTGGATGGAGGCCTCGATCTCGGCGAGGACATCGGGATCCTCGATGGTGGAGGGGGTCGACCAGGTTTCGCCGTCGGCCATTTTCTTCATGGTACCGCGGAGGATCTTGCCGGAGCGGGTCTTGGGCAGGCGGGCGACCACGGCGGCCGTCTTGAAGGAGGCGACCGCGCCGATTTCGTCGCGGACCCGCTGGACGACCTCGGCGGCGAGGGTGGCGTCCTCGCCCTCGCTGCCGCCCTTGCGGACCACGAAACCGACGGGAACCTCTCCCTTCAGCTCGTCGTGGACGCCGATGACCGCGCACTCGGCGACCTCGGGGTGGCCGGCGACCACTTCCTCCATTTCCCCCGTGGAGAGGCGGTGGCCGGCGACATTGATGATGCCGTCCATCCGGCCCATCACCCATGCGTAGCCATCCTCGTCGACCATGCCGGAATCGCCCGTGAGGTAGTACCCCGGGTAGGCGGAGAGGTAGGACTGGCGGAACCGCTCCTCATTGCCCCAGATCCCGAGCAGGCAGCTCGGGGCGAGGGGGAGCCGGAGGACCAGGTTGCCGAGGGTGCCCGGCGGGCAGGGTTGGCCGTCCGGGTCGAGTACTCGAAGGTCGTAGCCCGGCATGGGGACGGTCGGGGAGCCCGGCTTGACCGGCATGGCCTCGAGCCCGGTGGGATTGGCGGCGATCGCCCAGCCCGTCTCCGTCTGCCACCAGTGGTCGATGACCGGTTTGCCCGTGACCTGTTCCGTCCATTCCATGGTGGGGGTGTCGGCGCGCTCGCCGGCCATGAAGATCGTGCGGAGGGAGGAGAGGTCGTGGCGGGCGGCGTGAATGCCCTCCGGGTCCTCCTTGCGGATGGCGCGGAAGGCGGTCGGGGCGGAGAACAGGGCGCTCGCCCCGTATTCCTCGCAGAGGCGCCAGAAGGCCCCGGGATCGGGGGTGCGGACCGGCTTGCCCTCGTAGACCACCGTCGTGCAGCCGCTCATGAGAGTGGCGTAGACGATGTAGGAGTGGCCGACCACCCAGCCGACATCGGAGGCGGTGAAGAAGACTTCGCCCGGCTGGAGGTTGTAGATGTGGCGGATCGACCATTTCAGGGCGACCGCGTGCCCGCCGTTGTCGCGGACGACGCCCTTGGGCTTCCCGGTGGTGCCGGAGGTGTAGAGGATGTAGAGAGGATCGGTGGCGGCGACCGGGACGCACTCGGCCGCCTCGCTCGCGGCCTCTTCGGAGGCCCAGTCGAGGTCGCGGCCCGGGGTGAGCGCGGCCTCCGGTCCCTCGTCCCGTTGCCAGACCAGGCAGTGTTCCGGCTGGTGGGCGGCCTGGGAGAGAGCATCGTCGACGATCGGCTTGTAGGGGATGACCCGTTGCACCTCGATCCCGCAACTGGCGGTGAGGACCAGCTTCGGGGTGGCGTCGTCGATGCGGGTGGCGAGCTCGTGGGCGGCGAAGCCTCCGAAGACGACCGAGTGGATCGCGCCGAGACGGGCACAGGCGAGCATGCCGACCACCGCTTCCGGAATCATGGGGAGGTAGAGGATGACCCGGTCGCCCTTGGTGACACCGTGGCGGGCGAGCATCCCGGCGACGCGGGCGACCCGGTCGCGGAGTTCCCGGTAGGTGTAGCGGGCCTTCGTGCCGGTGACCGGGGAGTCGTAGAGGAGGGCCGGTTGGTCCCCGCGACCGTTCTCGACGTGGACATCGAGGGCGTTGTCGCAGGTGTTCAGGGTGGCACCGGGAAACCACTGGTACTGGTCGCCCGTTCGCGCGAGGACGCGGTCCCATGGCTGGTACCAGCGAACGGCTTGGGCGGCGTCCGCCCAGAAGGACTCGGGGTCCCGGAGGGAGGCTTGGTGGGCTTCTTGATAGGGGGATCCCATGGGGTAGCGGCGTGCGGTTGGGGTTGGGGAGGGTGGGAGAAGCGCCCCGGGACGTGGGGGTAGGGGACGCTGCCGTCCACGGCTTTCTGCGAAGAATGGAGAGGCTGATTCCTGTTTGCGGAAGGGCCAAGAACGGATTTGGGAAATGCCAGCTCCGGAACCAATCAGTTTTTTGACTGATTCACGGCATAAGATGGGAGCGGTCCGGGAAAGGCGATCCTCGCGGGCCAGCGGAACCGACCCGCCTACCTCCTCCCCTCCGGCTCTTGCGCCCGGCGGCGGGCGCGGCGCAGGCTGGCGCATGCGGGAATTCTGGTACCAGTGGTGGCCCGGGGTGGGACTCGGCCTCGCCTTGCTCCTCCTGGCGGGCCTGGCGGGCGGGTGGGGGGTGGAGAGCCCCGTAGAGCGTGTTCTCTGGGCCAGTTGGATCGCGCTCCTTCTCCACCAAGCGGAGGAGTATCTTTGGCCCGGTCGGTTTCCCGGCGTTCTCAACCGGGTGTTCTTCCGGAGCGGGCGGCCCGATCGCTACCCGCTCAACCGGCGGAGCGCGTTCTGGGTGAACGTGGGGATCGGCTGGAGCAGCTACGGACTGGCGGCGGTACTCGGGGAGCAGGCCCTGTGGCTGGGGGTCGCCACCCTGACCGTGTCCGCGAGCAACGCGTTTTTTCATCTCCTCGTCCTCAACCGGCGTGGCCGTACCCTCTATCACCCCGGGGTGGCGACCAGTCTCTTCCTTTTCCTGCCCCTCGCCGTGGTTTTCGTGGGGATTCCCGGACGGGAGGGGGGAGCGACCATGGTGGATTACCTGCTCGGCGTACCCCTTGGACTCGTGCTCAACTTTGCGGGTATCGTGGGCCTGCTCCGCCTGCTTGCGGATGCGGAGACCCCGTGGGTGTTCCCGGCGTGGCAGGCGGGCAGGAAACCGCGGTAGGCGCCCGGCGGGCCCACGGTGGGGTGCGAGGCGGCCGTGGCCGGGCGGGTCCGGCGGATGCGCGTTTAGAGCCCGGCCTCGGCGGAGGTTGTGGGGACCGCCAAGGGCGTGACGGACCGGGCGGTGCCGCTGGAGTCGAACTCCACGATCACCCCCCGCATCCAGACATCTTCGGTGGCGACCGCGAACTTGCGGGGCAATCCGTCGAGCATCCTGCCCAGCACCGGGTCGACCTCGCGGCCGATGACGGAGCGGTAAGGCCCGGTCATGCCGGCATCCGTGAGATAGGCCGTGCCGTGGGGGAGAATGGTGGCGTCGGCCGTGGGCACATGGGTATGGGTGCCGACGACGAGGGTCGCCTGCCCGTCCAGAAACCAGCCCATGGCGATCTTCTCGGAGGTGGCCTCCGCGTGGATTTCGACAAGCACCGCGTCGGCTTCCGCGCGGAGGGCGGGTACGCGTTTCTCGGCGGCGCGAAACGGGCAGTCCGCCTTCATCTTCATGAAGGTCTGCCCGAGGAGAGTACAGACGGCGAGACGGAGCCCGCCGCAGTCGAGGAAGAGGTGGGTGCGGCCTGGGGAGGCGCTGTCGAGATTGGCGGGGCGGCAGACCCGCTCGAGTTGGTCGATCTCTCCGGGGAATTCCTTCTGGTCCCAGATATGGTCCCCGAGGGTGATACCGTCGACCCCGCACTCGAGGATTTCGCGGGCGAGGCGGGCGTTGATCCCCGCGCCGGCGGCGGCATTCTCACCGTTGGCGACGACCGTGTCGATCCGGTGGGTCTGGCGGATTTCCCGCAGGCGCTCGGCGAGGATCCGGCGACCCGGGCGGCCCACGATATCGCCGAGGAAGAGCAGGCGTGGCATGGGTCCATCCTTGGGCGCGGCTCCGGGAAGAAAAGGACGAAATCCTTGCCAGCGTCCTGAAATTGCGGTTGGTTCGGGGTTTTGTCTTTCGTCTTTATGAGTACACCAACTGCCCAACCCTCGCCGGAAGCCGTTCTCCCCTTCCCGCCTCCCTATGAGGAAGGAAGCCCGAAAAAGGGAGCGGAGGTAGTGGTAGAGGCTCTCGAGCGCGAGGGTGTCGACACGATTTTTGCGTATCCCGGCGGTGCCTCCATGGAGTTGCACCAAGCCCTCGTGAAGAGCGGCAAGATCCGGACCATCCTGCCCCGTCACGAGCAGGGCGGCGGTTTCATGGCGCACGGCTATGCCCGGGCCACCGGCAAGCCCGGGGTCTGCATGGCGACCAGCGGGCCGGGGGCGACGAACCTGATTACCTGCATCGCCGATGCCTACATGGACAGCATTCCCCTCGTGGCGATCACCGGCCAGGTCTACCAGACGCTCATTGGGAAAAGCGCGTTCCAGGAAACGGACGTGCTCGGGATGTCCATGCCCGTCGTCAAGCACAGCTACATGGTGCTGGAGGCGGAGGATCTTCCCCGGGTGCTCCGGGAAGCCTTCCACATCGCGCAGACCGGCCGGCCCGGTCCCGTCGTCGTGGACATCCCCAAGGACGTGCAGCAGAAGGTCTTCACGCCCCGGTTCCCCCTCGAGCTGAACATCCCCGGCTATCCCGAGCCGCCCAAGGCGAGCGACGACGACCTGAAGACCGTGCTCGGCCTTCTCGAGCAGGCCCAGCGACCCGTCCTCTACACGGGGGGCGGGATCATCAGCAGTGAGGCGACGGACGCGCTCCGCCGGCTGGCGGAGGCAACGGGCGTGCCGGTTGCCTCAACCCTCATGGGTCTCGGCGCGATGGACCCCGACCATCCCCTCTCGCTCTACTGGTTCGGCATGCACGGGACGGTGGCCGGCAACTGGGCGGTCTGCGAGAGCGACCTCCTCGTGTGCTTGGGGGCCCGCTTCGACGACCGCATCACTGGTAAAGTGGAGAAGTTCGCGCCGGAGGCGAAGATCGTGCACTTCGATCTCGACCGTTCCGAGCACCAGAAGAACAAGCCCGCCCACTACCCGATTTTCGGGGAAGTGGGCGATGCCCTCCGCCGGATGGCCGATCTTGTCGAGAAGACCGATTTCCGGGCCCCGGACCTCACCGCGTGGAGGGCCAAGCTCGACCAGTGGAAGGAGGAGTATCCCTTCACCTACAAGGAGTCCCCCCACATTCTCGGACAGGAGGCCATCGAGGTGCTCTATGAGGAAACCGGGGGGGAAGCCATCATTACCACGGGCGTCGGCCAGCACCAGATGTGGGCGGCCCAGTACTACCGTTTCAAGGAGCCGCGCACCTATCTCAGTTCCCTCGGACTGGGGACGATGGGTTTCGGCTACCCGGCGGCCGTGGGGGCCAAGGTGGCCTGTCCGGACCGCGAGGTCATCGACATCGACGGGGACGGGTCCTTCCTCATGAATGTGCAGGAGCTCGCCACCGCCAAGGTCGAGGGCATCCACGCGAAGTGCCTCCTCCTGAACAACCAGCATCTCGGCATGGTCGTGCAGTGGGAGGACCGGTTCTACGAGGGGTGCCGCGGGCAGACCATTCTCGGCGATCCGGACAATATCGGCAGCCCCGACAACATCGACGGCCTCTATCCGGACTTCGTGGCGATGGCGCAGGGATTCGGGGTGAAGGCGCGCCGGGTGATCCGCAAGGAGGAACTCCGCGAGGCGATCCGGGAGATGCTGGACCACGACGGCCCCTACCTCCTCGACGTGATCGTGCCCTATTCCGAGCACGTCCTCCCGATGATCCCGCAGGGCAAGTCGGCGAAGGAGATCCTCACCGAATAGGAAGCGGGGCGGCCGCTCCGGATAGATCCCTTCTGCGGAAGCCATCGGCCTCCCGCAAGCGGTCTCCGCTTGCGGGAGACGAGGCCCCGTTGTAGGGTATTCCCATGACGACGACCACCACCCCGAACACCTCCGTTGTGGAAGCCCTTCGCCAAGTCGTGGCGGATACCTATTCCCTCCTCGGGCTCACCCACTTCTGCCATTGGAATGTCGAGGGCCCGCAGTTCTTCGCCCTGCACAACGCCTTCGAGGAGCAGTACACCGAGCTGTTCACCGCCGTGGACGAGATCGCCGAGCGGATCCGTGCCCTCGGCGCCTATTCGCCCGGTGGGCTCTCCGCACTCGCCGCGATGGCGCCCTTCCCGACCGTCGAGGAGGGGGCGACCGCCCGCGAGATGGTCGATGCCCTCGTCCAGGCGCAGGAAATCCTGACTGGACATCTCGCGGAGGCGCGGGAGGCTGCAGCAGGCGCCGGGGACAACGAAACCGAGGATCTCATGATTGCCCGCATCCAGGTCCACGAGAAGACCGCCTGGATGCTGCGCAGTTTCCAGAAGGGGTGAGTGCACACCTTCCTGCCCGCGGCGGTACGGTGGCCGGCGTCGACGGTTGTCGGGGCGGGTGGCTGGCGGTCCGCGCGGGAGGGGAGGGTTCGACAGCCGTCCACCTCGCCCGCGGTTTCGGGGACCTCGTAGCGTTCCTGACCGGGTGCGAGCGCGTTCTCGTGGACATGCCCATCGGCCTGCCCACGGCCGAGTGCCCGGTGCGCGCCTGCGACCGGGAAGCCCGGCGGCGGCTCGGTTGGCCCCGCTCCGCCACGGTCTTTTCCCCGCCGTGCGCGGAAGCGGCCGGGGCGGGCGATTACGCCACGGCCAATCGGGTCAACCGGGAGGTCACCGGGCGCGGTCTCTCCCGGCAGGCGTATGGGCTGGGGTCGAAGATCCTGGAGCTGGAGCAGGCCCTCGCTACTTGGCCGCCGGAAGCAACCCGGCCCGTGGAGTCGCATCCTGAGCTGTGCTGGCGGGCACTTTTTCCCGACCGCTCCCTCCCCTCGAAGCACCAAGCGGACGGCATGCGGGAGCGGCTGGAACTGCTCGAGCCTCTCCTCGGGCGTCCCGGGGAACTCCGGCCAGGGCGGGTTGCCGGGGTGGGCTGGGGAGAGGCGGACCTCGCCGACGCCGCCGTTCTCGCCATGGCTGCCCGGTCGGCGTGTGAGGAACTCGGTGGACCGAGGGCCGAGGGTTTGCCCGCGTACCTCCTGCCAGTACCCGGCCGGGAAGCGCGGTTGGGCGGGGAAACGGGCTAAGATTTTGACCTCGCCCGGAACTTCGGTTTGCTCCCGATCACGGTGAAAAGACTCCTGCCATTCCTGTGCTGCCTGATCCTCTGGGGCTTGCCTCCTGCCGACGCGGAGGTCTTCGAGGCGGATTCCGAGATGCGCGCGCAAACGCGATGGCTCGTGAACTCGCTGGAAAAGCTCCATTTTTCCAATCGTTCCCTCGAGGACATCTCCATGGAGGAAACCCTCGTTGCGTACATGGAGGCCCTCGACCTCAACCACCTCTACTTCACCGCCGAGGACCTCGCGTCCTTCCAGCAACGATTCGGCCAGCCCCTCTCCCGGCAACTCCGCAGCGGCCAGCTGTACCCGGCCTTCCGGATTTTTGCCCGTTTTGACGACCGGGTCCGGGAACGGATCGACTGGGTGCGCGGGTATCTCGAGGAGGGTGAGTTCTCCTTTGACGAGCCGATGACCTACGAGACCGACCGGGAAGAGGTCGGCTGGCCCTCCGCGGGCGAGGAGGCGGACCGACTCTGGGAAAGACGCATCCAGTACGAGCTGCTCAACGAGATCATTCCCCTCCTGGCCCCCGAGGAGCCGGGCGCGGAGTCCGCGGCGGGCGAGGACGGTGAGGAGAACGCCGCGGAGGCCCCCGAGCCCCTCTCCTTCGAGGAAGCCCTCGCCGAGGCGAAGACCATCGTGAGGGATCGCTACGACCGCGTCCTCAAGAATCTCGCTCGCTACGAGCCCGGCGAGGTCCAGGAGATCTTCCTGACCACCGTCGCCAAAGCCTTCGACCCGCACTCGGTGTACCTCTCCGCCGATTCCCTCGAGGACCTCTCCATCCAGATCGAGAATTCGCTCGTGGGGATCGGGGCGGTCCTCTCCCAGGAGGATGGCGTCTGCACGATCCGCGACCTCATCACCGGGGGCCCGGCGGAGCTGGGCGGCGAACTGCAGGTCGAGGATGAGATCGTGGGCGTCGCCCAAGGGGACGACGGCGAGTTTATCGACGTGGTCGGGCTGAAGCTCCGCCGCATCGTGGAGCTCATCCGCGGGGAGAAGGACACCGTGGTCCGTTTGAAAATCCGACCCGGTGAGGCGAGCGATCCCGCCGTGCGCCGGGAGGTCTCCCTCACCCGGGACGAGGTCGAGCTGACCGCCAACCTCGCCCGCGCGCGTCTCTACCAGGTTCCCGCGGAGGACGGGCAGCGAACGGTGCCCGTGGGGGTGATCACCCTTCCTTCCTTTTACGGGGGTGACCGCGAGGATCGGCCGAACTCCAGTGACGATGTGGCCCTTCTCATCGACAAGCTGGAGGAACGGGGCATGGAAGGCCTGCTCCTCGACCTCCGTCGCAACGGGGGCGGTCTCCTCTCGGAAGCGGTGGAACTCACCGGGCTCTTCATCCCGGACGGCCCCGTCGTGCAGGTACGGACCGTGCGCGGGACGATCAGCGACCACCGGGATGAAGATCCCGGCGTGGCCTGGGACGGTCCCCTCGTGATCCTCACTTCGGAGTTTACGGCCTCCGCCTCGGAAATCGTGGCCGGCGCGCTCCAGAACTACGAGCGGGCGGTGGTGGTCGGCGACCAGTCCACGCACGGGAAGGGAACGGTCCAGGGCATCTTCCCGATGAAGCGGAGGCTTTTCTCCTCGGAGGCCAGTGAGAACAGCGGGGCGACCAAGGTGACCGTGCAGAAGTACTACCTCCCCAACGGGGCCTCCACCCAGCTGGAGGGGGTCAAGGCCGACCTCGTGGTGCCCTCCCTGACCCGCTACCTCGCCCGCGGGGAGGGGGAACTCGACCATGCCCTCGTCTGGGACGAGGTCACCCCGATGGCGTTTGGCCTCGAACCGAAGGAGAGGGAAGACCTCGTCACCGTGAGTCCCTCGCTGCTGCGGGCTCTCGAAGAGCGGAGCGCGGCCCGGCGGGCCCGCCTCGAGGAGTTCGCCTTTCTCGAGGAGACCATTGCCTACTACCGGGAGCGCCAGGAGGCGACGGAGGTGTCCCTGCGGCTGGAGGAAAGGCAGCGGCAGCGCGAGGAGACCCTCGAACGCAACCAATCGCTTGACCGGAGGAGGGAGGACCTCCGCGCGGAGGAGTATCCTTCCGAGGAAATCCTCCTGCGGGAGGAGGCGGCCGATTCTCTCCCGCGTCCCGGGAATCGGGCTGGGGTAGACATTGTCCTGCGGGAGGGCGTGCGCGTCCTCGCCGACTGGGTGGAGCTGGAGGAGCCGCCGGCCCCGCCACGATTGGCCAGCGGGGGTTCCTCCTGAAGCGCCCGGTGCGGAAATTTTCGCGGACGAGCTTGCGCCCGCCCGTCGGGATAGCCTTGTAAAGGGCATGACCATGACCGCCAGTACTGCCTCCCTCTACGGGTTGACCGAGACACTGACCGCCATCTGGAAGCGGGTGGAGTCCCGGTACCGCGCGGGCGAGCGCGATCCCCGGCAAGCCGTGGACGCCGACGACCAGGCGACCCTCGCCGCCCTCGGGCTCGGGGTGATGGACGTGTACGACTACGTGGAGGACTTTGTGAGTTCCGGCGAGCCGGACCTCGGGACCTTCCTGCTGATTGCCTCGGAACAAGTCTTCGCGGCCCTCGACGACGACCCGTCGGCCTCCGGTCCCGTGCGGGCGGAAGAGCTCCCGCCGAAAGAGGCGGCCGTCCGCGGGATCGAGTGGCTGCCCCGGATCCTCGCCAAGGCCCGCGCCAAGTTGCGCGGCGCGCTGCCCGCGGATCTCATGTACGATTGCGGCGGGGACCGCCGCTTCCTGCGGGCCCACGGCATCCACCCCGCGGAATTCCTGCGACAGGTCCGACTCCTCGGCGACGACGAGGCGATCGTGGACTGGGTGGAAAAGGTTTCCCGGAGCCGCGGATTTTCCAACGAATGACGGAGACAGCGATGAGCGACGAAAACACCATCAAGGTCCTTTTCGGCACGATGACCGGCAACGCCGAGGAGCTGGCCAATGACTTGAGCGAAAAGCTCCAGGAAGCGGGTTTTTCCGCTCCCGTGGAAGACATGGGTACCTACGAGGCCGCGCAGCTCGGCGGGGAAAAGCGGGTGGCCATCGTGGTCTCCACTTGGGGGGAGGGGGATCCACCGGATGACGCGGAGGATTTCTGTTTCGACCTCTACGATGGCAAGGCGGGGGACCTCTCCGGGGTGGAATTCGCGGTGTGCGCCCTCGGGGACAGCTCGTACGACGACTTCTGCGGATGCGGCCGGAAGGTCGAGGAGGCCCTCCTGCAGGGGGGTGCCCGCAAGATCATCGACCGGAGCGAGCTCGATGTGGACTTCGAGGACGGCTACGAGGAGTGGGCGCAGAAGTTCCTCACGGCGTTGGCCGCGCCGGCGGCCTGAGCCGAGGTGCGGCCCCCTCCCGGGAAAGCTGCCCCGACAGTTTCCGCTTCCCTTTCCCGTCCGCATCGCGTGGGCTTCCGCCCATGAAGCCCTCCTCCCGGATCCTTCCCTGCATCCTCAGCCTCGTTTCCCTCGCCGCACTCACCGCCTGCGGGGGAGAGTCTGCCGCGGAGAGACAGGCCCGTCTCACCGACCTCTTCACCGGGGAGGAGCGCGTGGCCCTCTACGCGGATTTCGCCGCCCTCCGCGGGACTCCGTTCGCCGAGGCGGTCGGGGACCTTTCCTGGGAGCAGTGGACCACGGGCGGTGGCGTGGATTGGCGGGTCCGCTGGCAGGCGCTGACCGGCACGACTCCCGAGGACTGGCAGGCCGTGGCCCTCGTCGCCTCGGAGGTGGCCGATTGGGAGGATGGCCTCGATTCCGGGGGTGCCCTCCTCGGTTTCTCCATCCGCGGGGAACACGGTGCGGACCAGGTCGAGCAGTGGGCCCGGACCCTCGCCGCGTCCGAGGGGGAGGAGGTGGAGGTGTCCCGAACGGTGACGGAGGCGGGCGAGCCTCTCGTGACCGTTTTGTCGGCGGACGGTGAGGAGGTCGACGTCCTCCTGCGCCCGGGCTCGGCCGACTCCACCCTTCTCTTCGCCGGCGATCCGGACCTCATGGCGGCCTTTCTCGCCCGGCCGGTCGGGAAGGGCGAGCTGCCGGCGCCGCTGGCGGCAGTGCGGGATGACCTCGTCGACGCGGAGGCCCAGGTCTGGATGCGCGCCGAGGGGATGGACGCCGTGCGGGCCGACCTGCGCGGGGCGACCGAGCAGGCCGCCGCCCTGTTCCCCGGCCTGCGTCCGGCCGGGGAAATGGAGGGAATGGCGTGGGCCCTCCGGGTGGGGGAGGAAGTGGATTTCACCCTGCGGGTCGACCTCCCCACCGAGGGGCAGGCGGCCGCCCTGCAGTCAACCCTCCAGAACCAGCTGATCGCCCTTGCCCGGCTCTTCCTCAGCCAGGGCAGCGGTCCGCCCCTGCCCCTGTTGGAGACCCTCGCCTCCGAGCGGGAGGGTCGGCGAACCCTCCTCCGCGTGCGCATCCAACCCGAGGACGTCCGCGGGCTTCACCAGCGCCTTGCCGCGGACCCGGCCCTGTAACCCTTGCACCCCGTTCCGCGGTCCTCCTTGCGTCGTGGGGAGGTGGGCCCTCAGGGTAGCGGGATGAGCAATCGACTGGCGAACGCGGCGAGCCTGTACCTCCGGCAGCACGGGGAGAATCCCGTGGACTGGTGGCCCTGGTGCGAGGAGGCCTTTGCCCGGGCGAGGGAGGAGGACAAGCCCGTCCTCGTCTCGGTGGGCTATTCCTCCTGCCATTGGTGCCACGTCATGGCCCACGAGAGCTTCGAGAATCCCTCGATCGCCCGGCTCATGAACAAGCACTTTGTCTCCATCAAGGTCGACCGGGAGGAACGACCGGACGTGGACCAGGTGTTCCTCGAGGCGGTGCAGATGCTCCAGCAGCACGCTGGCTGGCCGCTGAACGTCTTCTGCCTCCCGGACGGCCGTCCCTTCTTCGGCGGGACCTATTTCCCTCCCGACGACCGCGGCCACGGCCTCATTCCGTGGCCCCAGCTGCTCATGCGGGTGGCCGAGACCTACCGCACCCAGCGGGGGGAACTCGAGGAGAATGCCGGCAACATCGTGGCGAACCTCCGCCACCTCGCCTCCTCCGCCCAGGAGAACGGGCAGGCCTGGGAGGACCGCGCCCTCGTGGAGGCGGGCGAACGGATCGCCGGGAGTTTCGACGCGGAGAACGGGGGTCTCGGGGGCGCCCCCAAGTTTCCGCCCACCATGGTCCTGCAGTTCTTCCTCGCCCTCCGGCAGGCCCGTGCCTGCGGCAACGGCAACCCGCGCCTGGCGGACACCCTCGACGCGGTGACCCGGCAGACCCTCGAGCGGATGGCCCGCGGGGGTCTCTTCGACCAGGTGGGTGGTGGATTCTGTCGTTACTGCGTGGACGCCACCTGGACGATCCCCCACTTCGAGAAAATGCTCTACGACAACGGGTTGCTCCTCGAGACCTACGCGCAGGCGTGGATGCGGTTCCGCGAGCCCCTCCACCAGCGGGTGGTGGAGGAGACCATCGAATGGCTGGAGCGGGAGATGCGGCTGCCCTCCGGCCTCTACGCCTCGTCGCTGGACGCGGATACCCCGGAGGGAGAGGGCCGCTTCTACTGCTGGACCCCGGAGCAGCTGCGGGAAGTGCTCGGCGAGGAGGAGGCCGGCGAGTTCGCCTCCGTCTACGAAGTGAGTGCGGAGGGCAATTTCGAGGAGGGGCTCAGCTACCCGCAGTTCCTCGGGGAGCTGGAGGACCGCGACCGCTTGGCGGGGGCCCGTGAGCGGTTGCGGCAGGCCCGCGAGCGGCGGCCGCGTCCGGGCCGGGACGACAAGGTCCTCGTCTTCTGGAACGCCCTGGCGGCCCGCGGCCTCCTCACCGCGGGGATCGCCTGGCGGCGGGAGGACTGGCTGGGGCGGGCCGCGGAAATCCTCGATCTCCTCTGGGAGGGCGCGTGGGACGGCGAGAAACTCCGTGCGGGAACGGCTCCCGGTGCGGCCGAGGGTTTTCTGGACGACTACACCACGCTCGCCCACCTGCTGCTCCTCGCCGCGGGCCGGGCGGACACTTACCCGCGGGAGCGGCGCGCGCAGTGGCGGGCACGGGCCCGCCTCCTCGTCGGACGGATCCTCGAGGCCTTTCCCGATGAATCCGGCAAGGCCTTCTGCTTCACCTCCGAGGAGGCGGAGGCCCCCGTCCTCCGCCGAGTGGAGTGGTACGACAATGCGACTCCCTCGGGGAACGCCTCGCTCGTCCACCTGCTCGCCGCCTGCGAGGTCCTCGAGGACGACCCGACCCCTTACCGGGAGGCCCTCGACCGCCTGCGCCCCTCCTACGCCACGATCCTCGACCGCGCGCCTAACGGGGTGGCCTATGCCCTCGCCGGGTGGACCCACCGGGCCCTTGGGGTGCCCACCGCCCACGCGGCAGGGGACGAGGAGCTCGCCCGCCTGGGGCGTGCCCTCGGCGAATACTCGTACCGGCCGGTCTGGCTGCTGGAGGATCCCGCCATGGAGTCCGGTTCGTGGAGGATCTGCGTGGGCTCGACCTGCCTGCCCCCGACGGCGGATCCCGCCTCGGCGGCTGCCTCTCTTGGAACCAGCCCGACTCCCGTGCTCGAGGCCCTGCGCTGAGGAAGGGGAGCGGCGGTCAGCTCGGTTTTTCCCTTGCGGGACCACCGAGGTGTGCTAGATTCCTCGACTTGCCCCGGCGCGAAGAGGTTGCGGGCCCGACCGCTCCTTCCCCCGCGCCAGAGGCACAAACACCCATTCCAACCCTCAACCCAACCAGTGGGCTCCCGTATCCCGGTGGCCTGTTTCTTCCCAGTACATGAGTTCCTTAATGGACGAACTTCTCTCCGACAGCTCCATCGACAAGCTGGAGGAGGGCGAAATCATCAAGGGCCGGATCATGGAGATCCGGCCGACCGAAGTCATTGTGGACATCGGTGGTAAGTCCGAGGCGGCCGTGCCCTCGGTGGAATTTGGCGACGTTTCCGAGCTGGACGTCGGCGGCGAGCTGGAGGTCTTCCTCGAGCGCCTCGAGGATCGCGACGGCAATCCGGTCGTGTCCTACGATAAGGCGGAGCAGAAGAAAAACTGGGAGAACATCATCAACAACTGCGAGGAGGGCTCGGTCGTGCCCGGCCGGGTGAAGTCGAAGGTGAAGGGCGGACTCATCATCAGCATCGGGGTCGACTCGTTCCTGCCGGCGTCGCAGATCGACATCCAGCCCCCCAAGAACCTCGACCAGTACGTCGGGCAGACTTACGATTTCAAGGTCATCAAGATCCACCCCGAGCGGAAGAACATCGTGGTGTCCCGCCGGGAACTCATCGAGGAGCAGCGCGCGGAGAAGCGGCGCAAGATCCTCGAGGAGGTCCAGCCCGGCGACCGCATTCGCGGGACGGTGAAGAACATCACTGACTACGGGGCCTTCGTGGACCTCGACGGTCTCGATGGCCTCCTCCACATCACCGACATGAGCTGGGGCCGGGTCTCCCACCCCAGCGAACTCGTCAAGCCCGGCGAGGAAATCGAGGTGCAGATTCTCGAGGTCGACCGCACCCGCGAGCGGGTTTCCCTGGGCACCAAGCAGCTCACCCCCAACCCCTGGGACAACATCGAGCAGCGCTGCCCCGTCGGTGCCGTCGTCAAGGGCCGGGTCGTCAACCTCGTCGCCTACGGGGCTTTCGTCGAAATCGAGGAGGGCGTCGAAGGCCTCGTCCACGTCACCGAGATGTCGTGGACGAAGCGGATCAACAAGCCCTCCGAGATCCTCAGCATTGGGCAGGATGTCGAGGCGGTGGTTCTCGGGATCCAGAAGGACGAGCAGAAGATCTCCCTCGGCATGCGGCAGCTCGAGGAGAACCCGTGGGACATGGCCCCGCACAACTATCCCGTGGGGGCCCATGTGCGCGGCCGGGTGCGCAACCTCACCAATTATGGCGCCTTCGTGGAGCTGGAGGAGGGCATCGACGGCATGGTGCACGTCTCCGACATGAGCTGGACCCGCAAGGTGAACAACCCGAACGAGGTCGTGAAGAAGGACCAGGAGGTCGACGCCATCGTGCTCGATGTGGACGTGAAGAACCGCCGGATCTCCCTCGGCATGAAGCAACTCGACTCCGACCCGTGGGAGGAGATCGAGCAGCACTTCAAGATCGGCGACCTCGTCACCGGCCGGGTCACCAAGCTTACCAACTACGGCGCGTTCGTGGAACTGGAGAAGGACATCGACGGCCTCGTCCATGTCAGCCAGCTCAGCGAGGAGCGCGTGGAGAGTCCCAAGGATGTCGTCGAGGTCGGGCAGGAGGTGACCGCCCGAGTCATCAAGATCGACAAGAACGACCGCCGGATCGGCCTGAGCATGAAGGCGGCGGGCTACTCGGACGAGGAGGTGGCCGCCGAGGCCGCGGCCTACGACTCCCTCTCCGGGGAGGAGGATCTCGCCAGCCTCGGGGACATTCTCGACAAGGCAGGCAAGTAAAAGGACGCCCGCCGCGACCCCGTGGGAGGTTTTCCCTTTACACGGGGCGGGCGGCGCGATTCCCTTCAAGGTTTTTCCCATGCAGAAGACCAGCAAGTCGATCGCCAAGCGTTTCAAGGTCACCGGGTCCGGGCGTCTCATGCGCCGCAAGCCCGGCAAGCGTCACCTGCTGCGCAAGAAGAGCACCAAGCAGCTGCGCCGGGCCCGCCAGGACCAGTCGGTCTCGAAGGGCATGCAGAAGCGCCTCGAGAAGGCGATCCTCTGAGCGGTCCCCGCTGAACCGCGACCCGCCCGCAGCATTTCCCACGGAGTTTTCCCATGCCACGAGCCACCGGAGCCCCCGCATCCCGCGCCCGCCGCAAGAAGGTCCTGAAAAAGGCCCGCGGCTATTTCGGGAACAAGTCCCGCCTCTATCGCTACGCGAAGGACGCCGTCGAGCGCGGCGAGAAGTTCGCCTACCGCGACCGCCGCAAGCGCAAGAGCGAGATGCGGCAGCTCTGGATCGTCCGCATCAACGCGGCCTGCCGGGCGAACGGGATCAACTACAGCCGGTTCATGAACGGACTGCAGGCCGCCGGGGTGACCTTGAACCGGAAGAGCCTCTCCGAGCTGGCCATCCATGATCCCGAGGCCTTCGCCCGGCTCGTGGAAACGGCCAAGTCCGCCCGCGAGGAAAAATCCGCCGCCTGAGGCGGGCCGGGAGCGCGGTCGGTTCGTTCGACAGGCGCGGAACCGCCGCCGGAGGCGATCGGGAGAGGAAGTTGCCATGGCAGAGCCGGGCGAATCGTTGGTCACCGAAGCAAGGGCCGATCTCGAGGGGGTGGAAACCCGGCCCCGCCTCGAGGAGACCAAGGCTCGTTATTTCGGGCCGAAGGGAGCCTTCACTGCGCTGCGCAAGCAGATCGGCAGCCTTCCCAAGGAGGAAAAGCCCGCCTTCGGGCAGCGGCTGAATGCCCTCAAGGCCGAGCTGGAGGCCGTCTTTGCGGAGGCCGAGGAGGCGGTCCGTGAGCGCGAGTTCACCGAGCGGCTCGGGCCGCCCGAGGACCCGACCCTGTCCAGCCCCGACCCCCCCCGCGGTCCTCTCCATCCGCTCACCCAGACCCGCGAGCGCATCGTCTCGATCTTCCGCCGGCTGGGATTCTCGGTCGTCGAGGGGACGGACGTGGAGACCGCCTTCCACTGCTTTGACGCCCTGAACACCCCGCCGGACCACCCCGCCCGCGACCTGCAGGACACCTACTACCTGCGGAGCGGGTCGGAGGTCGACAACGTCCGTCGGGAGGGGAGCGGGGATCCCTACCTCCTGCGCACCCACACCTCGAGCACGCAGATCCGGACGATGCTCGCGCATTCGCCTCCTCTCCGCATCCTTTCGCCGGGCCGCTGCTTCCGCCGGGACACTGCTGATGCCACCCACAGTGCGAACTTCCACCAGATTGAGGGACTCTTGGTGGACCGGCAGGTGAGCGTGCGCGATCTCAAAGCCGTCCTCGACCACTTCGTGCGCGAGCTCCTCGGACCGGATGCGCGCACTCGCTTCCGGCCGCACTTCTTTCCCTACACCGAGCCCAGCTTCGAGGTCGACTTCTCCAGCGAGCACCTCGGGAAGGTCGGCGCGCCCTGGATCGAGATCATGGGCTGCGGGATGGTCGACCCGGCCGTTTTCGAGGCGGTCGGCTACGATCCCGCCGAGGTGTCCGGTTTCGCCTTCGGCCTGGGCATCGAGCGGATTGCCATGTACCTGCATGGCATCGATGACATCCGCCTCTTTTACCAGAACGACGAACGCTTCCTCCGCCAGTTTGCCTGAGGTGGCCGGAGCCCTCCTGCACCCATGAAGATCAGCTACCACTGGCTCCGCGAGTACGTGGACCTCGATCTCTCCCCCGCCCGGCTGGAGGAGGCGCTCACCCTCCTCGGTTTCGAGGTGGAGGGCCGGGAGACCGTCGGGCTCGTGCCGCTCCCGGGGGTGGTGGTGGGCGAAGTCGTCGAGTACGGCCAGCACCCCAATGCCGACCGCCTCCGCCTTTGCCGCGTCCGAGTGGGGGTGGGGGAGGAGCGCTCCATTGTCTGTGGGGCGACCAACTTTGCCGAGGGGGACCGGGTGCCGGTGGCCCTGCCCGGGGCGGTCCTCCCCAACGGGATGGAAATCCGGGTGGCCCCGCTGCGCGGGGTCGAATCGGAGGGGATGATCTGCAGCGCCCGCGAGCTCGGGCTCGGCGAGGATCACTCCGGAATCCTCGTGCTGGAGACCCGCCCGGAGGTCGGCCTCTCCCTCAATGAGGTGTTCCCGGAGGCGGATACCGTTTTCACCGCGGAGGTCACCCCGAACCGGCCCGACTGTCTCAGCCATACCGGGATCGCCCGGGAGTTGGCCGCCCGTTTTTCCCTCTCCCTTCGCTGGCCCGCCATCGAGCGGGCGGTGACCGACGAGGGCGCCCCCTCGTTGCCGGGAGCGGTGGTGGTTCGCGATCCGGCGGCCTGCCCGCGCTACGGGGCTTGGTCGATCCGGGGTGTCCGGGTCGGGCCGAGCCCGCGCTGGATGCAGGCCCGCCTTGAGGCGATCGGCCTGCGCCCGGTGAATAACGTGGTGGATTGCACGAACTACGTGCTCCACGAGACCGGGCAGCCCCTGCATGCCTTCGACTACGCGAAGATCCGCGAGGGCATCCTCGAGGTGCGCCGGGCGGTCGAGGGGGAGCGCATCCGCACCCTCGATGACCGCGAGCGGGAGCTCACCACCGCCGACCTTGTCATTGCCGACGGGGAGGGTCCGCTGGTGGTGGCGGGGGTGATGGGCTCTCTCGACGCGGAGGTGGACGATTCCACCCGGGACATCGTCCTGGAGGCCGCCCACTTTGCCCCGGCGGGCATCCGGGCGACCTCGCGCCGCCTCGGCCTGAGCACCGACAGCTCTTACCGATTCGAGCGGGGCAGCGATCCGCTGGGTCTCGAGTACGCGGCCGAGCGCTGCCTCGATCTCATCCTGCAAACCGCGGGCGGCGAGCCCGGCGGCCCCCCCCACCTGGAGGGCTCTCCTCCCGAGACCATCACGGAAATCGCCGTCGACCCGGCGGAGGTGGTCGAGCGTCTCGGCTTCCCTGTGGAACCTGCGGAGATGGCCGCCGCCTGGGAGAGCCTCGGCCTGGAAGTCTTCCGACCGGGTGGATGGGAACAACCGTGGCGCGTCCGGGTGCCCTCCTTCCGGCGGGACCTCGCGCGGCCCGCCGATCTCGTCGAGGAATTCCTGCGGCTGTACGGGACCGACAGGATCCCGGCCGGCCCTGTGCCCGGTGGGGAGCCCTCCGGCCTGCCCGAGGACCCGCTCGAGCTCCGTTTGCCGGAAATCCGGCGCTATCTCGGTGCCCACGGCTATGCCGAGGCTTACCACTACAGTCTCGTGCCGGCCGGGGAGGTCCGCGCGTGGCTGGGAGAACCGGCCGAGAGCGTGCTCGAGCTGGCCAACCCGCTGGCCAGCGACCAGTCCCACCTGCGCGCCTCCCTGCTGGGGGGTCTGCTCGGAGCTGTCCACTACAACCGGAACCGCCGCCGGACCACCCACCGCTTTTATGAGGTGGGTCGGGTTTTCGGGGTGCGGGAGGGCCGCATCCAGGAGAAGCTGGCGGTCGCCTTCACCTGGGCCGCCGGTCCGGACGACCGCGCCTGGCGGCCCCGGCGCGGGCTCGACCTGCCGGAGTTGCTCCGCCGCGTGGAGGAAGTCGTCCGGTTGCTCGGCCTCGCCTGGGATCCCTCCCGGGTGCGACCGGCCTCCGCCGACCGCCCCTGGCTGCCCGGACATTCCGGGGGGCTTCTCGGCGAGGACGGCTGGCAGGCGGAGTGGGGGGTCCTCTCCCGCGGTTATCTCGGCCGCCATGGGCTCGAGGACCCCGTATGGGCCGCCGAGGTGGTGGTCGATCCGGCCCTCGTGCCCGGTCGGGGCGAGCCGGCTGCCTACGAGGGACTGCAGCGCTTTCCGCTCTCCTTCCGGGATGTCGCGGTGTACGCGCCGCGCAGCCGTCCGGCCGAGGAGGTGCGGGCCAAGGTGGCCGGGTACGCGGCGGCCGGGCTGGAGTCCTTCCGCGCGGAGGAGGTACGCCTCTTCGACCTCTACGAGGGCGATGACCTGCCCGGAGGGCGGCGCAGTCTCGCCTTTACGATCGCCTACGGGGCTCCCGACCGCACCCTCGGCGAGGAGGAAGTCGCCGACGCTTTTGGGCGACTCTGTGGCAGCCTCGACGCGGACGAGGAACTCGAACTGCGTCGATAGATCCGCGGCGGTCGGGAGGGCGCGCCGGAGAAAGGGAGGCCGCCCCGATTTTTTACCTTGCAGCGGATCCACGGCTCGGTAGGCTTTGCGGTTTTTCACCAAAGTATGCCGACCACCAACCAGCTCGTTCGCAAGCCCCGCCAGCTCGTCAAGGCGAAGACCAAGTCGCCGGCCCTGAAGAACAATCCCTTCCGGCGGGGCGTCTGCGTGCAGGTGATGACGCGGACCCCGAAGAAGCCGAATTCCGCGATCCGCAAGGTCGCCAAGGTGCGGCTGACCACGGGCATCGAGGTGATTGCCTACATCCCCGACGAGGGGCACAAGCTGCAGGAGCACAGCATCGTCCTCGTTCGCGGGGGCCGGGTGAAGGACTTGCCCGGCGTCCGCTACCACGTGGTTCGTGGCACCCTCGACTGCCGCGGGGTGGAGAAGCGGCGCCGCAGCCGCTCCAAGTACGGGGTGAAGAAGCCGAAGGACGAGAAGAAGAAGTAAGGACGGGCGGAGTTCCCGGAAGAGCAGGAAGAGAAAAGGAAACCAATGTCTCGTCGTCGTCAGGCCACCAAGCGGGAAACCCGCCCGGATCCCCGGCACCAGAGCGTCCTCGTCGGGCAGCTCATCAACCGGGTCATGCTGCAGGGCAAGCGCAGCCTCGCCCAGCGCATCGTCTACAGTGCTTTCGAGCAGGTCTCGGAGAAGTTGGAGAAGGGCGACCCGGTCGACCTCCTCCTCGGGGCCCTGGAAAACGCCCGGCCGAAGCTCGAGGTGAAGAGCCGCCGGGTGGGGGGTGCGACCTATCAGGTGCCGGTCGAGCTGAGCTTCGAGCGACAGCAGGGCCTCGCTCTCCGCTGGATCGTGGCCGCCTCCCGCGCCCGCAAGGGAGTCTCGATGGCCCAAGCCCTCGCGAACGAGATCGTGGACGCCTACAACGGTACGGGCAGCGTCGTTCGCAAGAAGGAGGAAACCCACCGGATGGCCCAGGCGAACCGCGCCTTCGCTCACCTGCGCTGGTAATCCGCGCCGCGCAGCGCGAACGGCGGGGAAAGGGAGCAGAGGCATGGCGACGGTGACGTCAGTGAGCGGGGCCAACGCCGCGGGTCGGCGCTATCCCCTCGAGCGGACCCGGAACATCGGGATCGCCGCGCACATCGACGCGGGCAAGACGACCACGACCGAGCGCATGCTTTACTACGCCGGGGTCGTCCATCGCATCGGCGAGGTGCACGAGGGCACCGCGGTGACCGACTGGATGGCGCAGGAGCGCGAGCGCGGCATCACCATTACCTCGGCGGCGATCTCCTGCGAGTGGGAGGCCACCCACGGGCCCTTTCGCGGGGAGAAGCACCGAATCAACATCATCGATACGCCCGGCCATGTGGACTTCACCGCGGAGGTGGAACGGTCCCTCCGGGTGCTCGACGGGGCGGTCGGGGTCTTTTGCGCCGTGGCCGGGGTGCAGCCGCAGTCGGAGACGGTCTGGCGGCAGATGGACAAGTACCACGTCCCGCGCATTGCTTTCATCAACAAGATGGACCGGGTGGGGGCCGACTTCGAGGGGGCCATCGCCAGCATGAATGAGCGCCTCGGGGCGAATGCCCACCCGCTCTACCTGCCCATGGGAGTGGAGGAGGACTTCGAAGGGCTCGTCGACCTCGTGGACCAGCGGGTCATCCTTTTCGACGAGCACGATCCCCTCGGCGTGGCCTACCGGGAGGAGGAGCTGCCGGAGGAGTGGGTCCAGCCCGCGGCGGCCCGCCGAGAGGCCCTCGTCGAGGCCGTCGCCGACTGCGATGACGAGATCGCCCAACTCTACCTCGAGGGGGGGCTCGTGGAGGGCGAGGTTCTCCGCGCCGGCATCCGCCGGGCGACTCTGGCGCGGGCACTCGTGCCGGTCCTGCCCGGCTCCGCCTTCAAGAACAAGGGCGTGCAGCGACTCCTCGAGGCGATCCTCGACTACCTTCCCTCCCCCCTCGAAGTGACCGCGGTGGAGGGCCTGAACGAAGCGGGGGAGGCGGTGGCCGTGGAGGCCGACGACCGCGCCCGCGTCGCCGGGCTGGCCTTCAAGCTGATGAACGATCCCTTCGTGGGGAAGTTGGTCTTTTGCCGCGTGTACTGTGGCCAACTGCAGAAGGGGGCCTCCGTCCATAACCCGCGCACGGGCCGCACCGAGCGGATCAGCCGTCTCATGGTGATGAAAGCCGACGCCCGCGAGGACATCGAGGTCGCCTATTCCGGGGACATCTGTGCGATCGTCGGGGTGAAGCACGTGGCCACCGGAGATACCCTCCGGGACAAGGCCCTCGACCTGCGTCTGGAGCCCCCCTCCTTCCCGGACCCGGTGATCTCCATGTCCATCGAGCCGAAGACCACGGCCGACCAGGAAAAAATGTCCCTCGGCCTGCAACGGCTCGCCGAGGAGGATCCCACATTCGTGGTTAGTACCGACGAGGAGACCGGGCAGACCCTCATCGCCGGGATGGGAGAGCTCCACCTCGAGATCATCCGGGACCGCCTCTTCCGGGAGTTCAAGGTGGACGCTGCCGCCGGCCGGCCCCAGATCGCCTACCGCGAGTCGATCGGTGGGCCCGCCCGGGCGGAGGGTAAGTTCATTCGGCAAACCGGGGGCCGTGGCCAGTACGGGCACTGCGAGGTCGAGCTGGAGCCGCTCGAGCGGGGCGCGGGTGTGGAACTGGTCGACGCGATCACCGGGGGGGTCATTCCCCGCCACTTCATCCAGCCGACCCTCGACGGCATCGGCGAGGCCGCCCGCAACGGAGTGGTGGCCGGTTACCCGGTCGTCGACTTCCGCGCACGCCTCGTCGACGGCAGTTTCCATGAGGTCGATTCCAATGAGATGGCCTTCAAGATGGCCGGGATCTTCGCCTTCCGCGAGGCCATGCGCCATGCCCGGCCCCAGCTCCTCGAACCGGTGATGAAGGTGCACGTGGAGTGCCCGCAGGAGTACCAGGGCGATGTGGTCGGGGACCTGAACCGCCGCCGCGGCCACATCCGGGACATGGGCTCGCGCGGCGACCTCACCCAGGTGGACGCGGTCGTCCCGCTGGAAAGGATGTTCGGGTACGCCACCGATGTACGCTCCCTGACGAAGGGGCGGGCCAGCTACACCATGGAACCCTCCCATTTCGAGGCCGTCCCCCCGAACGTCCTCACCGAGATTGTCGAATCCTCCCCCTACGCGGGCCGCCTCGGCCCGCAGACCGCAGCTGAGAACTCATGAACAAGCCTCGCATCCGCATCAAACTGAAGGGCTTCGATTACCGGATCGTCGACCAGTCCACTTCCGAAATCGTGGACACCGCCAAGCGGTCCGGTGCCCGTGTTTCCGGGCCGATCCCGCTGCCCACCCGGGTGGAAGTCTTCGCCGTCAATCGGTCCCCCCATGTCAACAAGAAGGCCATGGACCAGTTTGAGCTGCGTTCGCACACGCGTTTGCTTGACATCATCGAGCCGACGGCCAATACCGTGGACGATCTGAAGAAACTGAACCTCCCGGCCGGGGTCGAGATTACCATCAACGTCTGACGCCCCCGGCCTTTTTATTTTCGTCTTTCGCAACCGCAGCCTTTTCCCGAGGAACCGAACCCACCACAGCAACCCGACCGCAGGGCCCCGACCGGGGATTCATGGGATTTCGTCCCCCCTGCCTCTTGGATATGAGCTTTCTCCTGATCGGAAAGAAGATCGGCATGACCCAGGTGTTCGACGAGAACAACCGGCTCCTGCCGGTAACGGTAGTCGAGGCCGGCCCCTGCCCGGTGACCCAAGTCAAGACCGTGGAAAAGGATGGCTATGCCGCCGTGCAGATCGGCTTCGGCGTGCAGAAGGAGCAACGGCTGAGCGAGCCCGAGAAAGGCCACCTTGCCAAGGCGGGGGTGGATCCGGTCCGTGTGCTCCGCGAGTTCCGGCTGGCCGAAGGAGAGAGTTACGAGCCCGGGGAAACGCTCACCGTCGAGAAGTTCGCCGAAGGAGATAAGGTCGACGTGGTCGCGGTGTCGAAGGGCAAGGGCTTCCAGGGCGTCGTCAAGCGCTACAATTTCGGGGGCGGCCAGGCCACCCACGGCTCGATGACCCACCGCCGCGGGGGCTCGTACGGATTCGCCCAGGACCCCGGCCACATCATCAAGGGCAAGAAGATGCCGGGACACATGGGGCACCGCCGGCGGACGGTGCAGAATCTTCGCATCGTCGGGGTGCGTCCGGAGGACAACGTCCTCCTCGTGAAGGGCAGCCTCCCGGGGCCGAACGGCAGCCTGGTGACCGTCCGGCCGGCAAAGAAGACCCGCAAGTCGGCCGCCTGAGGATTGGAGGACAGCAAGGATGAAACTACCGTATTTCCAGGCCGACGGCACCGCCGCCGGCGAGAAGGACTTCCCGGGATTCCCGGTCTTTGAGGGGGAGAAGGGGCGCATGGCCGTGCGGCAGGCGGTCCTCGCCCTCCGGGCCAATCGGCGCCAGGGGACCGCGTCCACGAAGACCCGCGCCGAGGTCTCCGGCAGTGGCAAGAAGCCCTTCCGCCAGAAGGGCACGGGGATGGCCCGGCGCGGCTCCAGCCGCTCGCCGCTCATGCCCGGGGGCGGCATCGTGTTCGGCCCGCGCCCGCGGGACTACTCGCAGAAGGTGAACCGGAAGGTGCGCCGCCTCGCCCTCGCCCGGGCTCTTTTCGAGCGCGGGCGGGATGGAGAGCTGCTCGTTATCGCCGGTTGGGAGTTGTCCCGGCCGAAGACACGGGATCTCGCCGCGGTCCTCGACCAGCTGCATCCCACCGGCAGGCTCCTCCTCGCGGATGCCGCGGTCAGGGAGGCCCTTGCCCTGTCGGCCCGCAATCTCGCCCGGGTCCGGGTGGTGGCCTCGGCCGACCTGAATGTCTACGACGCCCTCGGATCGTCCCGCCTCGTTTGCACGGAGGCGGCCCTCGACCACCTGCTCACCCGGATCCACGGAGGGAACGAATCATGATCGAGCCGGAACGAATCCTCCTGGAGAACCGGGTCACGGAAAAGGCGACCGACCTTACCGCCCACCTCAACCAGTACACCTTTGAGGTCTTCCCGTATGCGAACCGCACTCAGGTAAAGCAGGCGGTGGAGCAGCATTTCAAGGTCGAGGTCGCCCGGGTGAACATCCTGAACGTGAAGCCGAAGTTCCGGCGCGACCGCGCGCGCCGCGGCAAGACCGGGCGGGTGTCCGGCTTCAAGAAGGCCGTGGTGACCCTGCGCGAGGGTCACGCCATCGAGATCATCTGAGAGGACCGACTGCCACCATGTCCAAGCGAAACAGCAACAAGATGCAGCCCACCACCCCGGGCCAGCGCCACCGCGAGCGGGTACGCCGCGAGGTGTCCGGCGAGCGGCCGCTCCGCTCCCTCACCCGCTCCCGGCACAGTCCGAAGGGGCGCAACGTGTACGGGCGAATCACCTCGCGCAGGCGGGGGGGCGGGCATAAGCGGCTCTACCGTACGATCGACTTCCGCCGCGACAAGGTAGGCATTCCGGCCCGCGTGGAGCGGATCGAGCACGATCCCTACCGGTCGGCCCACCTCGCCCTGCTCGTCTACGCCGACGGCGAGAAGCGCTACATCCCGGCCCCGCAGCACCTCCAGCCCGGGGACTCCGTGCGGACCGAGGACAAGGCGGGCGATGAGTTTCCCCCGGGGCTCAACCTGCCGCTCTCCGAAATTCCTCCCTCCACCCGCATCCACTGCGTGGAGATGCAGCCGGGCAAGGGTGCCCAGATCGCCCGCGGAGCCGGGGCCTCCGCCCAGCTCATCTCCGTGGAGGGCGAGCGTGCCTCCCTCAAGATGCCCAGCGGCGAAATCCGCATGGTGCACGCCCGCTGTCGGGCGACGATCGGACAGGTCGGCAACGTCAGCCACGGCAACGAGAGCCTCGGCAAGGCCGGGCGCAAGCGCTGGAAGGGGCGCCGCCCGCGGGTCCGTGGGGTCGCCATGAATCCAGTCGACCACCCGATGGGTGGGGGTGAGGGCCGTACCTCCGGCGGCGGCCATCCGGTCTCCCCCTGGGGACAGCTCGCCAAGGGCTACCCCACCCGGCGCAAGTCGAAGCCCTCCAACTCCATGATTCTCGTCCGTCGCAACGGGCGCAAAGTCCGCCGCTAAGCCAGAGAGAGAAGGACCACCACCATGGCACGATCCATCAAGAAGGGATTCTTCGTCGACCCGAGCCTCCAGAAGAAGGTCGACGAAGCCCAGCGCACCAGCTCCCGCAAGCCGATCAAAACCTGGTCGCGACGCTCCACGATCACCCCCGATTTCGTTGGCCTGAACTTCACCGTGCACAACGGGAAGACTTTCATTCCGGTGTACGTCACCGAGAACATGGTCGGGCACAAGCTCGGCGAGTTCGCCCTGACCCGCACCTTCAAGGGCCACAGCCCGCACTCGAAGCGCTGACCTCGCGCCCCGCCACCCGTGATTGCGTCCCGCCCCCTCCCTGCCGATTTCCGCTGAGATCATGCAAACCCACAGCATCTACAAGTACGCCCGCATGTCGCCCCGCAAGGTGCGGGACGTGGCCCGGGAAATCCAGGGCCGCAACGCGGCGGAGGCGCTCCAGCTCCTTCCCCTCATCCCGCGGAAGGCCGCCGGCCTGATCGAGAAGACCCTCCGGTCGGCCGTGGCGAACGCGGAAACCCAGCACAACATTGCCGCCGAGGAGCTCACCGTGCGCAGCGTGGTGGTGGGGGAGGGTCCGGCCCTCCGCCGTTTCCGCCCGGCGGCCCGCGGCTCCGCCCATCCCTACCGGAAGCGGACCAGCCACATCCGCGTGGTCGTCAGCGACGAACCCGTTTCCTCCCCCGCCAACGACTGATTTATGGGCCAGAAAGTCAATCCCATCGGTTTTCGCCTCCCCGTCCGCCGCAACTGGCGGGCCCGCTGGTACGCCCGCAAGGGAGAGTACGCCGACCTCCTCGCCGAGGACGTGCGGATCCGCAAGTTCCTCGAGGGTCGCCTGCGGTCCGCCTCGGTCCCCCACGTCTACATCGAGCGTGCCTCCAACCGGATCCGGGTGACCATCTACACGGCCCGGCCCGGCATGGTCATCGGTCGGCGTGGCCAGGACCTCGACCGGATCAAGGCCGACCTCAACCGCAAGGTGGGCAAGGAGGTCATCCTCGAGGTGCAGGAGATCAAGAAGCCCGATCTCGTCGCCCGGCTGGTTGCCGAGAATGTGGCCCTCCAGCTGGAGCGCCGCATCTCCTTCCGGCGGGCGATCAAGCGGGCGGTGCAGACCACCATGGCCATGGGCGCGGAAGGAATCCGCGTGCAGGTTTCCGGCCGCCTCGGCGGGGCCGACATCGCCCGTACCGAGAAGGCCCGCGCCGGCCGGGTGCCCCTGCACACGATGCGGGAAAATATCGATTACGGGCTGGCCGAGGCCCACACCACCTACGGGACGATCGGGGTGAAGTGCTGGCTCTGCGTGAAGCCCGAGGACCAGCAATTCTAGGAACAGGGAGAAGATTGCCATGCCAATGCTGCCGTCACGCACGAAGTACCGGAAGGTCCACAAGGGCCGGGTACGCGGGAACGCCAAGGGAGGGGATTACCTCGCCTTCGGCGATTACGGGATCCAGTGCCTGGAGCGCGGCCGGATGACCGCCCGCCAGATCGAGGCCGCCCGTATCGCCGTGAACCGCCACCTCAAGAGGAAGGGGAAGGTCTGGATCCGCGTCTTTCCGCAGAAGCCGGTGACCAAGAAGCCCGCGGAGACCCGTATGGGCAAGGGAAAGGGCAACGTGGAGTACTGGGCCGCCGTCGTGAAGCCGGGGACCATCCTCTTCGAGGTGTCCGGCTGCTCCCTCTCCGCCGCCCGCGAGGCCTTCCGCAAGGCCGATGGAAAGATTCCCTTCCGCTGCCGCTTCGTGGCCCGCGAGGAAATGCTCTGAGAGTCCCGCCATGAAGAAGAAGACCGACCCCCGCGAACTTTCCCCGCCCGAGATCGAGAAGAAGATCCGGGACACCCGGGCCGAACTGGTCGGCCTGCGCCTGCGCAAGCAGACCGGGCAGCTCGAGAACCCCCACCTGATCCGCGAGAACCGCCGGGAGCTCGCGCGTCTGCACACCATCCTCGGCGAGAAGAATCGCACCGCCGCGACCCAGTGAGATGAGCGAGGAACGCAACCACCGAAAGGACCGTATCGGCATCGTCAGCTCCCGCTCCGGGGACAAGACGGTCAAGGTCACGTACTATTACAAGATCCCGCATCCCCTCTACAAGAAGGAGGTCAAGCGCAAGACCGTGCTGCACGTGCACGACGAGAAGAACGAGTGCAAGGTGGGCGACAAGGTGGAGATCATGGAGACCCGCCCGCTCAGCCGCCTGAAGCGCTGGCGCCTCGTCCGCGTGGTGGAGTCCGCCCCGACCCTCTAGGCGATCGGGACCGAGGGAGGAGACAAGAACATGATCCAGATGCAGTCACGGCTCGAAGTAGCCGACAACAGTGGGGCCAAGGTCGCCCAGATGATCCGCCGGCTGGGCCAGCACAAGAAGACGGCCAGTGTGGGCGACATCATCGTCTGCAATGTCAAGGAAAGCTCGACGGACGCTACCGTGAAGAAGGGCGAGGTCGTGCGGGCGGTCGTCGTGCGCACGAAGGCTCCCGTCCGTCGCGCGGACGGCAGTTACCTGCGCTTCGATGAGAACGCGGTGGTCATCGTGAACAAGGACGGCAACCCGCGGGGAACCCGCATCTTCGGACCGGTCGCGCGCGAGCTGCGCGGCAAGTTCATGAAGATCATCTCCCTCGCACCGGAGGTACTCTGAAATGGCTCAAAGGATTCGCAAAGGAGACGAGGTCGTCGTGATCGCCGGGGAGAACCGGGGATCGCGCGGGAAGGTGCTGCAGGTCCTGCCGCGCGAGGAGCGCGTGCTGGTAGAGGGGGTCAACCTTCGCAAGCGTCACGAGCGCCAGACCCAGGAGAGCGAGGGTGGCATCATCGAGAGGGAGCGTCCGCTGCACCTCTCGAATGTGATGCTCCAGGAAAGGTGGGAGGCACGCTCCGCGAAGAAGTCCTCCTGAAATCGCTTGCCTCCGGCGGGACGGGCCGGTACTTCTGCCCGTTTTCCCGGATCGCCCGCCCGCACGGGCGGGACCCCCCGCCACAGGGAGTCGCGAGCCAAGGAAATCCACTCATGCAACCCAGACTGAAACACTTTTACGAGGAGAGCGTCCGCCCGGAACTGATGAAGGAGCGGGGCTTTGCGAACATCCACGAGGTTCCCCGCCTCGAGAAGGTCGTGTTGAACACCGGCGTCAAGGTGAGTACCGACCGCTCCGTGGTCGAGGATGCCGCCCGCGACCTCAGCCTGGTCGCTGGCCAGAAGGCCGTGGTCACCAAGGCCCGCAAGAGCATCTCGAACTTCAAGCTCCGCGAGGGCATGCCCATCGGGGCGAAGGTGACCCTGCGGGGGGGCCGTATGTGGGAGTTCGTCTACCGCTGCCTGAACATCGCCCTCCCGAACATCCGCGACTTCCGCGGGGTGTCCAACAAGCTGGACGGGCGGGGCAACTACAGCCTCGGCATCGCCGATCATTCCATCTTCCCCGAGATCCGCACGGACGGCACCAAGCGCCTCATGGGCATGGACATCACTTTCGTCACCACCACGGCGGACGACGAGCTCGCCCACGAGTTGCTCCGCCGCCTCGGGATGCCCTTCCGCAAGGCGAGCACCGCCGAGGGCACGGGCGAAGCCGCCGCCTGACCGAGGCATCCAACCCTTCCCCACGACCATGGCCCGCAAATCCAACATCCAGCGCAACCTGAAACGCATCCGCCTCGAGGAGAAGTACCGCGAGAAGCGGAAGGAGCTGAAGAAGAAGCTGCTCGATCCGGACCTCCCCGACGAGGAGTTCTTCCGGGCCCAGCGCCAGCTGGCCAAGCTGCCCCGCAATTCCTCGCCGGTGCGCGTGCACAACCGGTGCGCGGTGACCGGTCGTCCGCGGGCCTACCTTCGCCGGTTCGGCGTGTCCCGCATCACCTTCCGGGAGTTGGCCAGCGAGGGCCGCGTCCCCGGTGTCACCAAGTCCTCCTGGTAAGGCTCCCCGCCGAGCGACGAATCATGGCCATCCACGACACCATTGGCGATTACCTGACGGCGATCCGCAATGCCAGCCGCGCCCACAAGGAGACCATCGTAGTCCCCTTTTCCAAGACGAAGCAGGCTATCGGGGAAATCCTCGTGCGGGAGGGCTACCTGCGCTCCTGCGAGAAAGTCGAGGTCCGCACAAATGTGCCCGCCCTCCGGCTCGGGCTGAAGTACGTGCGGCAGCGCCCCGTCATCACCGACCTGCAGCGGGCCAGCCGCCCGGGCTGCCGGCAGTACACGGGTGCCCGCCAGACGCCGAAGGTGCTCGGGGGCATGGGCTTCACCATCATTTCCACCCCCCAGGGGGTACTCAAGGATTCGGAGGCCCGTCGCCGCAAGGTCGGGGGCGAGGTGCTCTGCGAGGTCTGGTAACGAGAGGAGAGTCACCGATGAGCCGCATTGGAAAATTGCCGGTCGCGATCCCCGACGGGGTGAAGGCCGAGATCGAGGGCACCACCGTGCGCGTGGAGGGTCCGAAGGGAAAGTTGGAAAAGACTTTCGATCCCGCGGTGAGCCTCGCGTGGGAGGACGGCCAGATTGTCGTCCGGCGCAACGGGACGAACCGCCACGCCAACGCCATGTACGGGACGGCCCGCTCGGTCATCCAGAACATGGTCTCCGGGGTGAAGGACGGCTTCCGGAAGCGCCTCCTCATCCAGGGGGTCGGGTTCCGGGCCTCCCTCCAGGGCGACACGCTCGACCTCGCCCTCGGCTACTCCCACCGTATCCACTTTCCCGTGCCCGAGGGCGTGACCATCACCGTCGAGGACAACACGAAGATCCTCGTCTCCGGGGCCGACAAACAGGCGGTCGGGGCCGCCGCCGCCCGCATCAAGGGGTACTACCCGGCCGAGCCCTACAAGGGCAAGGGCGTCCGCATCGAAGGTGAGTTCGTCCGCCGCAAGGAGGGCAAGAAGTCGGCCTGAGGAACCCGGTTCCGGCCACCGCAAGGGTACACGATTCATGAAGTTGAAGGACAAGCAGCAACGGTTTCAGAAGCGCCGCTGGCGGATCCGCCGCAAGGTGTCCGGCACGGCCGCGCGCCCGCGCCTCACGGTGAAGCTGACCCACCAGCACATCTACGCCCAACTGATCGACGACGATGCCGGGCGCACCCTCGTGGCGGCGACCTCGCTGCAGCGCGGCGAGGATCGGCTCAAGCCGAATGTGGAGGGGGCTGCCGCCATGGGAGAGCGGATCGCCCGCAAGGCCCTCGAGCAGGGCCACGGGCCCGCGGTCTTCGACCGGGCGGGCCGCCGCTACCACGGTTGCGTGAAGGCCTTCGCCGACGCCGCCCGCGAACACGGTCTCCAGTTTTAGCGTATGAGAGCATCCCCAGCCAACCCACGCTCGCCGGCTCCGGCTGCCGAGGCCGAGCAGTCCGAGTGGACCGAGAAGGTCGTCCACATCAACCGCTGTGCCAAGGTGGTCAAGGGTGGCCGTCGTTTCAGCTTCGCCGCGCTGGTCGTGGTCGGGAACCAGAAGGGGCAGGTCGGTTTCGGCTACGGCAAGGCCAAGGAGGTGCCCGAGGCCATCCGCAAGGGGACCGAGCAGGCGCACAAGCACGTGCGCAAGGTGAACCTTGCCGGGGATACGATCCCGCATCCGGTCCTCGGCGAGGCTGACGGTGGCAAGGTGCTGCTGCGCCCGGCGAGTGAGGGGACCGGGGTCATCGCCGGGGGCGGGGTCCGCGCCGTCCTCGAGGCTTCCGGGATCAAGAACGTGCTCTCGAAGTCGCTGGGATCGAACAACCAGTTGGCCATGGTAAATGCCACCATGGAAGGGCTGCTGCGGCTGCAGGACCGCGCCGAGCGCGAGCAGTTGCACGCCGAAGAGGGCGGGGCTGCGGTGGTCGGCGCGAGCGAATCACCGGATGAGGAGGAATCGGAGGAATCATGAAGCTGGATGAGATCATCGACAGCCGTGGCGGCAACCGCCCGAAACGGCGCCTCGGCAAGGGCGAGGGCAATGGGCACGGCAAGACCTGTGGCCGCGGCCACAAGGGCAGCAAGTCCCGCGCCGGCTACAGCGTGCCCCCGGGCTTCGAAGGGGGACAGATGCCCCTCTACCGGAAGCTTCCCCAGCGCGGTTTCAGCAACTTCCGCTTCCACAAGGGCTACGCGATCGTCAACGTCGGGGATCTTGCCCGGCTCGGCGAGGCGGAAGGCCCCGTGGACCGGGCGGTCCTCGTCCGGGCGGGATTGGTCCGGGAGGATGACCACCCGCTCAAGGTCCTCGGCGACGGTGAGTTGACCCGGGCCCTCGAGGTGCACGCGGCCAGGTTCTCCGCGTCGGCCCGGTCGAAGATCGAGGCCGCGGGCGGCAAGGTGGTCGAGGGCTGAGGACCGGCCGGTTGGCCGACTCTCGCGTCCGCCCCCTCCGAAAAGCCCTTCCCGCGCCGGATCCATGCTCTCCGCGTTCACGAACTCCCTGAAGATTCCGGAGCTGCGGCAACGGATCTTCTTCACCCTCGCGCTGCTCTTCATCGCGCGCGTCGGGGCAAATATCCCGTTGCCGGGCCTCGACCCCGCGCCCATTCGCGACTTCTTTGCCGCCCAGGCGGCCTCGGACAGTGGACTGATTGGCTTTTACAACATGTTCACCGGGGGCGCCCTCCTCAACGGGGCGGTCTTCGCTCTCGGGGTCATGCCCTACATCAGTGCCTCCATCATCATGCAGTTGATGGGGGCGGTCTTCCCGGCTCTCAGCCGCCTGCAGCAGGAGGGGGAGACGGGCCGGCAGAAGATCAGCCAGTACACGCGCTACCTGACCATTGCCATCTGCCTCGTCCAGGCGGTCCTCCTCGTGACCGCCCTCGAGAAGAATCCGGCCACCCTCATCGGGGCCAACTTCAACCCGGCCGAGTACGGCCAGATCGTCATCGGGAACCACCTCTGGTTCCTGATCTCCTCCACGATCATCCTCACCTGCGGGACGGTCATTCTCATGTGGCTGGGAGAGCAGATCACCCAGCGCGGAATCGGGAACGGAATCTCCCTGCTCATTACGGTGGGCATCCTCGCGGATCTTCCCGGGGCGATCCAGACGGCCATCCGCATGTTTACGGCGCCCCCCGGCAGCGGGGGTCCGGACCTCGGGGTGCCCCACGCGGTCCTCATGATCGCCCTCCTCCTCCTCGTCACCGCCGGCATCGTCGCGGTGACCCAGGCCCAGCGCAAAATCCCCGTGCAGTACGCCAAGCGGGTGGTCGGGCGCAAGGTGTACGGGGGCCAGAACTCCTTCCTCCCCCTCAAGGTGAACTACTCCGGGGTGATGCCGGTGATCTTCGCCAGCGCCATTCTCCTCTTCCCGGCCCAGATCTTCCAGACGCTCGAGGGGGCGACCGGGTTCGGCTTCTTCGGCGGTCTCTCCAGCTTCCTCGCCCGCGGGACCTGGTTCTACTACGCGACCTACGGGCTGCTCATCCTGGTGTTCAGCTACTTCTGGGTCTCCCTGATGTTCAAGCCGATCCAGATCGCCGACGACCTCAAGAAGTACGGTGGCTTCATCCCGGGGGTCCGCCCGGGCGAGCCCACCGCCCGCTTCCTCGATTTCGTGATGACGCGGCTGACCCTCGCCGGCGCCATCTTCCTCACCATCATCGCCGTCTTCCCCGACCTGTTGCTGTTTGCCTACAACATCCCCATCCAGGTCGCGATTTTCTTCGGGGGCACGGGCATGCTCATCACCGTCGGGGTCGTCCTCGACACCATGCGGCAGATCGAGACCTTCCTCCTGCAACGGCACTACGACGGCTTCCTCAAGAAGGGCCGCATCCGCGGGCGGAGCCAGCAGGCCCGCAACCGGCAGAAGGCCGAGTCCATGGAATTGCGCGATTTCTGGAAGGTGTGGCGACCCCTGCTCCTGCTGGCGGCCGCCCTCTTCCTGCTGGGTTTCGTCGCCTGGCTGGTCCGCTGAGGCCGGTCGGTTCGCACGAGGAGGACGGACCCGCGGAGCCCGGAGGAACCGGAAGATGATCGCACCGGAGGAAATCCCAGCGATGCGCGAGGCCTGCCGCATCGCGGCCACCGTTCTCGCCGAGATGTGCCGGGTGGTCGAGCCGGGCATGAACACCTACGACCTCGACCAGTACGGCAAGCGCAAGATCGCCGAGCTCGGGGCGAAGAGCGCTTGCTACCAGTACCGGGTGCGCGACCTGGTCTTTCCGGCCCATACCTGTATCTCCCTGAACGAGGAGATCATCCACGGGATCGGGCGGCTCGACCGCTCCATCGAGGAGGGCGACAACCTCTCCATCGATGTGTGCGTGCGCTACCGGGGGCTGATCGGGGACAATGCCCGTACCATTCTCGTCGGCCGGGGACGGCCGGAGGACGAAAGGTTGTTGGCGGTCACCCGGCAGGCCCTGGACGAGGCGATTTCCCGGGTGCGCCCGGGCGCAAGGGTGGGGGAGATTTCCCACACGGTGCAGACGGTGGTCGAGGAAGCGGGCTTCAGCGTGGTGCGCGATTTCGTCGGGCACGGGGTCGGCCACACCATGCACGAGGAGCCCCAGGTTCCCAATTTCGGCCGGCGGCGTTCGGGACCGCGGCTGGAGGAGGGGATGACGCTCGCCATCGAGCCTATGGTCAACGCCGGCACCCACCGGGTGGAGATGCTCAAGGACGGCTGGACCGCCGTGACCCGGGATCATCGGCGGTCCGCCCACTTCGAGCACACGGTCCTCGTCACCCCCGACGGGCACGAGATCCTCACGGTCGAAAAAAATTGACGAATTTCCTGTTCAGTCCGGACCACAGTTGCTATTCTTACCGTTTTTCGCGTTCAAAGGAAGGAAACCATGCCTCGTCTTCTCGGTGTCGACATCCCCGGTAACAAGAAGTTGCCCTATGCCCTTCGCTATGTCTACGGCCTCGGGCCGACCCGCGCGTCGGAAGTCGTGCGGGCGAGCGGTCTCGATCCCGACCGACGGGCCGGCGAACTCTCTGAGGCCGAGGTGAACCAGTTGGCCACGGTGGTGGCCGATCGGCAGTACCTCGTGGAAGGGGACCTCCGGCGGGAGACAGCCGCCAACATCAAGCGCTTGCAGGCGATCCGCTCCAACCGCGGGATCCGCCACCAGCGAGGTCTCCCGGTGCGTGGCCAGCGGACCCAGACGAACGCCCGGACCCGCAAGGGGGGCCGTAAGACGGTCGGCGTGGTCCGCAAGAAGTAACGCGAACGCGAACGAGGAAAGGATTTCATGAGCGAGGAGGAAAAGGAAGAGCGCCCGGCCGCCGCCGCGGCCACGGGAACCGGGGCTCCGGGCGGGGAGTCCGCCGCGCAGCCGGAGCCGGCCGCCGGATCGGCCCCCACCCGTGAGGAGGCGGCGCCCAAGGAGGAGAAAAAGGAGGAGACGGCCGCCGACCTGCTCCGGAGCGATCTCGGTGAGCTGAAGATCCGCAAGGCGAAGGGCAGCAAGAACGTGACGACCGGGGTCTGCCACGTGCTTGCTACCTTCAACAACACCAAGGTTTCCTTCTCCGACCCAAGGGGGAACGTGATTTCGTGGGCGAGTGCCGGGAAGTGCAATTTCCGCGGGTCCCGCAAGTCGACCGCCTACGCCGCCCAGGTGGTCACCCAGACGGCTGGCCGCGTGGCGATGTCCCACGGGCTCAAGGAAGTCTCCGTCCGCCTGAAGGGCCCGGGCATGGGGCGGGATTCCGCCGTGCGCGCCCTGCAGGCCCTCGGTCTCGTCGTCACGGAGATCGTCGACATCACTCCGGTCCCGCACAACGGCTGCCGCGCCCCGAAGCGCCGCCGCGTCTGAGCCCGTCCGGCCCAACCCGTACCCAAGGGAATTTTCATGGCTCGCTACACTGGACCCGTCACCCGGATCAACCGCCGCTTCGGCCAGGCGCTTTTCCCCTCGAACCGCGCCTTCGAGAAGAAGCCCCACCCCCCGGGGCAACACGGCCGCCGCCTCCGCCGCAAGAAGAGTGAGTACGCCCTCGGTCTCGACGAGAAGCAGAAGCTCCGCTTTCTCTTCGGCCTCACCGAGAAGCAGTTCCGCCTCACCTTCGAGAAGGCGAAGCGACGCCGCGGGGTCACCGGGGAGATCTTCCTGCAGATGCTCGAGATGCGCCTCGACAGCATCGTCTTCACGGTCGGGCTGGCCCGCACCCGGCGGGCGGCACGCCAGTTCGTCAACCACGGTCACATTCTCGTCAACGGTACCAAGGTCGACATCCCCAGCTACCAGGTGAAGGCGGGGGACCGGATTTCCGTGCGCGAGGCGACCTCCTCGCGGGCCCTCGCCACCCAGAACCTTGCCGACAGCCAGTTCCGCCCGGTGCCCCAGTGGCTCACCGCGAACGCCGATGCCCTTGAGGCGACGGTGAACCGGGTGCCCAACCGGGACGAGATGGACCACATGATCAACGAGCAGCTGATCGTCGAATTCTACAGCCGCTGAGCGGACCGTCGGCTGCGCGATCCCCCCGGAGGAAGACTTCATGCCCAAACGACTTGCCAAATTCGAATTGCCCAAGCGCCTGACAAAGGTGGAGGAGACCGCCTCGAACACCTTTGCCACCTTCATCGCCGAGCCCTTCGAGACGGGCTACGGGCACACCATTGGAAATTCCCTGCGCCGCGTCCTGCTCAGCTCCATCCAGGGGGCCGCGATCTCCTCCGTGAAGATCGACGGGGTGCAGCACGAGTTCCAGACCATCGACGGCGTCGCCGAAGATGTCACCGACATCGTCCTCAACCTCAAGCGGATCCTCTTCGTCAGCCACGCCCGCGAACCGGTCCAGCTGACCCTTTCCGTGGACAAGAAGGGGCCGATCACCGCGGGCGATATCGGCGACGATCCCGCGGTGGAGATTCTCAACCCGGACCAGTTGATCTGCACCCTCGACCGGAAGATGCCCTTCCGCGCCGAGATCGAGGTGCGCGTCGGCCGGGGCTACGCCACCGGCGAGGAGAACAAGCGCGAGGACCAGCCCATCGGGGTCATCCCGATCGACTCGCTCTTCAGCCCGGTCCGGCTGGTCAAGTACTCGGTGGAGAACACCCGGGTCGGGCAAATGACCGACTACGACAAGCTGATCCTCGAGATCACCACCGATGGCCGCGTTTCCCCGGACGATGCCCTCAAGCAGACGGCCGCCATCCTCCGGCACCATCTCGATGTCTTCGACGAAGTTTCCGACGAGCCGATCGAGTTTGAGACCGAGTCCAGCGAGGTCAGCGAGGAGCAGAACCGGTTGCGGAAGCTCCTCAACATGAGCGTGAATGAGATCGAGTTGTCCGTGCGGGCGGCGAACTGCCTGAACAACGCGAACATCACCACGGTCGGCGAGCTCTCCATGAAGAACGAGCAGGAGATGCTCAAGTACCGTAACTTCGGGAAGAAGTCGCTCAATGAGATCAAGGCGAAGCTGGAGCAGCTCGGCCTCTCCCTGGGCATGAAGATCGACGAGCGTCTCCTCGACAAAAAGAAGGACTGAGCTTCCATGCGCCACAACCAGCACCGTCACAAACTCGGCGTGAAGACGGCCCACCGGGCCGCCCTGCTCTCGAACCTCGCCGCCGCCCTGCTCCGCCACAAGCGGATCCGGACCACCCAGGCGAAGGCGAAGGCTCTCCGCCCCTTCGTGGAACGGGTGATCACCCTCGCCAAGAAGGGATACGAGGCCGAGACGCCCGAGGCCCGTCTCCACTACCGCCGGCTGGCGCTTTCCCGCGTGCGGGATCCCGAGGCCGTCCGCCTTCTCTTCCAAGAGCGCGTCGAGGAGTTCCTCAACCGCGAGGGCGGTTACACCCGCATCTACAAGCTCGTCCCGCGCCGGGGGGATGCGGCCGAGATGGCCCTGATCGAGCTGATCGACGCCGACGACGAAGGCTACACCAAGCCGAAGAAGAAGTCCCGTAAGCGCTCCCGCAAGGCGGTCCAAGCCCCGGCCGCCGCCCCGGAAAGCGGTGAGGGCGCCGCCGGCACCGGGGAAGCAATGACTCCGGCGCAGCCGGAGGGAGAGGTCGCCACGGAGCCGGAAGCAACGGCCGCGGAACCGGAGGATCCCTCCGTGGAGCCGGAAGCGACGGCGACGGAGATGGAAGGCCCGGGGGACACGGAAGACGTGCCCGGGGAGGAAGAGCGGGGCTGAGCCGTCCCGCCGGCACGGGAGCGTCCGTACGGATCCGTCGATGGCGCTTTCCCTGTTCCTTTCGCTGCTCTTGCTCTTCGGGATCGGGGGAATATTCTTTCTCTGGTTTGCCTACGACCGACGGGGTACCCGCGAGCATCACCGCCGGTACCAGACCGTCTTCCACTGCGTGCGCTGCGGCCACCTGTACGGATCGACCGGCCGGCCCCGTCAGGCGGACTGCCCGGCCTGCGGCCTCGCGAACATCCCTCTCCGCTTCTAGGTTCGCCCGTCGCTGCTCCCCGGTCTCCCGCCGCTGACCTTTCCCCTTGCCCGGGTTCGGGCGGGCGCTTCCAATCCCCCGGATGGAGACGCAGAAGATCGCCGTTCTCGACTTCGGCTCGCAGTACACCCAGGTGATCGCAAGGCGCGTCCGCGAGTGCCAGGTCTACTCCCAGATCCTTCCCTACTCGACCCCCGCCTCCCAACTGCGGGACGAGGGAGTCGCCGGGATCATCCTTTCCGGGGGGCCCGCCTCGGTCCTCCGGGAGGGTTCGCCCCGCCCGGATCCGGCCCTCTTTGAGCTGGGGGTCCCGGTGCTCGGAATCTGCTACGGGCTCCAGGTGATCGCCCACCTGCTCGGCGGGGAGGTCGAGCGGAGCGAGCGGCGCGAGTACGGGCACGGGGTCCTCCGCCGCACGGCCCCGAGCCCGCTTTTCGAGGGCCTCCCGGAGGAGGTCCGCGTCTGGAACTCGCACGGCGACCGGCTGGTCCGCCTGCCCGCCGGCTTCCGGCCGGTCGCGGCCACCGAGAATTCCGACTTTGCGGTGGTCGAGGACGCGGAGCGCTCCCTCTTTGGCCTCCAGTTCCACCCGGAAGTCGCCCACACGGAATTCGGCACGGAAATTCTCCGCAACTTCCTGCACCGGGTCTGCGGCTGCCGGGGCGACTGGTCCATGGCCGATTTCATCGAGCGGTCGGTCGAGGAGATCCGCGCGCGGGTGGGGGAGGACCACGTTGTCCTCGGCTTGAGCGGCGGGGTCGATTCCTCGGTGGCCGCCGCCCTTCTCCACCGGGCCATCGGCGACCAGCTGACCTGCATCTTCGTCGACAACGGGCTCCTCCGCCTCCACGAACGCGAACAGGTGGAGCTGCTCTTCCGGGAGAACTTCGCCATGGACCTGCGGGTGGAGGACCGGGCCGGCGAGTTTCTCCGCAGGCTCGAGGGGGTCAGCGATCCGGAGGAGAAGCGCAAGCGTATTGGCAACACCTTCGTGGAGGTCTTCGAGGACTCCATTACCCGGATCGGCGAGGTCAAGTTCCTCGCCCAGGGGACGCTCTACCCGGATGTGATCGAAAGCGTCTCCATCGACGGCAACCCGGCGGCCCTCATCAAGAGCCACCACAATGTCGGGGGCCTCCCGGAACGAATGCGGCTGGAGCTGCTCGAGCCCCTCCGGCAGCTCTTCAAGGATGAGGTGCGCGAGCTCGGCCACGAACTCGGCCTGCCCCGGGAGGTGCTCTGGCGCCAGCCCTTCCCGGGTCCGGGTCTGGCGGTACGGGTGCTCGGTGAGATCCGCCCGGACTACCTCGCGACCCTTCGCCTCGCCGACGCGATCCTTCAGGAGGAAATGGTGGCGGCGGATCTCTACTACAAGGTCTGGCAGAGTTTCTGCGTGTTCCTGCCAGTCCGCACGGTCGGGGTAATGGGCGACGAGCGCACCTACGACCACGTCGTCGCCCTGCGCATCGTGGAGAGCGCCGATGCGATGACCGCGGACTGGGCAAGGCTGCCCCACGACCTCGTCCGCCGGGTCTCCAACCGGATCATCAACGAGGTGGAAGGGGTCAATCGCGTGGTGCTCGACGTCAGCTCCAAACCCCCCAGCACGATCGAGTGGGAGTAGGGGCGGGGACCGCTCCGAACGGGTGGGCTTCTCCCCCGCCGCGCGCCCTCTCAGGTGAAGAGCTTCGCGGGCAGGTGCGCCCGTACTTCCGCGGCCTTCTCGTGGGTGAGGTTCTTGTCCACCTCGAGGACGACCTTGCGGGCCGCCTCCCCGTTCAGGGCGGAGCGGAGGTGGCCGAGGAAGCGCGGCGCCGCCACGAGGCCCACCCGGGCGATCCGGCCCTGCTGGCAGGCTTCCTGGAGCTTCCCGGCGAGCATCCGCGAGAACTTTTCGGCGGCCGCCTGGTGCGGGTCGGTGTCCGGCGCCATCGCGTGCCGACCCTCCCCCTTGCTGTCGAAGGTGCGCCCGGGAGCGTCGCTTTCGTACTCCTGCGGGCGCAATTGCCCCTCGGGATTCACGAAATCCTCCAGCTCCTCGAGCTCGCCGCTTGCGTGAGTGGTTCCGTAGAGGACGGCCCGTCCCCCGTCGGCCACGAGAATGCCGATTGCGTAGTCTGCCATAAAGTCGAGGTTCCATCCTAGCGGACCGCGGCTGGGAGCCAAGAGGGATCGTCGGCCGGTCCGCACGGTTTTCCGGTCGTCGGGCATTAGTTTTGCCCGCCGGGAGGAAATCCCTCCATCCTCCCCGGTCGTGCCTGCGCCCTCCCGCATCCTTCTCTCGCCCCCTGATGTCGGCCCCCTCGAGCGGGAGGCCCTCCTCCGCGCCTTTGACTCCGGCTGGATCGCTCCGGTCGGCCCGGAGATTGGCGCCTTCGAGGAAGAGATTGCCGCCCGCCTCGGCGGGGAGGTCGAGGTGGCCGCTCTCCAGTCGGGGAGTGCGGCCCTCCTCCTCGCCCTCCGGCTCCTCGGGGTCGGCCGGGGCGACCGGGTGCTCGTGCCGAGTCTCACCTTTGTGGCCAGCGCCAACGCGGTCCTGCAGCTGGGGGCCGAACCGGTCTTCCTCGATTCCGAGGACGATACCTGGAACGTCGACCCGGGCGCGCTCGCCGAGGCCCTCGACCATGGCGGCGACTTCCGGGCGGTGATCACCGTCGACCTCTACGGACAGTGCGCGGACTACGACCGCCTCCTCCCGCTCTGCCGGGAACGGGGAATCCCGGTGGTCCAGGACGCCGCCGAGGCTCTCGGGGCCTTCCACCAAGGCGAGCCGGCCGGCCTTCAGGGCGACCTCGCGGTGTTCTCCTTCAACGGCAACAAGATCACCACGACCGCGGGAGGGGGGGCCCTCGTCTCCCGGAACGGGGACTGGATCCGCCGGGCCCGCAAGTGGGCGACCCAGGCCCGGGAGCCGGCCGCTCACTACCAGCACGAGGAGATGGGCTACAATTTTCGCCTCAGCAACCTGCTCGCCGCCCTCGGGCGGGCCCAGCTGGCCCGGCTCGACGACATGATCGCCGCCCGCCGGGACCACCGCCGGGCCTACGGACAAGCCCTCGCTGACCTGCCGGGCCTCTCTCCGATGCCGGAAGGGGTCACGGGCACGCCCAACTTCTGGCTGACCGCCCTGCTCCTCGACCCGCGCGAGGCAGCCGCCTCGCCGGAGGAGGTCCGGCAGGCGCTGGAGCGGGAGGACATCGAGACCCGCCCGCTCTGGAAACCGCTCCATCTCCAGCCGCTCTTTGCCGGGGCGGAGTGCCGGGGGGGCGCGGTCTGTGAGCGCGTCTTTGCCCGCGGTCTCTGCCTGCCAAGCGGCTCTGCCATGACCGCGGACGACCGCGACCGGGTGATCGCCGCCCTCCGCCGGGTGCTCGAGGGGTAGGCCCGGGACTTCCGGCCCGGATCAGGCGTAGCGACGGTAGAGGTACCCCCCGGTTCCCAGGGCCACCGCGAGGGGGAACCAGAGGGTCGCCGCCGCCGGGAGGAGGCCGCTGCTCCCGGCGAGCCCCACGAGCTGGGAGAAGAGGAAGAAGAGGAGGTAGAGCCAGGCGGCACGGAAGAACCCGGCTGCGGGCCGCTGCCGATTCGCGCCGAGCGCTGCGGGAAGGGCGAGGAGGAGGACGACGAAGAGCTGGAGCGGGCCCCCGAGGACGGCGTACTGGCGCAGCACGTAGGGGCGCCGGGCCACCCCGGCGGGCATTTCCCCAATGACGGCGCGCAGTTCGGGCAGGCTGAGATCGCGGGGATCCCGCGCCAGCGAGGCGAGAAGGGTAGGGGTCAGGGAGGTGTCGAGGAGCAGTCGTTCCCCGAAGGGACTCGCCCGCGTGGGAAGGGTTGCTCCGTCCTCCCAGGTGAGGGTCCGCCCGTTCTCGAGGATCCAGCCCTGCCGCCCGGGGACATAGCGGGCGCGGGCCGCCTCGATCCGCCGGAAGGGGCGGCCGTCGGCGAGCCAGTCGATGCGCACGCCGTAGGCGGTCTGCTCGGTCCGCCGGAAGACCTCCGTGAACCAGAGTTGCTGCTCGCTCTCCAGGTAGACGGCCTGCGCCCGGATGGTTCCCTGCACGCGGTCGGCATCCCCGGCGAGGACCCGCTCCTTCAGGGTTTCCTTGATGGTGCGGGACTCACGGGTCGCCAGGGGGACGACGAGCGCGTTCAGGGCCAGCGTGGCCATGGCAAGGAGTACCGCGGCGAGCCAGAGGGGTCGGCTGATCCCGGCAAGGGAGAGCCCGGAGGCCCGCAGGGCCACGATCTCCCCGTGCATCTGCAGGCGGGCGAGGGTCCAGAGGACGGAGAGCAGGAAGGCGAGGGGGAGGAGCGGGGGAAGGTAACCGGGCAGGCGGTAGAGGAAGAAGCGCACGGTCTCCCCCGCGGTTCCCCCGCGGTCGAGGAAGCCGGGCAGCTCGTTGTAGAGGTCGGAGAAGAACTGCAGCCCAACCACCGCAAGGGTGGTCAGGAGGAAGGTCTTCCCCCACTCGCGGAAGAGGTAACGGGCGAGCAGCATGCCTGCGGAGGCGCCGGCGCGCGCGCCGGCACCTCACTGGTAGAGATAGTACTGCGCGGAGAAGTCGCGAAAGGTCGCCGCTTCCCGCGCGGTGAAGGCGAGGAACGCGCCCACGTCCACCTCCGGGCATTCCGTGAGGAGATCCCGCCACCAGCGGGTCGAGCCGACGTGCTTGTTGAAGAGGGTCTGCTCCGCCTTGGAAGCCTCCGCGAAGGGGTTGCGGGGTGCCGCCCATTCACAGGTCAACGCCATGAGGTGGAAGGAGAGCGCGGTCGGACGCAGGTCCCGGTAGTTGTCCGCCACCACGTAGACACCGCGGGTCACCTGCCCGCTGCTCTGCTGGTAGCGGGTGACCCGGAAGGAAAGCCCGGGAATCTCGAGCCCTTCGAGGACCTGGGCGAGCCGGCGCGGGCTGTACTCGGGATGGCTGAGTAGGCGGAAGGGGTAGGGGGTCCCGATGCCGTGCCGGAACGGCCCGATCTGTGTGCCGAGCCCGGTCATCGCGTAGCCGAGCACGGCGGAGAGGTCCGGGATGTTCGGGGAGGTCGGCACCCAGCGCAGGCCGGTCTGGGGCCAGCGCATCCAGCGGTACCAGCCCCGCATGGGAACGATGGTCAGGGACCCCTGGCGGCGCACCGCCGGTTCCACGTCCAGCCAGCCGGGCACTTCCTTGAGCATGCGGGCGAGCTCCCCGATGGTGAGGCCGTGCACGTAGGGGATCCGGTAGTCGCCCACGTAGCTCATCCAGCGGGTCTCCATGATCGGTCCGTCGATCTTCAGCCCGCCGAGGGGGTTCGGCCGATCGAGCACCACGAACTCCACGCCATTCTGGAAACAGGCCTCCATGGCCAACTTCATGGCGCTGATGTAGGTGTACGAGCGGGCCCCGATCCCCTGCAGGTCCACCACCATCACATCGATCCCCTCCAGCATCGCGGGGGTCGGCTTGCGCGTATCCCCGTAGAGGGAGTACACGGGCAGTCCGGTCCGTCGGTCGATCTGGTCCTCGACCTTCTCGCTGGCCGCCGCGTCGCCGTAAACGCCGTGCTCGGGACCGAAGAGCGCCACGAGGGCCACCTGCGGGGCCTCCGCGAGGATGTCGACGGTGGACCGGCCGTTGCGATTCACCCCGGCGGGGTGCGTGAGCAACCCGACGCGCTTGCCCGCGAGAATGTCGAAATCCCGCTCGGCGAGGGAGTCGATCCCGAGGTAGATCCGCTGCCGCTCCTCGGCCGCTTCGGCGCGGGGCAGCGTCCAGAGGAACCCGCCGAGAAGGGCGATTGCCAGCACCGGGAGGAAAAGGGTCGGTGGCCGTAGTCTCACGGCTGCGATTCTCCTCGCCGCGGGCCGGAGGGCAAGCTCCGAGCGGGAAGGGGGCGTGCGCTGCGAGGATCCGGGAGGGCCGGGGCCGGGACGCGAAAGGAGCGGGGGCAGGACCGTCCGCGTCCTCGCCGACCACGCCCCGCGGCTTGTTTTCTACCCCCGCGCCCGTTAGCCTCTTCGCCGTCATGGATTCCGTGAAGACCCTGTTGCCCGATTCCGCCCTCCCCACCCACTGGTACAACCTCGCCGCGGATTTTCCCGAGCCGCTCGATCCGGTCCTCCACCCGGGCACCCACGAGCCGGTCGGCCCGGAGGACCTCGCGCCCCTCTTTCCCCCCGCCCTCATCGAGCAGGAGGTCAGCACGGAGCGGTGGATTCCCATCCCCGACGAGGTCCGCCAGGTCCTCCTCCAGTGGCGCTGCACTCCGCTCTACCGCGCCCGCCGCTGGGAGGAGGCCCTCGGTACGCCGGCCCGCATCTACTACAAGTACGAGGGGGTCAGCCCGAGTGGTTCCCACAAGCCGAATACCGCGGTCCCCCAGGCTTTCTACAACCGTGAGGCCGGCATCCGCAAAATCACGACGGAGACGGGCGCCGGCCAGTGGGGCAGCTCGCTCGCCCTCGCCTGCCGGATGTTCGGCCTGGAATGCCTGGTCTACATGGTGAGGGTCAGCTTCGAGCAGAAGCCCTACCGCCGCGCCTTCATGGAAACCTTTGACGCGACTTGCATTCCCTCCCCGAGCGAGTCCACCGAGGCGGGGCGCGCTATCCTCGCCGAGGATCCGGAGTGCCGCGGATCCCTCGGCATTGCCATTTCCGAGGCGGTCGAGGTCGCCGCCCAGTCTGCCGATACCAGCTACTGCCTGGGCAGCGTTCTCAACCATGTCCTCCTCCACCAGACGGTCATCGGCCAGGAGGCTCGCGAACAATTGGAGGCGGTCGGGGAATCCCCCGATGTCATCGTCGGTTGCACCGGGGGTGGATCCAACTTCGCCGGGATCGCCTTCCCTTTCCTCGGCGAAGGCCTCCGCGACGGGCGCCTGCCCCGCGTGGTCGCCGTCGAACCCGCCGCCTGCCCGACCCTCACCAAGGGTCCGCTCGCCTACGACTACGGCGATACCGCTCACCTCACCCCGCTGGTCAAGATGAACACGCTCGGCAGCTCTTTCGTCCCGCCGGGCTTCCACAGTGGCGGGCTCCGCTACCACGGGATGGCCCCCATGGTCAGCCACTGCCGGAAACTGGGCCTGCTCGAGGCCCGCAGCTTCCACCAGCTGGAAACCTTTGCCGCCGGGGTGGGCTTCGCCCAGGCCGAGGGCATCCTCCCCGCCCCCGAGGCCAACCACGCGGTCATCGGGGCCCAGCGCGAGGCCGAACGGTGCCGGGAAGAGGGACGCGCCGATACCATCCTCTTCAATCTCTGCGGCCACGGGAACTTCGATATGCAGGCCTACAGCGACTACCACGCGGGCAAGCTCCACGACTACGATTACCCCAACGAGGAAATCGCCATGGCCCTCGCCGGCCTTCCCTCCCTCTAGCCCGGGCCCTTCCCGGTTGACTCCCTCCACCTTGCCCGGCTTTGCTGTTCTCCAGTCCCGGAGGAGTGCCAGAGTGGTCGATTGGGCCTGACTCGAAATCAGGTGAGCCGGAAACGGTTCCGGGGGTTCGAATCCCTCCTCCTCCGCCATTTTACGGGGCTTGCGAGCCGATCAGCCTTCCCGGCCTACAACGCCAGTCTTGCTCCGTATGCCATTCGTATTCCATTTTCCGGCAGTAGTGGAATACGCTTGCCACCACCTCCGGAGTCTGTAGTATTCGTGGAGGTGTTGTTCTGATAGATTCTCTTATGGCCACGTCAGGTTCGGTGTTTCCCTGGCGTGGCTTTTTTTCTGCGTGAGGCGGGGAGGCTGCTCTCCACCACCCCACCTTTCCGGCCTCTGAGCCTGCACACTCTGGTCCGCACGGTTCGCGCAGTCCACCAACAGGCGCAGCCCTATTCGGATTCTATCAAACAGGCGCAGCCCTATTTTGGCAGGTGCTCAGGAAAAATTTTGAGAGCACAAGGGGGCACCCACCCCGGGAGCCCCCAAATCGAGAACAACGGGTCCCATAAAAGAAGACCTCAACACCCACGCACATTCACGGCAAAGCCATAGGAGCCGCGAGGATTCGTCGGAGAGAGGCTGCGAAGGGTAGGAGTCGGGGTGTTGGCGTGGAAGCCGCCAGGGGGCTTCAGTTGTTCATGGCGGCACGCTGGCGCAGCTCAGCGCGGACCATGCTCTCGGCCTCGACGGCAAAGGTGTACTCCCCGGCCCCTGGGATGCTGCCGCTGTAGACGACCAGAGGCGTTCCTGCGTGGTTCACCTCCTCGATGCGGGCATGAGGGTCGATGGCGCGGAGCGCGGCTTCCACTTCCTGCCGTGGCTTGTTGATGATTCCCCCATCACAGGCGCAGCTCGTGGCACCAAGGTGCTCGTGGATCGCCCACGCCACGATGTGAAGGGTCCGCAGGAAAGGCGGTGTGCTACCGGCGTGCATTCTCCCTGTCATACGCTTGCTCGTCCTCCTCCCTTTGCCGCCGCTGCACATCACGCCAGAACTGGCGGTCCTTCTCGGCTTGTGACTCGATTCCATGCTGGTCGAGGAGCTTTGCTGCGAGGCGCTGTGCCTCGGTTTGCCGCCGGGAGGCGGCGCGAGGATTCTTGCGGAGAACGGCCATAGGTCGGGTGTTGATCTGATGCTTGGTGGATAAGAGCCGCTTGCTTCACATCAGGAAAATCCACGCATTCCCGCGCGGAGAACCACAGTCACGGGAAGCTGGCAGGGATTGGTGGTGCGGATAAAAACCAAAAACTTCATAATGAACCAAGAAAAATTTGAGTTTGTCGGAGCACCGGAGCACGCCGGAGCAGAATTCCCTTCTGCTCCGGTTTCTAAGTTGTTTCTGATCAATGGCTTATGGAATTTGTCGGAGCACCGGAGGAGAAAACCAAGTCAGGGAAAAAAAGTAGAAAGATAGAGGGAGAGCCCAGCCCCACCTTCCCTGCAAAGAAACGGCGGCAGACTTCGATTTCTGCTCCGGTGCTCCGACAGACTTGTAAGTCATTGACTGAAAGGAGTTTATGAGCCGGAGCAGTGCTCCGGCTGCTCCGGCGTTTCTCCGTGGGGAACGAAGAAATCCGGAATGAAATCCAATCATGTGTCCTTCCGTTCACTGCAATGCCTCCGCTGTGAATGGGACAACAGAGAACTTCTCCTTCGGATCCAATTTCCCCTCCCGGTCCACAATGTACTTGGCACCGTTTGACCGCTTGTCCCATTGGTAGAGTACAAGCTCGGGGTGCTCATTGGACATACGCTTGAGCTGCTTGGAGAAGGGTCCGGTCTTGTAGTAGCTGAAGGATGGGTTGGCTGTTCGCAGGGCGTTGAGCACCTCCGCCGCCGTCAGGGATTTTCCCCTGATCTCATCGAGGCACGGCTTTGACTGCCGCAGAGTGTCCGCCACCTCCTCGGCAAATGTCCCGCTGGAGCTGGAGCCTTTGACGAGCTGCACGATTTCGGGGTGATGGTAGGCGTTGATTGCGTACCGTCCGGAATCCCTCACGCCTGGAATTCTTTCACGCAGCTCCTCCGGAACCTCGCCAGCCTTCAGCATCGCCCCCACCATTCGCGGCAATTCATCCTCCACGATTCGCCGCCTCTCCTTGTTGGCTTTTTCTCCCGTGGCCTTCGCTGCCTCGGGAAGACAATCCCAATCGGTGAGGTCCATCTTCAGGAAGGCGATCTTCCCCTCGCTGGAATCGTCGAGGTCAGGGAGGGCGTTGAGGGAATCGTCTTCGGCGTTGGCGGAGACTGTCATGCGCCAATGCGTGGGGAGCCTGACGGCCTGCCTCCCCTTGGGGTGAATGTCATGCACCTCGTCGTTGGCTACACTCTTGTAGAACTCCTTCATGGCCTTTCTCTGCCTACTGTCGCCACCCCGCTGGTCGGAGATGCAAAGGTGGGTAGCCTCAGCGAGGTCGCCATTGAAGTGGGTATCCCCGGCCATGAACTTCATGGGATCGGCGGAGCGCCCACCCAGCGCAGGGGTGATGATGAAATTCTGGAGGAAGCTCTTGAAGGAATTTCCCGGCCCAACGAGAACAACGACAGGGGCGGGGGACCACTCCCCGGCATACAAGCCTTGCAAGGAGGAGGCGAGCCACCACCAAAGCCAGTTGTACTGCTCGCCACCCAGGGCAGCACGAAGCACCCCGGCAATGAAAGGGTACTCGCCATTCTGTTGAGTCGGGAGGTCGAGGGGGCGAGGGATGAGAACACGCGAGCCATCGGGTAGGGTCTCAAGCCCAGGCTCGCGGCGGGGGAGAGCGAGCACGGCCTCAAAGCACCGGTCCCTCGCTGCCTCCGTCAGGAAACGCTTGGAAGGCTCGTCCACCACCCTCTTCTCCTCCATCACGGGCTTCATGCTGGGGTAGGTGCTCTTGAGGATTCGCTCCATCTCGCCGCGAGAGTAGCCGACAAAAACCTCCCGGCCATTCCCTCGGTCGCTGGGGATGTAGAACTTGCTCTCTGTGTTGAGGAAGAACACCTCCGGAACCTTCCCTTCGTCGATGCTGGCAGGGGTGGTTGTGGGCTTGGGAAGCGTGGGGGACAGGGAAAGCTCTTGAGCCAGAGCCTTCGCTGCCGCCTTGTAGTCGCCGCCATACTCCAGCGTGGCCAGCACATGGAAGGGGGTGTGCGTACCTTCCGGAAGGTCGGCATCACTTGTGGTGAAGACATGGAGAGCGCCATTCCCCCAGAGGGTGGCAGATACACCACCAGCCTTTCCCGGCCTGCACAGGCGGAAGCTCTCGCCAAGCTCGCGCTGCACACTCCAGCCAGCCCCTGAGAGCACACGCAGGGTTCGGTCGCGAATGTCAGGAAGGGAGTTGTATGCATCACCAGCGCGGTCCCCGCCATGCGGCTTCACGGGGTTCTCCTCTTGAGGGCTTCGCGTCCATTCCTCCACGAAGGCCCATGTGAGGGGCTTGGATTCCTTCAACCTGTCCACGCAGTCAGGGTCGTGGGAAAGGAAATGCGCCTGCGCGATTTTCTCGCCGCAGGAATCCTGATGACCGGGGAGGTCGGGGAACTTGTCAGCCAGGTAGGCTGCGATTGCCTGGTGGGTCAGTCTTGTGTCGGCCTTGGCTTCCTCACGGTTCTCCGCACTGGCGAGGAAGGGGGCGTGGATGAATGCCTTTGCCCCTCGGCCACTCGGCCCCCGAAAGACGAAGCAAGTCCACGGAAGCTTCGCGAAGGCTCGCATGACCTCCTTCGTTTCCTCCTTCGTGAGGTCGCCGTCGCGGTCGAGGACGAGCAAGCCGTTACTTTCTTCCCAGCCATCGTCTCCTCGCTTTCCGAAGCGCCCTGTTGGTATGGCGTAGGGTAAGCTCGGCTTGGCCTTGTCGCGTTCCTCCTTTGCATTGCAGTCTCGCACACGAACCACCATCTCCGCGAGGTTGAGGTGCGAGCCGGGAATGGTTCCCGCCTTTGTTGCTTCGATCAGTTGGCGGAGGGTCCAGTCTTCGGTTGGCTTTGTCTCCCGAATCCCACCCCCGTGGATTGCAAAGACCGTGAAGGTGGTGGACTCGAGACGATTGGCTTCGGTGGGGATCGGGTAAGCCTTGCTCACGCAGCAATCCCTCCTTCCACCAGCGCAGCCTCGCAGGGGAAGCCACCGAACGCCGCAGCCACATCACCTTCCCGGCCTTTGGGAGCGTGGATCGTGAGGTGGTCGCCACTCTCCAGAGCGTCGGGAATGGAAGGCGTGGCTGTTGCGGCAACGAGGATGACAGGGAAGGGCTCACTCCCGGCGTGATGCGTTGCCAGCCGGAGAGCGCCACGCAGCCCGAAGGCGAGGAGAACGCTGGTGGGCTTGGCGGAGTCGCGGAGTTGTTCCTGTCCAGCCAGCACGGAGTTGGCCACTTGGGGGTGCTGGAGAGCCAAGCCCCCTCCCGGCCACCTTTGGCCGTCAGCGCGGTAAGCGAGAGCTGCGTCCTGCGTATTGAGCCAGGTGTTCGGTTGCTCGCCGACCACCCAGCATGGCTCTCCGTGAATCTCCCTGAAGGAAAGTGCTCCGGTGGAAAGAAGCCGGTCGATTCCTGCGGTGCTGGAAAGGCCGTGAAGGCGGGAGAGTGTGTCCTTCTCGGCCTGTGAGGGTTGGAGTCTACTGGCGTTCCACCAGTGGCACGGATCGAGGGCCTCTTCGGGTGGTGTAAATTCGTTTCGATTTACTTTGCTGTTCATTGAGATTCTCAATTGCGGTGTTTTTTGGTTTCACGTCTTTCATCACTGTTGTTGTTGTTTGTAAGGTGTTAGTATTGTTGTTTTAGAGTCGTTGTTTCAGACTTCCTTCAGTTGTTGAACAAGGCTTTCGAGGTGTGAAGTTACGGCCTCAAGCTCACCTTGTGTTAGGAAATTGCGATTGAGGACTTCAACGATTTCCTCCATCACAATTTCAGCCTTATCTTCCTCGGTGGGTTCCGTTGTGTTGTGTGTGTTCATTCTGTTTGTCGGTTCTTTAGTGCGTTGAGAACATCGTCGCGGAAGAAGAGGTACTTTCCCGGCATCTTCGCGACAGGGAGGTGCTTGTCCCGCACCCAGTTGTAGACGGTCTTCTTCGAGCACCGAAGAAGGTTTGCAACCTCCTCAAGCGTCAGAATTGAAGGGGTGGTTTCGTTGTCAGTTGTTTCCATCAATCGGGACGCAACTCTCCTATTTTACTTTTGTCAAACGGGCACTGGGAGCACCGCTGCAATCACGCCTAATGGCGGTGATCGCGATTCAATTAGCCACCTTGATGGAGGGGGTTGCTTCCTCCGGCACAACGGCCCAGTATCGAGCTGCTAAACCACTGGGCACCAGCTTGTTAGCGTAGCTCTTGTGCGTCACTTCACTGCCTGCATGGCCTAACTGCTGTCCAATTCTTTCCAGCGGAATCCCACTCGCACGAGAGTAGACTGCAAACGAAGTGCGGAGTGGATTGCGTAGGTTGGAAACCCCGGCAATGTGGCGGATCGCACTCATCGTGCGGTTCCAAGTGAAGGGAGCCACCGGCCCCTGCCTCTTCTCGCGGGGAGCCCATTCCAGCCATGCACGGAGCGAGGGATTGATTTCCACGATCCGCATTGCGCTGGTCTTGGCAATGTCCTCGGAAACCATCACCTCGCAGGTTTCGAGGCTGATGTGGTCCTCCCATGTCAGCTTGCGAACCTCACTTGCTCGCAGCCCCCCGAACGCCTGAAGGGCAATTGCCACCGCTGCCTGACTTGCGTCGCACTCGTAGCGTTCGGGGAGCCCCGGCTCGTCGTACAGGGGGCGACAAGCATCGAACATGGCGCGGAGCTGGTCAGGTTCGACGGTATCCTTTGCGGCCTTCGGCAGGTGCTTGTCCGTGGAGTCGAGAGGCTGGGACTTGAGCCACCCCTCCTTCGCCGCCCACCCCGTGAAGATGCGAATATGAGCAAGCCTTGCGTTGAAGGACGAGCGTCCCGGGGAATGGTCTTCAATGTGGCGGAGAAGGCTTTTGCGGTCGAGGTCGCTCACCACCATGTCCCCGCCAAAGCCTTCCACCAACTCGACAAGGGTGATGCGTAGCTCGCGAAGATAGCGCGGCGTGAGCTGCTTCCTGTGTGGGTTGAGCCTCCCACTCGCCTTCCCGGCCATAAACTCTTCCACGGCTTCGGCCAGCGTGGGGAAGCGCCTCACCTCGCTCACACGAGCCATTCCCACTCGCAGGGCCTCCTCCATCTCGCCAAGGGAGAAACCAGCCTTCTCGGCCATCTCAAATAGCTTCCCTGCGGTTTCCTGTTGGCTGGGCGTGAGGTTCTGTCCGGAGCGCCCGAACTCCCTCTTCGCCTCCTCCAGACTCTTCCGGTAGCGGATGGCCTCGGCCTTGGTCTTGAAGGCGTACATCGTCTTCCTGCCGGTAGGGGAGAGCTTCGCGGGAACTTGGCACCGCCACTTTCCTGGGATCGGGTTGCCGTCTTTGTCCTTCGCCTGGAATACGCCGGGATGGGTGAGGGGCTTGCTCGCTGCCATGCCTCCATATTCCAGCCGTATGCCAGAAAATGCGAGGATAAAATGCGTCGCTTTGGAACGATTTTCCTTTGGAAGGAAAAATTGTTGGGGCTAAGACCCTCCAACCACGGGCATCAGAGCCTTACCGTGGAAGATTCTTCAAGAACTGGCATTGAATTTCCCAACGCAATGAACTGACTCGAAATCAGGTGAGCCGGAAACGGTTCCGGGGGTTCGAATCCCTCCTCCTCCGCCATCCGGACCCGCCCGGATTGACAAGGGGGCGGCCGTGGTACTGGAGTGGTGGAGTCCGGCGGGTGTCGGTCGTTTCCCCTATCCAACCCTTAGCGAAAGGATTCTCATGATCAGGAAAGGAAGTGCGCATTGGTCCGGTGACCTGCAGAATGGTGGGGGCACGGTCTCCACGGAGAGCGGAATTCTCGCGGGGCAGAAGTATTCTTTCGGGACACGGTTCGAGGAGTCTCCGGGTACGAATCCGGAGGAGTTGATCGGGGCGGCCCACGCGGGTTGCTACGCGATGGCTCTATCCCTCGAGCTTCAGAATGCCGGCTTGACGGCCGAGAGCATCGACGCCGAGGCCGCCGTCTCCTTGGAGCAGGTGGAGGGTGGATTCGCCATCACGAAGATCCACCTGCAGGTCGAGGCGAAAGTGCCGGGTGCGGACGCGGAAACCTTCGCGAAGGCGGCGGAAGCGACCAAGGAGGGCTGCCCGGTCTCGAAGGTATTGGACGCGGAAATCTCCCTGGACGCGCGGCTGGTCTGAGGAGGCCGGATCCGGGCCGGGCGATTTCCTCCTCGGCCTTTTCGGGACGATGCCTACCGGGCGTCGGGGTGGTCACCCCTCCCCGAGAAGGTCGCGTGCTCGCGCGACCCCCTCGTCCCGGCTGGAGAAGGTACCCTCCAACTGCTCCTCGAAAAGCCGGTCCAGCAACGCGCCCACCCGTGGGCCGGGCTCCACCCCGAGGGCGAGCAGGTCGCGCCCGCGGACGAGTGGTGCGGGCCGCTGCTTTTCCACGGAAAGCTGCTGCGCCGCCTCGCGGAGCCAATCCCCTTCGGCGAAGTCACCGCGGGGGAACGGGGGGCGGCCCCCGGCATCGGCCCGGCACACCCGGAGCAAGCGGTCAATGCGACCGGCCCGCTCGGCGAGCCGCCGGATGGCGGAGGGTCCGGATCGCTGCTCGTAGAGCTGCCGGGGCCGCATGTGGGTGGCCACGAGGGGCTCGACCTCCCGGAACCAGGTGGACTCCGCCGTAAGGCGTTCGAGGAAGGTGCGGGTCGGCTCGATGCCCGCCTTTTCGTGGCCGGGAGAGCGGATCGCTCCCCCCGCGCGGATCGTGCAGGCGGGTTTCCCGAGGTCATGGCAGAGGACGGCCAGGCCGACGACGAGGTCCTCGGTCGGGTCCCCGGTCCGCTCCGCGGCAAAGGCATCGAGCGCGTAGAGCGTGTGGGGCCACACGTTGCCCTCGGGATGCCAGCGCGGATCCTGGGGGGTGTCCACGGTAGCCTCCAGTTCGGGGTAGAAGCGCAACCACCCGGCCTGCTCGAGGAAGAAAAGCCCGCGCGAGGGCTTGCGGCCCTGCAGGAGGAGTTTCCGCCACTCCTCGAACACCCGTTCCCGGGCGAGGTGGTCCGCCTGCAGGGAGCGGCAGGTCGCCACCGTCTCCTCCTCCACCTCGAAATCGAGGCGGGCCGCGAACTGCATCGCCCGGAGCACCCGGAGGGCGTCCTCCCCGAACTGGTCCGACACCTTGCGGAGGACGCCCGCCGCGAGATCCGCCCGGCCCCCGGCGGGATCAATGATCTCCCCGTTGAGGGGGTCCCAGGAGATGGCATTGACCGTGAAGTCCCTCCGGCGGGCCGCGGTCGCGAAGTCGAGCTCTGGAGCCGCCCGGTAGCCGAAATCGGTGTGCCGGGGTCCAGTGGCCCATTCCACCCGGGGTACGGCCACGTCGATGGGGTGCCCCCGCAGTTTCAGCACGGGGAAGGAACGCCCCACGCGCACGGGCGCAAACTGGTCCCGCAGGGCCCGCTCGATCGCCGGGAAGTCCAACCCGAACACTTCCACGTCCAGCTCGTCGGGGATCGCGCCGAGCAGCAAGTCCCGCACGGCCCCGCCCACGAGGACGGCCCGCCCCCCAAAGGACTGGACCTCCCGGGCGAGAGCCCGGAGCGGATCGGCGAGGGCCGGAGGGAGGGTGGCGCGGAAGTCGTCCATCGCCCGCCAACCTGCGTCCGCCGCCCTCTGCGGGCAATAGCGTTGCCGCCGCGAACGCCTTGCCCTGGACTGGCGCCGCGTGAAACGGGGCGAGATCCGCAGGTACTACTCCGGCGAGGGCATTGTGGAGCACTACACCCGTGCCACCGAGGAGCTCGGTCTCTGGGCCTCGGAGGAATCGGTTTTTCGCCGCTGGCTCGGCCCGTCGGGATTGCTCCTCGAGCTGGGGTGCGGCACCGGCCGGGTCGCCTTTGGCCTGGAGGAACGGGGTTTCCCCGCGGGAGTGGGAGTGGACCTCTCCCCGGCCATGATCGAGCGCGCCCGGGAGTTGGGGAAGGCTCGCGGAAGCGCCTGGACCTTCGAGGTGGCCGATGCCACCCGCCTGCCCTTCGCCAACCAACGCTTCGAGGCCGCCATCTTCGCCTTCAACGGCCTCATGCACATCGTCGGGCGCGCGCAACGCCGACGGGCCCTCGCCGAAATCCGGCGCGTCTGCCAGCCGGGTGCCCCGCTGGTCTTTACTGCGCACGACCAGGATGCGATCGAGGACCCCGACTATTGGGAGGAGGAACGACAGCTCTGGCGGCGCGGCGAACAGGATCCCGACCTCCGGGATTTCGGGGACCGGATCGGGGAGACCCCGTGGGGCGAACTGTTCATCCACGTCGCCGCGCGCCACGGCCTCCGCAATGACCTCGAGGCCACCGGTTGGGAGCACCGCTGGGACGCCCTCCGCTCCGAAATCGCGACCGAGAGCCACGCCGTCCTCGCCTTTTCCGACGAAACCCGCTTCTGGGTCGCCACCGCCCCCCACCAACCCTCCCCCCACCCGCAGGAAAATCCCCTGCGCCCAAAGACAACGGAGGAACGAAACGGGAAGTCCACCTCCCAGTAGGGTGGACGACCCACGATCCGCGGTCTCCGGAATGGGTTGTCAAAAAGCCTGTCTCTTATTCTCGCCGCAACGGTACGTCTTTGCGTGAGGGTGGGGCGAAGACATGGCTGGGGGGCGGGGACGAAGTTGGGTCGGGTGGGGTGGGATGTTTCCCGGGATCCGTGACTCTTGCCGGGCAAGAGCCCTGGTGGGGGGACCGGGGGCGGGTCGGAGGAAGGGCCGCGCGGCGTGACGGAAACCGCCCCCCTCGCCTTGCCGTCTCCCCGCCGCAATGGGCTTTGTGGCGGTCTGTCCCTCTGCAGTGCTTTAGCGGTGGGTTCGACCGGCGCGAGGCGCGGGAGGGGTTGGGGGGCTCCGGGCGGGGGGAGGTTGCGGTCGCGCTGGGGCTGCGGTTCTGGCGCGGCAGGATCGTTGGCAGAGGGTCCGGGGGTCGGGGGGTGAGGCGTTTGCCGGGAGGTGAGGCGGGGTGCCTCCCGCAATCCGTTCACCCTAAAACCCCACCCCTAATGGGCGGTTTCATGCGGTCTGTCCCCCATAATCCCAGCAACGGTCGGTTTTCGGTCGTGCCTTGGCGCAGGGAGGGGGTCGGGGTTGGGTGGGGTGGGATCTTGCGTGGGGCCCGTGACTCT
>CAJXLM010000011.1 GCA_913056175.1 uncultured Opitutia bacterium | reverse complement strand
TGGTGTTGGGTGGGGGGGGGTTGGTGGGGAGGAGAGGGTGGTCATTTTCTTCGACGGGCGGGGGGCGTGGGGTTTTGGAAGGGGGTCGTCGAGGGTTGGTGGGTGGGGTGGAATGGGGCGGGGGGAGGCGGGGGCTTTCGGTAGTGGGAGCTGTCTGCGTGGGGGGCTGCAGCTAGGTCAATGGACGCGTACTTTTCCGGAGTGATAGGAAGCGTGCTATTACCGAGTGACGGGATGCGTACTTCTACGGAACTACAGGACGCGTGCTTTCACCGAGTGATGGGACACTTCCCGGAACTACAGGACGCGTGCTTTCACGGAGTGACGGGACCCTTCCCGGAACTACAGGACGCGTGCTTTCACGGAGTGATGGGACCCTTCCCGGAACAACAGGACGCGTGCTACTACGGAGTGACGGGACACGTCCTTCTACGGAGTTCCCGGACATCGACTCCTTCCGAACTCCCTTATGGGCGAATTTTTTTCCAATTGGATTGCTGGCGGATGGACAGCCGGCGCGACGAGTATCGAGAATCGGAGCGCCTCCGATTTTACGGAGTGACGGGAAATGTACTTTCGCGCGGTTCCAGGCCACTTCCCTTTGCGAAGTGACAGGAAATTTGCTTTTGTGCAGTTCCCTGATCAGAGGTTGCACGCACCTGAAGAGAGGGCGAAGTGCTGGTGGACGGGTGGGGGAGTCGATTCCTTGGCGCGGCAGCGGGGTCGGCAAGTCTGTTGGCGGGATCGGGCGGGAGGGTTCGGTTTCCGGAGCGACTCACCGCGGTCGACTCCTCGTGAGTCTCGATGCGGTGGGCGCACCATCAGAACGGGCCGGTCGGTGTCGTGTCGGAAGGAGTGGATGCAGTGGTTGTGGAGTGGATTTTCCCCGTGGAGGGGCTTGGGGTGGCAGGGGCTCTGACCTCGTTTGTGGTAAAAGAGGAAACGGCAAGCGGTTTCCTCGATGGGCTCCGCCCCCTGGAGTGGCGGCCCCCTCGGCTGCCCTTACCGTTTTCCTCCGCGAGCTCCCGGACCGAAGGCTGGAGCGAGGGCCTCCGAAGATCTTGTCGCCGCTGGGCGGTCGACGGCCATTGCCCGCCCAGTGACTGGGCAAGATCGAGGTGTCTTCAAAAATCCCTGTCCCCGTTTGAGCGGCGAGGGAAGTCCACCGTTCTTTCGCTGCCGAGTTCTCGCTGCATTGGGTTCGCGGATGTCTTCGCGTTCCGGGGATGAGACACCGCTGGCGTTCCTCTCACAGATCGGTCGTCCGTTCACCCCGCTGCATCGCCGACTGTTCCCGAGGATTCCTTCGAGGGTGCGGCAGTCGAAACCGATTTCCCGCGCCTTACCCAATCAAGGGTACGCGGAGCGCAGGGTGGGGCTTGTATGTTGAGCGCGGAGGGAGGATGTTCTTCGGGGATGAGCCCGAGACCGGACAGGCGCGACGCCCCACTGCCCTGCGTGATCGTGGAGGACCAAGCCCTTTTTCAGGAATTGCTCCGGGGAATGCTTTCGATGCAGGCGGGTCTCTCCATCGTGGGAACGGCAACGCACGTGCACTCCGGCCGACAGGTCTGCGAGCTTCACCGGCCGCAGTTGCTGTTGTTGGACCTCGATTTGCCGGACGGCCATGGGCTGGAGGTGGCCTCCCACCTGTTGCATCTCGTTCCGGAGGCGCAGGTGATCGTGATCTCGGGCCACGCAAGTGAGTTCGTCTGTCCACCGTGGCTTCTCGGCAATCTTCATTGCGTCATCAGCAAGAACGACTCCTTCCGTTCCCTGCGCGAGGAACTCGACCATCTCTTCCCGGACGATTACCGGACGGATTCGGAGCCCTTCCGCTGCAAGGCTCTCTCGGCGAGGGAGGCGGAAATTTTTGCCCTGATCGGCGAGGGTTATCTCACCAAGGAGATTGCCGGGCGACTGCACCTCTCCGAGCACACCGTACAAACTCATCGCAAGCGAATCGCCCGGAAACTGGGCACTAGTGGGTCCGAGATCCTGCAACGGGCCATCCAGCACCGGCAGGCCTTCTTTCCTCCCCACCGGGCGGAGCCCGGGTCGGAGCCGACCGGGGACTCCGGCCCCCACCCGTCGGCGGGCGGTCGGTAGCCGGCAGGCGGGCGAGCGGGCTCAGCTCCGCTTCCGGGCGGCCTTCTTCGCGGTCTTTTTCGTGGCTTTCTTGGCCGTCTTCTTGGCGGCCTTCTTGGGGCGTTCGGGGAATTCGAAGCCGAGCTTGCCGCCTTCCTTGAGGGTGAGGAAGGCGTCGAAGGTGCGGTTGTTCTTCTTCGAGCGGAAGCCCTTGAGTAGCTCGGTGCGGCGGTTCTCGAGGAGCTGCCGGACGGTGTCCGGGGTGATTTCCCTGCCGAGGATATTCTTGCTGATCTGGAACTCGCAGTGGGAACGATCGCGGGCGCGCGCCGCGCAGAGGTAAGCGTTGGGCACTTCGTGGACAGGCTCGCCGCAGAGCGGGCAGGTGCCGATGACCGGGGCTTCGCTCACGTCGATGCTGCCGCCGCCCTCCTCCCCGTCACGGCCCTGGCCGAAGTCGAGTTCGGCCCGCCAAGTGCCGTTGTCCTTCTGCGCGAGGACGACCTTCGCCTCGAAGGGTTTTCCCCGCTGGGAGCGGAAGCCGCTGAGGGGTCCGATTTCCTTCTTTTCGAGCAGTTCGGCGATCTCCTCCTCCTCGAGGGGCCGGTTGCCGATGACCCGGTTGACCTGGACCATGGGAATGTCCCGTCCCTTTACGTGGTAGGTGTCCTGCGAATAGTAGGCCTTGTAGTTGCGCAGAAGGGGCTGGCCGTCGGTGAAGGAGGTCAGCGCAGAGGTTTCCGCCGGCGGGGGCGAGCGGAAGCGGTCGGTGATGTTCCGGGTCGCCTCGCGGATGCGGTTCATGAAAACGGGCCGCTCCAGCTCGCCCTCCTCCATCTGCTTGAGCTGGTACTCCCACTCGCCGGTGAGGGCCGGGCTGGTGAGCATCTCAATCCCGTAGGCGCGCAGGAACTGGACGAGGGCCTCGCCCTTCGGGGTGGGGAGCAACTCCTTCCCTTCGCGCTCGAGGTACTTGTGGTAGACGAGGTTCTCGAGGATGGAGGCCCGGGTTGCCGGGGTGCCGAGGCCGCGCTCGCGCATGGCGCTGGCGAGCTCCTCGTCCTCCACCTGCTTGCCGGCGTTCTCCATGGCGGAGAGGAGGGTGGATTCGGTGTAGCGGGGTGGGGGACGGGTGGCGTCCTCGCGCAGCTCGATCGAGGCGAGTTCGGCGGGGACGGGCGGTGCCTCGTTCTCCGGCAGGGGCGGGAGGGTGTCGGCCCCCGTCTGCTCGCGCTCGTAGACTTCCAACCAGCCGGGGACGGCGAGGACCTTTCCCTCGGTGAGGAAGGCGTGCTCGCCGAGGAGGGAGGTGCGGGTGGTCACGTCGTACTCGGCCGGCGGGTGAAAGATCGCGAGGGTGCGCCGCACGACCATGTCGTAGATCTTCTGCTCGGCCTCGCTCAGTTTCTTGGCGGTGGCGTCGGTCGGGATGATCGCGAAGTGGTCGCTGACCTGTTGGTTGTTGAAGACGCGGCGGTCCTTTGGGTTGATCCAGCCGTGGTCGAGGACGCGCCGAGCGTGCGCCTGGTAGGCCCCCGGGAGATTCGCGAGGGCCTTCCGCACGGTCTCGGGGTAGTCCTCGGGGAGGGCCCGCGAGTCCGTCCGGGGGTAGGTGAGCATCTTATGCTTCTCGTAGAGGGCCTGGGCGATGGAGAGAGTGTTGCGGGCGGAGAAGCCGAAGCGGGAGTTCGCCTCCCTCTGCAGGGAGGTGAGGTCGTAGAGGCGGGGGGAGGACTGGCGCGTGCGCTTCTTCTTCTCGGTCACCTGCGCGGGTGCGGCGGCCTCCGCCTCCGCGAGGATGCGCTCGGCTTCGGCCTGATCCCACACGCGATTCGCCCGGTCGTGGGGGCGGGTCTCGTCCTTGCGGAAGTCCGGCCGTTGGTAGAGACCCTCGTAGGTGCCCGTCTCCAGCTCGAAGGTCGCCGCGATCTGCCAGTAGGACTGGGGGACGAAGTTGCGGATTTCCTCCTCGCGCTCGCAGACCATGGCGAGGGTGGGGGTTTGCACGCGGCCGACGTTGGCCGCGTTGCCGCCGCGGCGCCCGAAGGTGGCGGTGGCCCCGCGGCTGGCGTTCATGCCGATGAGCCAGTCGGCCTCCTGGCGGCTGCGGGCGGCGTCCTCGAGGGGCCGCATCTCCTCGGCGTCGCGGAGGTGCTCGAAGGCTTCCCGGATGCCGCCGGGGGTCATCGAGAGCATCCAGAGGCGGCGGACGGGCTTGTCGGTCTTCGCCTGTTCGAGGATGTGCGTGAAGATGAGCTCCCCTTCGCGGCCGGCGTCACAGGCGTTGATCACCTCGCCGACATCCTCCCGCTGGATGGCCTTCTTCAGCTCGCGGAGGCGGTCCTTGGTCTTCGCGACGGGCTTGGTCCGGAAGCGGTCGGGCAGGATCGGCAGGTTGTCGAGGGACCATTTCTTGTAGGCTTCGTCGATCTCCTGCGGGAGGAGCAATTCGACGAGGTGGCCGAGGGCGCTCCCGATGACCCACTCCTCATTCTCGTAGAACTCTCCCTTCTGCGGAACCTTGCCGAGGACGCGGGCGAGGTCTCCGGCGACGGAGGGCTTCTCCGCGATGACGAGTTTCTTCACGCGGGGTGCGGGGTTGCCGGGGAATCCCCGGAGACGCGCTCGAGGAGGGAGTCGAGGGCCGTGAGGAGCGCGTCCATGCTCTCCTCCGTCTCGTCCCCCATGTTGGAAATCCGGAAGGTCTTGCCCTTCAGCTTGCCGTACCCCGTGTCGATGATCATGCCGTGCTCGGCGCGGAGGAGTCGGTTGAGCTCGGCAAGGTCGATCTCCCGGGTGTTGCGGAAGCAGTTGAGCGAGCGGGAGCCGTACTGTTCCTCGGGCAGGAGAGTGAACCCGCGCTCCCGGCCCCAGGCGCGGACCTTGTCATTGAGGCGGGCGTGGCGCGCGTAGCGTTCCCCGAGCCCTTCCGCCTCGATGTCCTCGAGCTTGGAGGCGAGGGCGTAAATGAGAGGGATCACCGGGGTGCTCGGGGTCATGCCCTTCTCGTGGTTCTTGGCGAACTCGAGGAAATCGAAGTAGTAGCCGCGGCCCTCCACCTTTCCGGCCCGTTCCATCGCCCGGGGGGAAACGCTGAGCAGGGAAAGGCCGGGGGGCAGGGCGAGGGCCTTCTGCGAGCCGGTCAGCATGACGTCGATTCCCAGCTCGTCCTTGGGAACGGGGACCACGCTGAACGACGAGACCGTGTCCACCACTGAGATCACCTCCGGGAACTCCCGGATTACCGCCATCAGCTCGGCGAGCGGGTTCATCATCCCGCAGGAGGTCTCGTTGTGGACAAGAGTGACGACGTCGTAGTCGCCGGTGGCGAGTTCCCTGCGGAGGGCCTCCGGCTCGACATGGCTGCCCCATTCAAAGCGGAGATCCGTGGCGGGGAGACCGCAGCGCAGGGTGACATCGTACCACTTGTCGGAGAAGGCTCCACACATGCAGTTGAGCACTTTCTTCTGCGTGAGGTTGCGCACGGCCCCTTCCATGACGCCCCAGGCGCTGCTGGTGCTCAGGAAGACCGGGTCGGCGGTACCGAAGAGCGTTTGCAGGCCGGGTTGGACCGAGCGGTACAGCTCGACGAAATCCGGGCTGCGGTGGCCGACCACCGGCCGGGTCATCGCCTCGTAGGTCTTGGCGGAGACCTGGACCGGGCCGGGAATGTAGAGACGGGGTGGTGAACTCATAAGAGGTTGCGGTCTGAAAACGAGAGGTGATTCCGGGCCGGACAGGTCTGGAGGGTGCCGGAGTGCCGCGGAGAGGTTCCCGAGGTTCCATCCGGGATCGGGCCAGCCTCCCGTGGCCGGAAAAATTGGCCAGCGCACCGACCCCCGCCATCGGGGCTCGCCTCGCCCCGGGCGAGGGCCAGAGTCGGGATCTGGGAGAAATGGTAGCGCATCGCTGGGACTATCGCCTTGAGCAAACGGATAACCCTGTCCATCCAATTCGGCAAATTTCGTGAGTGGGGAAGGGCGAGGGAGAGCGAACCCACCGGCGCGGCGGTTGGGCGAGGCGGCCCGGCGGCAGCGGGAGGAACAGGAGGCGCGGATTCGCCAGCTCCACCGCGACCGGGTCCCGGGAGAACCCTTCCGGAGCCCCTTCGCCCGGGTCGTCCGCCGAATCCTGTGGAGCCTCGCCCTCGAGGAGCGGGCCCAACGGAATTTCGAGCGGATCCATGCACGCGAACGCGCCTGGGAGCTCGGGGCGAAGGGCCCCCCGGCGGCGGGGGAGTCCTCGTGGAGACTGCTCCACGCCTCCGACTTTCACCTCGACTTCCGCCCGGACCTGCCGGATCGCCTGGCGGCCCGCACCCGGGAAACGGGACCGGTGGATGCCGCGGTCCTCACCGGGGATTTCTTCGACCTCGTCTTCCGGGAGGATCGGCTGGACCGAGGGCTTCTCCGGGCCCTCGTCGAGGTCTTCCCGGCGCCGCGCTTCGCGGTGCTCGGCAACCATGACATCCTCGCGGTGGGCGACCTGCTCGAATCGCTCGGGGTGCAGGTGCTGATGAACGAAGGGGTCGAGCTCCCGGCGGGGACCGGGGCCCGCCAGTCGCTGTGGGTGGCCGGGATCGATGACGCGAGGACCTTCGCTACGGATTCCCTCGCGTCGGCGCTGGACCAACGCGCCCCCAGCCAGCCCTGCGTGCTCCTCAGCCACTCCCCCCACCGCTATGGGCAGGCCGCCCGGGCCGGCGTCGATCTTTACCTGTGCGGCCACACCCACGGCGGCCAAATGGCCCCGCCGTGGCCGTGGATGCCCGGTCCCGGAGGGGGGCTCTCGGTCGCGCGGCGAAGCGGCCCGTGGCGATGGCGGCGGATGCAGGGATACACGAGCAATGGCTGTGGCGGGTGCAAGCTGCCCTACCGGTTGAACGCCCCCGCCGAGGTGGTCGTGCACCAACTGCGTTCGCCCGCCCCGGAAAAGGGCGCGACCGCTCCCGCCGGAGCCACCGGGCTGGCGACGCCCGCCCGGCCGGGATCCTCGGGGCCGGGATCCCTCCGGGAAGGACGGCCCGGCTTTCAGTAGCGGATGCGCACAAGGGCGCGCACGGGGACGAAGCCGAGGGCGCCGGCCCCGTTGGCGGCGGACAGGTTCAGTTCCGAGAGTTGCTGGTCATCGCCCGAGACCGCGGTCTGGTACGTCAACCCGGTCTGCACCCCAGCTTCGAGGAAGTCCGTGGGGGTGAGGAGGAACGAGACGAGGCCCCCGACCTCAAACACGGTCGACCGCTCGTAGAAGGTGAGGCTATTCAGCTCTGGGATGTTGTCGACCTCGGCGCTGATGTCGTCGACCACGGTCGCCCCGACCTGGAGGGAGAGCAGGCTCTTGAAAAGGGAGTGGAAGGACTCGCCCCAGCGGAAGCCCGCGTAGAACGAGGTATCCTTGTAGTCGGAGAAATCGGCCCGCAGGTCCGCCCCGTCGTAGGTCCCGAGGCTGGCGTTCTGTCCCTTTGCCCGCGTGAACGAAGCGCCAAGGTAGAGGCTGCGCCGGGAATCCTCCCAGAAGTCGAGCTCAGCTCCGAGAGTCCGGAAATTCTCGAAGGCGTCCCCCCAGTCGAGCGACTGGAACTCGGCCGCGCGGAAGGTCTCGGTCTCGACCTCGTTTCCGTCGTCATCCGTGATCGTCTCGGTGAAGGCCGGGGTCGAGGCACTCTGGGTAAGCTCCCCGAGCACGGGAAATTCCTGACCCGCGTGGATCGTGAGCGAGATATCCTCCAGGTCGAGGCCTTGGGCGGCCAAGGGCGCGACCGGGCCGAGCCATCCGCCGAGTGCCCCGCAGGCGAGCGCCAGTGCCAGCCGCCTCATTCCTCGTTTGCCCCCAGCCCAAGGGCGGCCTGGACTTCGGGGACTTCGCGGAGCGCCGCGAGAAATTCATCCACGCTGAAATCGGCCACCACGAAATCCTCGTACTCGAAGGTGGGCGTGAGGGTCTGCCCGCTCACCTCCACCATGCGGTTCATCGCTTCGGCATCGCGGTTCACGTCCCGGATTTCGAGGGCCACCCCGTGTTTCTGGAAGAAGATCTCCGCCTCCTGGCACCAGGGACAGCCGGATTTGATGTAGAGAATCGGAGAGGTCATGCGGTCGATTGCGTTCGGGTTTCTTGCCTTGCCGGGAGTCTCCCACGAGAATGACCAGCGGTCGGGGAGCATCCCCCGCCTGCCCTCGCGCTCAAATATGGAAGAAACGGCGATCAGGACCCTACCAGCGGAAGCGGGGAGGGAAATGCAAAAATCGATCCGGATCCGCGGGGCCCGGCAGCACAACCTGCGCAACCTGGACCTGCGCCTCCCACGCGACCGCTGGACGGTGATTACCGGGGTGAGTGGCTCCGGCAAGTCCTCCCTCGCCCTCGACACCCTCTATGCGGAGGGCTACCGGAAGTACATGGAGAGCCTCTCCACCCGGGCCCGCCAAGTCCTCGACCAGTTGGAGCGGCCCGAGGTCGACTTCATTGAGGGGCTCTCCCCGGTGATCGCGGTCGAGCAGCACAGCGCCCGCGGGGCGAATCCCCGCAGCACGGTGGCCTCGCTCACCGAGATCGCCGACTACGCCCGCGTCCTCTGGGCGGCCGCCGGCCAGCCGCATTGCCCGCTGGACGGGGCCCCCGTTCGCCAGCGGTCAATCGACGACTGCGTCGAGCGGGTCTTGGCGGAGCCGGAGGGGAGCCGGGTCCAGATCCTCGCCCCGCGCCTCGTCGGCAAGCCCTCCCTCATCCGCGAGGAGCTCGGCACGCTCCAGCAGAAGGGATACTCCCGCGTGCGCATCGACGGAAGGGTTGCCCGCCTCGAGGAAAATGACCTCGTCGACCGCTCGCGTCCGGAGCAGGTCCTCGAGCTGGTCGTCGATCGCATTGTTCTCCGCCCGGACCAGCGCGGCCGGTTGGCGGATTCGCTCGAGTTGGCGTTTGCCGAAGGGAGCGAGAGGGCCCTCGTGCTCGTCCAGGAAGCGCGGGACGGCCCGTGGCGGGAATTCTCGCTGAGTCGGGCGCACGCCTGCACGCAGTGCGGCACGGTGTACCCCGCCCCGTCCCCCCGCCTCTTCTCCTGGAACCGTCCGGAGGGTGCCTGTCCGCAGTGCGGGGGGGTGGGCGAGGTGTTCCGCTTCGACCCCGAGCTCCTCGTGCCGGACCCCTCCCTCCCGGTTCGCAAGGGGGCCCTCAAGCCCTGGCGGCTCGGTCCGCGCAAGCGGATCATCGAGCGCAACGCCCTCCTTCGCCAGCTCGCCGAGCAGCTCCCCTTCGATCCGACCCTTCCCTGGGCGGAGCTTCCCGGGGAAGTGCAGCGGATCCTCCTCCACGGTTCCGGCGAGCGCACCTTTGCCTTCAAGACGGGCCCGGGGAACCGGGCTCCGGAGGAGAAGCCCTTCCCCGGGGTGCTTCCCGATCTCGAGGAGTCCCTCCGCACCACCCGTAGCGAGGGCTGGCGGGCCCGCATGCTCACCTTCCAGCGCAAGCTGCCCTGCCCCGACTGCGGGGGAGCCCGGCTCGGAGCCTACCCCCGCCATGTTCTCCTCGCCGGCCGTTCCTTTCCGGACTTTCTCCGGTCCCCCGTCGAGGAGGCCATCCGGTGGACCCAGGCCGACCTCCGCCCGGAGGCGGGCCCGCTGGCCCCCGACGCAGTCGACGGGCTCGCCCACCGGCTTCGCTTCCTCGGCGAGGTGGGGCTCGGCTACCTCACCCTGGACCGCTCCTTCGCCACGCTCTCGGGGGGAGAGGCCCAGCGGACCCGGCTGGCCACCCAACTGGGAATGGGCCTGGTCGGGGTGATCTACGTGCTCGACGAGCCGAGCATCGGCCTGCACCCAGTCGACAACGACCGGCTCCTGCGCAACCTCGCCGCCCTCCGCGACCGCGGGAACACGGTGGTGGTCGTCGAGCACGATGGGGATATGATGCGGGCGGCCGACCACCTCGTCGAGCTGGGTCCGGGAGCCGGCCGGGAGGGTGGGGCCGTCATTTACGAGGGTCCTCCCGCAGGGGCGGGGGCGGAGCCGGCGTCCCGCACCGGGGCCTACCTCGACGGCCGCGAGAGCCTCCGGGCCCTCCGCCGTCCGCGACCGCCGGGCGGCGACTGGCTGACCGTGCAGGGCGCCCGTGCCCACAACCTCCGCAATGTCGACGTGGCCTTTCCGGTGGGCCTGCTCTCCGTGGTCTGCGGGGTGTCCGGTTCGGGAAAGAGCACCCTGGTGCACGACATCCTCGCGGCGGAGGCGGCCCGCCGCCTGAACGGCGCGGACCGTTGGCCCGCCGCCCATGACGGGCTGCGCGGGCTGGAGCATTTCGAGAAGGTCGTCGAGGTCGACCAGTCCCCGATCGGGCGCAGCCCGCGTTCCAACCCCGCCACCTTCACCGGCCTCTTCACCTCCCTCCGCCAGCTCTTTGCCAAGGTGCCCCTCGCCCGCATCCGTGGCTACGGCCCGAGCCGGTTCAGTTTCAACGTGGCCGGAGGACGCTGCGAGCACTGCAAGGGAGACGGGGTCATCGCTCTCGACATGCAGTTCATGAGCGATGTCTTCGTGGAGTGCCCGAGCTGCCGCGGCCAGCGCTACAACCGGGAAACCCTCGAGGTGCGCTACCGGGGTCACAACATCGCCGAGGTCCTCGAGCTCACCGTCGAGGACGCCCGGGAAATCTTCCAGCGGGCCCCGCACCTCCGCGCCAAGCTCGACCTTCTCCACGAGGTCGGGCTCGGCTACGTGAAGCTGGGCCAGTCCGCGACCACCCTTTCCGGGGGAGAGGCGCAGCGGCTGAAACTGGCCGACGAGCTTTCCCGCCGGCAACAGGGTCGCTCTCTCTATCTCCTCGATGAACCCAGCACGGGGCTGCACTGGGACGACCTCCAGCGACTCGTCCAGATCCTCTACCGGCTCCGCGACGCCGGTAACACCATCCTCCTCGTCGAGCACCACCTCGACCTCGTTTCCCTTGCCGATTGGGTGGTCGAGCTGGGCCCGGGCGGGGGGACCGAGGGGGGCCACCTGCTCTTCGCCGGTCGGCCCGAGGATTGGGCCGAGGCGGGACCGACCCCCACCCGGAAGGCGCTGGCCGACTCCCCCACGGGCTAAGGGCGGCCGCTTTCCGCTTGCGCGAGGGGCGGGAGATCGTCAGTCTCTCCACCGGATGCCGGAATAGCTCAGCTGGTAGAGCAACGCATTCGTAATGCGTGGGTCGTCGGTTCGAATCCGATTTCCGGCTCCATTCTCCCTCAGGGACTTACGAAACAACCAGCGGCGAGGGGAGGGGTCAGGCGGAAGCCAAGTCACGTCAAAGTCACGTTATGATCGCGGGAAGGCGGCCGAGGGGCGCTGCGGGGTGGCGGTCGGTGGGGTGCGGGCGGGGTGCGAAAATTTCGCTGCTCGGGCGGGTTGCCGGGAGGTGGCGCTGGCGGTCGTCCGGTGGGGGCTGGCGGCCGGGAGGTGGCGGCGGGAAGGATCCGGCGCTGTGGCGGGGTGGGGTGGGGACGGTGGCGCTGGCGTCGGCCTGTGGGTGGCATCGGCCTGCCTTGGTTCTCTGAAGCGAGCTCGAGGCTGTTCCCACAACGCGGCCGGCGTTGTGCTCTTTGTCCCTCTTTACTATTACTCTTTTAGATAACCCTTTTAGGGCTGCCCCCCCCGCTGCCCCCCCCCGCTGCCCCCTATGGCTGCCCCCCCCCGCTGCCCCCCGTGGCAAGCTCTTTAAACGCTGCCCCCCGCTCGCTTTTGGCTGGGGAATTGGATCAACAGTCCTCGGCCGCGCTTCGCCTTCGCCTGTGCCTCGCGGATTTGCTCCTCAACGATCTGCAGGAAGCGCTCGGCGGTGATTCCCCGGCTGCCCGGCTCCCCGCTCCCGGCCTGAGCCATTCGGAAGTTGGAGGCGCGGTCGAGGTGGGCGTGAAAACAAAGCTCTTCGAGGCGGGGAATCACGAAATGGTCCCGGGCGCGGCGGACTTGGCGCTCGGACAAGGTGCCTTCGAGGCGGTCCCGAATCAGGCGGAGCGGGACAGTCTGGACTTGCGACCCTTGGAGGATGCTGCGGAGGGCGACCAGCACACGGAGGTTGCGCTCGGAGAGGGTGCGGAGGTGGTGGCGGGAGACTTTGCCGAAGGGCTTTTCGAGCTCCTCGTCGCGCTGGTCGCGGGTGCCCCTGACGAGGTCCGGGAGCCAATCGGGGGGAAACCATACGTGGCGGCGACCGATGGAGATGGCGAGGTGCCACGCGGTGTCGAGGTCGTCGGGGAGGGTCTCGTCGTCGTCGGTCCCGTCGGTTGCCTCCTGCATAAGTTCGAGCTGGTCGGCGAGTTCCTCGGCGAGCGGATCGTCTACCTTCAACGGCCCGGCGAGGACGTCCCAAGGGTGGTCCTCGCGCCTTTCGTCGAAGAAGTCGGGTCGGCCTTGCTCTACTCCATTGACCACTTCTTGTCCGTACCGGTCGGCGTAGTTGACGGCCCATCGCAAGCGCCACGAGACCGGCTGGTCCTCCTTCGGGAGGAATTCCAAGGGCGGGAGGCGGAGGAACCGGGTCGGGCAGGGGACGCGGTAGTGCCTTTCGTCATCGTCGGCGGGCAGGATCTCGGCGAGGATTGCAAGCGCATCGTCGTCCGGCTCGGCGAGGGAGGGCTGCGGGAGGCTGGGTTCATCAGGCACGGCGGCTCCCTCCCTTCCGCCGGGACGGCTTGGGATCGCCTCGAGCGACGCGCTCAAAGACGCGGAGGGTGCTGCCGGAGAAACGGCCTTTGGCCGCGGCCCGGTTGGCGGGGCGGTCGCGGCTCATCGCTTGCTTTGGTCGGCGGCCCGGCCCACGGCAAAGCTCATGATCGCTTCGTCGGCCTGCTCGACGGGGATTCGCACGCTGCGGCCGATGCGGAGCTGCGGGAGAATGTCGGCGCGGAGGAAATGATCGACCTGCCGCAAGCTTAACTTGTAGCGCTCGGCGGCCTCGCGGCGGGTGATAACGACGGGTGTGGAGGCGGCGGATGGATTGCGTCGAGTTGTCATGGCGGGTATCCTGCTGCATCGATGTCAAGAAAAACAACGAATCTCGCGAACAAAGTTGTTGCAATCTGCGGGAGGCGGTCGCACCAGCGGCGAGGGGGCGTTGGCCGCCGGCGCGAAATGGATGGATTTCGCGACCGGAAATTTTTCGGTAACGACGCGGTAGGTGGGTACGGGGTCCGGTAGGTTTTCCCCCTCCCCTCCCCCTGGGGGGGGTGCCGGGGTGGCGGCGGCCTGTCGGGCGTCGGGTGGAAGGCGGTTGCAGGCTCGCGGTGCTGCCGATTGGCTGAAGGCGTGAGCGGATCCGGAGAAGAGGAGCGGGTGGCGGTGGAGCTCCCCCTGTCGCTGGTCCTCCGCGTCGAGGCGCTGGCGGCCGGGACGGACCGAACGCGGGAGGAGCTGGTCGAGGCGGCGGTGGAGGCGGGGATCGCGCTCGACGAGGCGGTGGCGGAGCTGCTCCGGGACTACGACGACGGGGGGCCTTCCGCTGGCCTGTAGGGGGGGCGCTTTAGGCTTGCCCCCGGGGGGCGGGCTTGCAAGCGGCTGTGTGGCCCGAGAAGCGCCGCGGAGCGCTCGACAGGGGTGTTGACCCTCGGGAGGCGGTTGCGGCGGCCTCTCGGGCGAATTCTGGCGGCTGGTGCCTCCGTCAGTCGTTGGCGAAAACGCTAATCAACTGGGTGAACCGGATGAGGCTCCGCTGGCAGGCGACGGGGTCGAGGCTGGCGGCGACGATGGCCGCGGCGGTGAGGTCTTCCCATGCTTCGAACCAGTCGCGGTGCTGGAGTGTCGGCTCCCGGGATCCGTCGTCGTGGAGGCGGCAATGGAGTTGGACGGCCGGCCCGCCGGCGCAGAGGAGGAGTCTCGCCTCCGTCGGTTCCACAAGGCGCTCGTAAAGCTCATCGGGTTCCTCGTCGAGGGCGTACCAATCGGTGCGGTACTCCGCGGAGAGCGGGATCTCGTGCAGGCGCTCGAGGATCTCGTCGGCGTCCTCGAAGGTCTCTCCGCCTGCCTCGGCCCGGCGGGCTCCGGCCTCCAAGGCGTCGAGGGCGAGGATGCTGTGGTGAATGGTCCGGAGCTTGGCGAGCGCTTGGGCTTCGCTGTGCCGGGTCGGCTCGGGTGGGGTCGGCTCGGGCATGGGGTCGGGGGCGTGGAGGTTCATCCGTCGTCGCGGTCGGGGAAACGGAGCTGGTGGTCCGGCCCGTCGCGGGTCCACGGCGGCTCGTCGGGAGCCTCGTTCTCGTTCAGGACGAGGATGGTGGCTCCGGCGAGCGAGTTGCCGGTGTGCTCGGCGTACCATTGCAGGCCTCGCAGGGCGCGGGGCGAGAGGTTGCGGAGGTCGAGGTGGACGCAATTGGGGTCGTCAACCTCGGCCTCGGTCATCACGGGGAGGTCGCTGTGCGGGTGGGCTGGTGGGTGGCTCATGGTCGTAGCGGTGGGGGTTGCGGGTCAGTCCTCCGGCGGTACGGCCGGGGGACGAAGAAGGCGCGGCCTCCGCGGTACGTGAACGAGAAGTAGCTGCCTCCCCAAAGAGCGGCGGCTTTCTCCACGTCCTCCTCGCGGACGCGAACGTCGAGGGTGGTGCCGTCGTCGCGCTGGGCACGGAGCATGGGGCGCTGGCCGCCGGCGAGGTAGCGGTCGAGGAGTCGGGCGACGTGTCGTGTCATGGCAGGCGGGGGGTGGTGGGTTCTCAACTGGCGGCGCGGAGCTTGCGGTGCTCATGGCCGGGCGGGAAGAGGTGGAAGAAGCGGAGGGCGTCGGCCTTCTCGACGTGGCCGGCGTAGTGCCGGAAGAGGACGTCGGGCGTTTCGTGGCCCATGATGGCGCGGGTGAGGTTGACGTCTCCGAAGCAGGCGAGGTGATGGGAGGCGAAGGTCTTGCGGAGCACGTCGGCGTCGCGGCGGGTGAATCCGAACGCGGCCCGCACGGCCTTCTTCTTCCGCTCCCAATCACGGGGGACAACCGGTCCGGTCCGGCGCGGCCGCGGGACGGTCTCGAGCCAAGCGAGGAGGACGGGCGGCGCTTCAAACGAGCGGGGGGTGCGTACCTTGCTGGCCTCGGCCGGGATGCGGACGGTGCCGTCGGCGAGTGAGAGGCTCCTCCACTCGAGGCGGGCAACCTCCTCGGGGCGGACGCCAGCGAACAACATGAGGGCGAACGCGGCGACAGCATCGCGGCAATCCACGCGGAGGTTGTCGGGCAGAGTCTCGTTGCCGCGGTGGTCGGTGCAGGCTGCGAGGAGGCGCTCGGCCTCGGCGGAGGTGAGGATGCGGGGGGTGCGCATGGTGACTCGCTCGCGGCTCACGCTCCCGGGCACGTTGGCGTCGGCCCATCCATGCTCCACCGCGAATTTCCAAGCGGGGGAGAGGCGGCGGAGAGTGTCGTTGCGCAGGCGCTTGTTGGCGGTGGCCCGGTGGAGGGCCTCCTTGAGCTGCCCCTGGGTGATGTCGGCGACGAGCGGATCGCCAAGTTGCTCGAGCAGGACTGCGAAGGCGCGGCGGATGTCGCGGCGGTAGTAGTCCGAGTAGTCGCTCCCCTCCCGCGAAGTGAGGTAGGCGCTGCGGAGCTGGGAGAGCGGAACCGAACGCGCTCGACGGTCCCGGCTGGCCACGAGGGCTTGGGCGGCCTCGAGGAGGGTTGCCTCCCCTGCGAGGAGCTCGAGGGCCTTCCCGGCGTCCTCGGCCTCGGCGGCGGTCAACTGGCGGCTGGTCTCCCCGTAGAGTCGGGAAGCCTCGAGGGTCTGACGGCGGCGGAGCTCGGCCTCGCGCTTGGTCGAGAATGTCCGGCGCTGGCGCTTGCCGGTGGGCGACAGGCGAGGCGGGACGTCGAACGAGAATTGGCCCGAGGGGGTCTTGCGGATTGGAATTCTGGCCGGCCTCATGGGGGGAGTTCCTACCGCTCCGGTCACGTATTGTCACGTTAAAAACGTGACTTGGTGCCTTTTGCTGCTCTTGGGTGCTTCGCAAGTCATTGAAAATCAATGGAAGCCATTTTCTGGCGTAGCATTCGTAATGCGTGGGTCGTCGGTTCGAATCCGATTTCCGGCTCCATTCTTGCAACGGTGGGCTCCGCGCGTGGCGGAGTTCGTGGAGATCTCTACGCTTGCCCGGCAGCTCGCGTGGTTGCGCGCGGGGGCGTTCCCATCCAGCTTGGCGGTGTGGAGAGACGTGGCGAGGATGGAGCGGCAGCGGACGCGTCCCGCGGAGCCACCGCCGACGCCCACGAACACGCCCACGGTCTCGAACCCTGGTTGCGGGCGCGGGGCTGGCAGCTCTTTCCCCACCAGCGCGAGGTCCTCCGGATCGCCCGGGATCGTTCCTGCGTGGTGGTGGCCCCCACGGGAGGAGGGAAGACCCTTTGCGGATTCCTGCCAGTGCTCGCCGAGCTCGACCATGCCGACCCGGTCCCGGGCTTGCAGGCCCTCTACCTTTCCCCCCTGAAGGCCCTCACCGCCGATGTGCACCGCAACCTCCTCGGCCCCCTCGAGGAAATCGGTTCCTCGGTCCGCTGCGAGGTCCGCACTGGCGATACCAGTGCCCATCGCCGGCGGGCCCAGCGCGAGCGGCCCCCGCACCTCCTATTGAGCACGCCCGAGTCGCTCGCCCTCCTTCTCAGCCATGCCGACGCTTCCCGGACCTTCGGGCGGCTCCGCTACCTCATCCTCGACGAGATTCACGCCCTCGCCGACAACAAGCGGGGCGACCTCCTCGCCCTGCAGGTGGCCCGCCTCCGCCGGCTGCGACCGGAGCTGCGGGTGATCGGCCTCTCCGCCACGGTGGCCGATCCGGCCCAGCTCCAGCAATGGCTGCGACCGGAGGATCCGGACGCGGTGGCGGTGATCGACGCGGAGCGCTACGGCGTTCGCTTCCGGCCGCCCCGGATCGAGCTGTACTGTCCGGAGGACCGACTCCCCTGGGCGGGCCATGGCGCGACCCACGCGGTGCCCGCGATCGCCGCTCGCATCCGCGCCCACCGGTCGACGCTTGTTTTCGTGAACACGCGCGGCCAGGCCGAACGACTCTACCAGCAACTGGTGGAGGAGCTCGCCTCCGCACCGGACCCGCCCCCCATCGGACTGCACCACGGGAGCCTCGAAAAGGAGGATCGGCTCCGCGCGGAAGCAGCCATGGCGCGGGGCGAGTGGCGGGCCCTCGTGGCCACCTCCTCGCTGGACCTCGGGATCGACTGGGGGGAGGTGGACCTGGTGATCCAGGCAGGCCCGCCCAAGGGAGTCGCCCGGCTGCTCCAGCGGCTGGGCCGCTCCCGGCACCGGCTCGAGGAGGCCTCGCAGGCACTGGTCATTCCGGCCCAGGCCATGGAGGCCGTCGAAGCCGTGGCGGCCATCGCGAAGGTCCGCGCCCACCAGCCGGACAACGACCTGCGCCGCGAGGGATCCCTCGATGTGCTCGTGCAATTCCTCATCGGCCGGCTCGCCTCCGCTCCCGCCACCCGGGCGGAGCTCTGGGAGGAAGTGACCTCGGCCGGTCCCTACGCGGCCCTCACCCGGGAGGACTTCGCCGAGGTGCTCGCCTTTAGCCGGGACGGGGGCTACGCCCTCGGGGCCTACCCGGATTTCCAGCGGATCCGCGAGGATGAGGAGGGGTGCCTTTCCCTGCGGGATGCGCGGGTCGCCCGCCAGCACCGCATGAATATCGGCACGATTGTCGGTTACCCGCTGCTCCGGGTGCAGGTCGGCCGGGGAAAGGGGATCGGCGAGGTCGAGGAGCGCTTTGTCCAGCAGCTCCGCCCCGGCCAGTGCTTCCGCTTTGCGGGCCGGGTCCTCCGGTTCGAGGGGATCCGCGACGGGACCGTGAAAACTTCCCCGGCCCGGAGCACCGCCGCGGTCATCCCGGCCTTCGCCGGGGGCCGCCTGCCGCTCTCGGCTTCGCTCGCCCGGGAGGTGCGGGCGATTCTCGCGGACCGCGCCCGCTGGGACTCCCTGCCCGCCCAGGTCGAGCGCTGGCTTCGGAAGCAGGCGGAGCGCTCGGCGGTGCCCGGGTGGGACGAGTGGTTGGTGGAGACCTTTCCGCGGGCGGGGCGCTACTACCTCGTGATCCACCCCTTCGCCGGCCGCGCCGCCCACCAGACCCTCGGTCTACTCCTCAGCCGGCGACTGGAATCCCTCGGGGCCGAGCCGACGGCCTTCGTGGCCAATGATTACGCGGTCGCCGTGCAATCCCTCCAGGATCCGCTGCCGACGGAGGACCCCTCGACGCTCCTCTCCCCGGACATCCTCGAGGCCGAGGTCGAGGAGTGGATGGCCGACTCCTACCTGTTGAAACGAACCTTTCGCGAGGTCGCCCTGGTCTCCGGCTTGATCGATCGGACCTACCCGGGCCGGAAAAAGACGGGCCGGCAGGTCACCTTCAGCTCCGACCTGATCTACGAGGTGCTCCGCCGCTACGAGCCTCACCACTTCCTCCTCCGCACCACCGAGCGGGAGGCCCGCCGGGGGCTGGTGGCCTGGGATCGGCTGGCGGAGGAATTGCGCGCGGTGGACAACCGCTACCGCCTGCAACGGCTCGACCGGGTCTCCCCCTTCGCGGTGGCCCCGGTCCTCGAGGTGGGGCAGGAGCCGGTCGACGGGAGTGCGCTGGATCGTTTGCTGGATCTCCGCGAGGAAGAGGTGCTCGCGGAGGCCGGCCTCACCGAGGGACCGGCTGCGTGAAAATTGGTTTCGGGGGCGCGGAATGGGAGCTGCGGTCCTCGGGCGCGCTCTGGTGGCCGGCGGGGAGAGCGCTGGTGGTGGCCGACCTCCACCTCGGCAAGGCGGAGTCGCTCGCCGCCGAGGGCTATGTCCTCCCGCCGCACGCCTCCGCGGAAACCCTCGCCCGGTTGGAGCGGGAAATGGCCGCGAAGGACCCGCGGCGAGTGGTTTGCCTGGGCGATGCCTTCCACGACGGCGACGGGGTTCAGGCCCTCCCGCGGGACCAGGGCCGACGGCTCGCCGCCATGGCCGACGGGCGGGACTGGACGTGGATCACAGGCAACCACGACGGCCGGGGTCTGCGGCGGGCCGGGCGAGAATGCGGTCCTCGGGGGCCACGGCCCCCGGCACCCCTGCGGGGGACGGTGGCCGACGAGCTTTGGTTGGGCGGGGTACGCTTCCAGCACCAGCCGGACCCACCCGGCGCCCGGGACGCGGCGCCGACGGTCTTCGGTCACTTCCATCCGAAACGGCGGGTCATCCTCGGCCGCCGCCGACTCTCCCGTCCGGCCTTCCTCTGGACAGAGGAGGTGCTGGTCCTGCCCGCCTTCGGGGCGCTCACCGGAGGACTCGAGCATGGCCACCCGGAACTGGTCGGCCTGCTCGGACCCGCACCGCGCGCGGCCCTGCTCTGGCGGGACCGGGTCGTCCGGGTGTAGGGGAGGGTCCATCGAGGGTCCACGGAAAGGGGGGGCGGGGAGGCGTTCGCCCTTCGCCCATTCTTGACCCACCGTGAAACCCGATTCCTTGGGGAAGGGGATGGGCGAACTTTTTTCCATCGGTCCCTGTCGCCACTGCGAGGCGGTGACGGAGAGGGACGAGAACGGTCTCTGCGAGAACTGCCGCGAGGCCCGCGAGTTCGTGGAGGCCAAGGAGGACGAGTACCGCCGCCTGATGCGCCCGCTCTATTGGATGGCGGCGGGGATGACCGTACTGGTCCTCCTCGCCGCGCTGGTGGCCGCTCTCTGAAGCGGGGACGGCGAGGACTCCCGGGAACGGTGCCGGGACGGGCCGCCGTGGCGGGATGCCTTTGGGCGGATCGAGAAAGCAAGCGGAATCCGGAGCTCGTCGGAACCACCCGCCCCGCCCCGCCCGGTGGTCCGCTGCCCCCGGTCCGGGGAGCCACGGGTTGGTTTCTTGCCGGGGAGGGTCGTCGCTGCGCTTGCGAGACCCGATGGCCGCCCTCGCTGCCGTGGGGGCGGGCTCGCGGGCCATTCCGCCAACCGGGCGATGGGAGGAAGATGGGTCGTCCGGTTTCCGCAGGGAGTGGCGCCCTCACTGCGGAGCCCCGGCCCCGGGCCCTCCAGCTCGACAGGGAGAGCCGGGGACTTCAGGGTAGCGGGGTGATGGAAAGTGATGGGTGTGGGGGTTCGGCGGCGCGCGACCTGGCTTTCTCGGTGGTGGGGGAAGTCCTCGGGGAATTCGGCGTGGAGGGCGTGGTAACGGCGTCAACGCCTTTGCTGGGGGCGGACGGGGTGGTCGACTCGATGGGTCTGGTGCAGGTCTGCGTGGCGCTGGAGGATGCGGCAGAGGGGGCGGGTCTGCGCTTCGATTGGACCTCGGACGCGGCGATGTCGCGGTCGCGGGGGGTGTACCGGACGGTGGGAAGTCTGGTGGAGGAGTTCGGGCGTCAACAGGCGCAGGGGGCGGGCTCATGATCGTGGTGACCGGGGCGAGCCGGGGTCTCGGCGCGGCGGTGGTGGAGCGCTTGCGGGCGGATGGTGAGGCGGTGCTGGGAGTGTCCCGGCAGCCGGCGGAGGAGTCGGCGGGGCTACGGCGCTGTGACGTGAGCCGGGCCGAGGAAGTGGCGGCGCTCGCCGGCGACCTCCGCCGGGAGAAGCACCCCGTGACGGGTCTCGTCAACGCCGCCGGGATCGCCTCGATGAACCTCGCCCTGATGATGCCGGCGGCGACGGCGCGGGAACTCGTGGCCACCAATCTTCTCGGGACGATCTACAGCTGCCAGCAACTCGTCCCCCTCATGGTGCGCCAGGGCGGGGGAGCGGTGGTGAATTTCTCGACGATCGCGGTGGCCCTTGGACTGCGGGGGGAATCGGTTTATGCGGCCTCGAAGGCCGGGGTGGAGGGCTTCACCCGCGCGTTCGCCCGGGAGGTGAGCGGCCTCGGCGTACGGGTCAACTGCGTGGCCCCCGGACCCGTGGCGACGGACCTGCTCGCCGGGGTGCCCGAGGAAGCCCTCGAGGAGGTGATCGCCCGGCAGGTCCTTCCCCGGGCCTTCGCCCCGGAGGAGGTGGCCGACCTCGTGGCCTACCTCCTCTCCCAGCGCTCGCAGGCCCTCTCCGGCCTCGTCCTGCCCGTGGGAGGCGTCTGAGGAGCGGGTCGGGCCACGGTCTCGCGGGGAGCCGCGAGCGGGCCGGGGGACTCCCTCGTTTTTGGCTGACGCGCTCCACCGGGCCCTGCCATCCTCGCCGCTAGGCGTGGGGATGAGCCTTTGCGACGAGCTACAGCGACGACGGGGGAACCGTGACGATCCCTTCTTTGCCCGGGGACCCGATACCCTCTGCCTGGACGAAGTGGCGGAGGCAGCCGATCCCGCGGAACTGGGGTCCGTGCGGCCCGGTGATGTGGTCGGGCTTGTCGGCGATTTCGACCGCCGCTCCCTTGCCCGGCTCCTCCTCCTCCTCGACCGCGGGGTGATCCTCGTGCCCCTGACCGCCGACACCCGCTCCCAGCACCGGGCTTACCGGGAGGCGGCCGAGGTGGAGTGGTGGATCGAGGGCGGGGAAGTGCGCCGGGTCGGACCCCCGCCCCGCGGACCCCTCCTGCGAGAGTTGCGCGCAACCGGGCAGGGCGGGCTCGTGCTCTTCACCAGCGGGACGACCGGCCGCCCCAAGGCCATCCTCCACCGGAGCGAGACCTTCCTGCGGCGTTTCCGGACCCCCCGGCCGGCCCTGCGGACCCTCGGCTTTCTCCGTTTCGACCACATCGGCGGGCTGAACACCCTCCTGCATTCCCTCTTCAATGGCGGGTTGGTGGTGGCCCCGGAATCGCGGACCGCGGAGGGGATCCTCGAGGCCTGCCGCGCGCACGCCGTGGAGCTGCTCCCGACCACCCCGACCTTCCTGCGGATGCTCCTCTTCGGCGGGCTCGTCCCGGAGGCCGTGCCCGCCTCGCTGCGGGTGATCACCTACGGGACCGAGCGGATGGACCCTGCCACCCTCAGCGAGCTGTGCCACCTCCTCCCGGAGGTCGACTTTCGGCAGACCTACGGGATGTCCGAGCTCGGGATTCTGCGCGTACGGTCCGAGGCGCGGGACAGCCTCTTCATGCGGGTGGGCGGCGAGGGCGTGGAAACCCGGGTGGAGGACGGAACCCTGCGCATCCGGGCGGCCAACCGCATGCAGGGCTACCTCAACGCGGACTCCCCCTTCGACGCGGAGGGCTGGTACGACACCGGCGATCTCGTCGAGGAGAAGGGCGATTTCTACCGGGTGCTCGGCCGGCGGGATGAGGTGATCAACGTGGGCGGGTTGAAGGTACTGCCGGCCGAGGTGGAGGCGGTGGTCCTCCGCTGGCCCGGGGTGGAACGCGTGCGGGTGGAGGGTCGACCCAACCCACTGACCGGCCAGCATGTGGAGATGAGGGTGGCCGGAACGTTGGAGGCAGAGGAGGACCGCAAGGCGCTGCGGGAGCATCTCCGGGCGGTACTGCCCCCGCACCAGCGTCCGCAGCGTATGCACTTTGGCAGAATTGAGGTTGGCCATCGCGGAAAGAGCCGTTGAATGGGAGGGTGTAGTGACGGTGAGTGACCAACTCCTCGAGATTCTTGGATGCCTCTTCCCCGAGCAGACGGTGGACGGGAGGACCGCCCTGCGCGACCTGCGCTGGGATTCCCTCCACCAGCTCTGGATGATCTCGGAGGTGGACGAGCGATTCGGGGTCGTCCTGCAGGCGAGGGATCTGCGGAGCTGCGAGACCGTGGCCGATCTCCTTCGCCTCATCGAGCACGAGCAGGCGGCCGGGACCCGATGAGCGGCTCCGCCCGGATCCGCAGCACCGCCACCGCCCTTCCAGCCGGGGGCGAGGGTCGGGCGGAGTGGGAGAATGGGTGGCCGGCGGAGAACGTCGCGGCCACGATCGCGACCACCGGGATCGAGCGCGTCCGCGTGGCGCCGGCGGGGCGTTCGCTCGTTGACTACGCGGCGACTGCCAGCCGACGGGCGCTCGCACTCGCCGGGTGCCCGATGGAGGCGGTGGACGCGGTGCTCGTGGTCACCCAGACCCCCGACGACCGCCTGCCGCCGACCGCGTGCCGCCTCCAGGAAGTCCTCGGACTCCGCCGGGACATCCCCTGCCTCGACCTGCACCACGGTTGCACCGGCTATGTCTACGGGCTCGAACACGCCCGCCTGCTCGTGGCGGGCGGGGCGGCGGGGACCGTTCTCCTCTGCACTGGCGACCTGCTCACCCGGCTGCTCGGGGAGGAGGACCACACGGTGCGGATGGTCTTCGGGGATGGGGTCGCGGCTACGGTGATCGTGGCGGGGGAGGAGGGAGACGCGGAACGAAGGGGTGGGCGCGGCCCGTGGCTCTCCCCGGCCCGCTTTGGAACCGAGGGGAGTCGGGCGAACGAGCTGTGCTGCGGGAGCGGGCCGGGCGACCGTTTGCGCATGGACGGGCTCGGGGTGATGAGCGCGACCTTGCGCCGGGTCCCGGAACTGGTGGCGGAACTGCAGGCGGAGGCGGGGGCGGGCGGGATCGACCGCTACTTTTTCCACCAGGCGAATGCTCACATGCTGGATTGCCTGCGGCGCAAGCTCCAGCTCGGGGAGGGGTCGGTGCCCGTTTTCCTCCGCGATACCGGCAACCTCGGCTCCGCCTCGATTCCCCTGGCGATGGCCCGGGCCCGCGCGGTGCAGGGCCCCCTCGGCGGGCGCTCCGCGCTGGTCGGCTACGGGGTCGGGTTCTCCTGGGCGGGCTTGCTCTGCGATCTTTCCGGGCTGGAGGCGGCGGTGGTCGAGGTCGAGGTGGAGGAAGAGGGGCGAGGGGGACCTGGGGCCGGGACGGGAGCCGGCGCCGGCAGTGGCGGGGCAGGGCGGCGCCCGCGCGGGGAACGGGGATGACGAGATCGGCCGAGAGGGAAGCACGGGCCCGTGAGCAATTCTTGCGGACGGGTCGGGTGCCGTTGGGGTACGGGCTCGCCGAGGGGGCCCGCAGCTTGGTGCGGGACCCGTGGAAGCTGGTGGTCGACCAGCTGCCGGGCCCGCTCGGCTTTCGCCTGCGCCAGCTCTGGTACGGCCGGGCCTGTCGATCGCTGGGGAAGGGTGTGCTGATCGATCCGGGGGTGCGCCTGCTGCAACCGGCCGGGCTCGCGGTGGACGAGTTTTCCTACCTGGGAGGGGGCTGCGAGATCCATACGGGGGGCGGGGTGGTCGCGGTGGGCAAGCGCTGCCACCTGACCGGTTGGATCCTCGGGCACGCCGGGGTGGAGATCGGGGACTATGTCGGCTGCGCGGGGTCGCTGTTGAGCGTAACCGAATCCCATGAGGGGGGCTACCGCATGGCGGGGCCCATGATCCCGGAGGAGCAGCGCCAGCTGCGCCGGGGAAAAGTCACGGTGTGCCGGGATGCCTTCCTCGCCCGCGGCAGCATGGTCCTGCCGGGGGTCACGGTGGGCGAGGGCGCGGTGGTGGCCCCCTTCTCGTTGGTGGTCCACGATGTGCCGCCGTGGACCGTGGTCAGTGGAGTGCCCGCGGTCCGGACGGGGACGCGGGAGCCGGTGGTCTTTCCCGATCCATAGGTATGCGGGGCACGCGGGCGAGGCCCGCGGCCGGCAGGGATGCCGGCGGCAGCAGGGGAGCTTGCGGCCTCCGATGCGCCTGAGCATGGCTTCCTTGGCGACGCCCGAAGACCCCCCGCCGTCGCTCCGCTCGGGAGAGCTTGGAAGGACGCGGGAAAAGGGGCGTGCGGGCCGGTGGATCTCCGAGGCATGGTGCGCCCCGGAACTCCCGTTCCCGGCGACGGAAGGAGCTCCGAACGGCGAGGGGTGTCCTTGCGATGCCCGGTGGTCCCTGTTCCTCCTCCCCGGGAAGGCGGAGAGCTTTTTTCATGGCTCTCGCTGTCCTTCAGGCAGCCGCTGAATTCCGGATTCCGGAGGAACGTCCTATCCCCGGCTGACGCTTGGCTTCGTGGTTTTCTCAGCGGGGGACGCGGGCGCTCTCCACCGACTCTTGTCCGCGGGAATCGATCCCCGGGGTTTGGCTCCGTTTCCCGCTCCGACTCGGAGAGGCCCCGCTTTCCCTCCCTTGTACAGGGCACTCCGCCAAGAGGAATCGGCGTTGACGGTGGAAAGGTTTTGATCTGGAAGGAGGCAATGGCGGGACTGGACGCAGACGGGAGTACCGGGGGGTTCGGGCGTCGGCGGTTCTTGGCATTGGCCTCGGCGTTGGCGGGTGGGGGCCTGGCGGGGTCGGCGGCAGCCGGGACGGGGCCGGGTTTTTTCCTGCGGGACGAGGAGGCCCGGCGGCCGGTCTACCGCTATCTCGGCGGGGTCTTCGAGTGCAAGGTGTCGGCAGCGGATACCGGGGGGGAATTCTGTGTCTTTGACACGCTCCGGCTCGAGCGGGGTGGACCGGGCCGTCATGTCCACGCGCACCAGGACGAGTGGTTCTATGTGGTACGCGGGGAATTCCTCTTCGAGATCGGGGAGGAACAGCTGCGCCTGGGGCCGGGGGATTCGGCGCTGGGACCCCGAGGGGTACCGCACGCCTTCGCGAGGGTGGGGGAGGAGACCGGGCAGTTGTTGATCGTCTTCCAGCCGGCCCAGCGGATCGAGGAGCTCTTTGAGGAGGCGGCCGCCATGATTGGGCACGGCGGGATGCCGGACAATTTCGTGGAGCAGTTCTCGGCGCTGGTGCGCAAGTACGACATCGAGGTGGTCGGGCCTCCGCTGCCGGTAGCGGGCTCGTGAACGGCAAGGCGGAGCGGTCGGCGCGGGAGCTGCCGGGGAGCGAGGGGAAGCCGGCGGGCGCACGCGGCGAGGAGGGCACCCTGCCGTGGTGGCGCTTCCTCGGGCCCGGTCTGCTCGTGGCCTGCGCGGCCATCGGCGGGTCGCACCTCGTCTGGGCGACCCGGGCGGGAGCGGTCTTTGGCTGGGACCTGCTCGGCCTGCTCCTCGTGGCCAACCTCGTGAAGATGCCCTTCTTCCTCTTCGGGCAAACCTACACCGCGGCGACGGGGGAGTCGCTGCTGGCCGGCTACCGGAGACGGTCGGTGGTGTACGTGTGGATTTTCCTCGGGATCAACCTCCTCACCAGCGTCATCAACGTGGCTGGGGTGACCATGTTGGCGGCGGCCCTCGTGCCCGGCGGGGTCGAAAATTGGTGGTCCCTGCCCGCGAGGACCGCGGTCCTCCTCGCGGTGGTGACCCTCTTCGTCGGGTTCGGCCGCTACCGTTGGCTGGACCGGGTGGCGAAGGGGGTGATCGCGTTCCTGACGGTGCTCACCTTGGTGGCGGTCCTCCTCGCCCTGCGGCAGGGTCCGGCGGCGCCCCCGGACTTCGTGGGGCCGGCGGTATGGACCGTCTCCGGCTTCGGCTTCCTCGTGCTCTTCCTCGGCTGGATGCCCGCCCCGATCGACCTCTCGGCCTGGTCCTCGCTGTGGATGTTCTCCCGGGGGCGCGAGACCGGACAACTGGCGGGGACGCGGGCAGCGCGCTGGGATTTCTACCTCGGATACGGGGCCACCCTGTTCATGGCTGTCTGCTTCCTGGCGCTCGGGGCCCTCGTGATGTTCGGGAGCGGGGCGGAGTTCACGGAGAGTGGGATCGGCTTCGCGCAGCAGCTCGTCGGGCTGTACGCGGCGAGCATCGGGCCGGCGGCGGCCGACTGGGTGCTCGTGGCCGCTTTCATCACCATGCTGAGCACCTCGCTGACCTGTCTTGATGGCTACCCGCGGGCGCTCGCCGCCTGCACCGTCCTGCTCCGCCCGCAGGCGGAGGACCGGTTCCGCCGAATCCACCAGGGGTGGATGGTGGTGGTCGGGCTGGGAGCCGTGGTGGTGGTGCTGGGTTTCGTGCACAACCTCATCGTGATGCTCAGCTTCGCCGCCTATGTGTCCTTCCTGACCTCACCCCTGCTCGCCTGGATCAATTTCCGGGTGATGCACAACGATGTGGTACCGGAGGAGGAGCGGCCGCACGGCTGGATCCGCCTGCTCAGCTACGCGGGCCTGCTGTTCCTCGGGGGAATGGCGATCGGGTTCCTGTGGATTCAGGGGTAGGGCGGGAGGCGCTCCGCCCGCGCAGGCAGGCCCGCGGCCGTGGGGAAGGATGCCCGGACCGTCTGGGGCGGGCTTGAACCGCGCGGAGGCCCTTGGCTGCGGGGAGGGCCTGCGGCGGGGGAGGCGGACTGTCTCGGCACTCCGGGGAAGCCTGCGGCCGGTCCAAGGGGAAGGTAGCGGGGCTTAGGGAAGAGCGGGGACTGGAAAGAAGGGCCGGGGACAGAAACGGGGAACTCTCCCCAGCATGAGGGGGAAGGTAGGGGGCGCTTGAGGGTCCGGGGGCGTGGGGGTGAAGGGGTGCCCGGAGGGGCCGTGCGCCCGGGGACTCTTGTCCTTACCGGCCTTGGCTCCCTCTGCTGCGAGGGTGGTCCTCCGCGACGATCGGGATCCTTCGTTGCGGTGGGTGGTTCTGCGGGGGGGGTTCTGCGGGGGGGGGTTGCCGCACGGTTGGAGCTTCGACCCCCGCCTTTAGCGGATCGCGAGGTGGTGGCGGACGGTGGGGAGGTCTTCGGGGTGGGTGAGTCCGAGCCAGGCGTCGGGGGAGGGAAGGGCCGGGCAGCGGAGCCCGGTGGTGTGGAGCCAGGCGTCCACGGTGGCAGGCAGTTCGCACTCGGCGCTCGGATCGGTACCGCGGGCCGTGAGAAAGGCCTGCAGTTCGGCCTCGAGGAAGGGGAGGAAGGCGGGGGAGAAGCCCCAGAAGTTGAGGGAGGTGGGGGCGTCCGCCGGGAGGGGGACCGTCTGGCCGCGCGGGTCGATCCCCCGGAGGGTGCCGTCGGGCACGGCGACGACCTTGCGATGTTCGCGGACCGCGGCGAGGTGGCCGTCGCGGATCGTGCAGATCCCGCGGTTGACCGGGCCGTGGGGCGAGAGGGTTTGGCGGAGTTCGTAGGTGACGAGGCTGGCGGCGGGGAGCTCCGGATCGACTTCGTCCAGCCAATCCGCCATGACCCGATAGGCGGTCGGCCCGTAGTAGTCGTCGGCATTGGCGACGGCAAAGGGCGTGTCGAGGACGCCGCGGGCGGCGTGAACCGCGTGGCCCGTGCCCCAGGGTTTCGTGCGGCCGGGGGGCGGGGCGAGTCCCGCCGGCAGGTCGTGCAGGTCCTGCGGGACGAAGGCGACCGGCAGGGGCGGGGCGAAGGTGCCCGCCAGCTCCCCGCGAAGGGAGTCCTCCATGCCCGGCCGGACCACGAGGACCGCTTGCCCGAATCCTGCCTCGGCGGCGTCGGCCAGCGCATAGTCGAGCAACCGCTCCCCGTGCGGGCCAACCGCCTCCAGCTGCTTGGCGCCGCCATAGCGGCTGCCGAGACCGGCGGCGAGGAGGAGCAGGGTGGGAGCCATGGCAGGGCGACCGTCGTGCCCGCTTCTGGCATTGGCAAGGACCGATTGCGCAGGCGGTGGGCCGACCCAATCGACGTTGCATCGGGAAGTGGCTCCGGGTAGAAGGAGGACTTTTTTTATGAAGATCGTGATCGCCGACCGCATTGCCCCTGCCGGGGTGGATTTCCTCAAGGAGCAGCCCGACTGCGAAGTCGTGGAGGCGGTGGGACTCTCCCCCGAGGAGCTCGCTCCCCATCTCGCCGACGCTGAGGGGATCGCCGTGCGTTCCGAGACCAAGGTGACCGCTGCGCTCATGGACGCGGCCCCCCGCCTGAAGGTAGTGGGCCGGGCCGGGGTCGGCGTGGACAACATCGACATCGAGACCGCCACGGAGCGCGGCATCGTGGTGATGAACACCCCCGGCGGGAACACCGTGGCGACCGCCGAGCTGACCTTCTCCCACCTCCTCTGCAGCTTCCGCCCGCTCCCGCGGGCGGATCTCTCCATGAAGGAAGGCCGCTGGGACCGGAAGGTGCTCAGTGGGGCCGAGCTGCACGAGAAGGTCCTCGGCGTGTGCGGGCTCGGCCGCGTGGGTACCGAAGTGGCCCGCCGGGCCCTCGCCTTCGGCATGCGCGTGCTCGCCTACGACCCCTTCCTCACGCAGAGCCGGGCAGACTCGCTCGGGGTGGAGAACGTGGCCTGGGAGCGCCTCTGCGAGGAGGCGGACGTGATCACCGTGCACATGCCCCTCACCGACGAAACCCGCCATCTCGTCAACCGCGAGGCGATCGCGCGGATGAAGGACGGCGTGCGCCTCCTCAATTGCGCGCGCGGGGGCATCGTGGAGGAGGAGGCCCTGCGGGAAGCCCTCGAGAGCGGCAAGGTGGCGGCGGCCGGGCTCGATGTCTACGAGACCGAGCCCCTCCCCGCGGATCATCCCCTCCGGACCACCGAGGGCCTCGTGCTCACCCCGCACCTCGGCGCCTCCACCCGCGAGGCGCAGGAGAACGTTGGCCTCGAGATCGTGCAGCAGATGCTCGAGGCCCTGCGCGGCGGCATGGTCCGCAACGCCCTGAACATGCCCTCCATCGATCCCCGCGACCTCAAGGTGCTCAGCCCCTACATCCAGCTCGGGGAGAAACTCGGCACCTTCGTGCAGCAGCTCTGCAGCGGGATCGTCGAGCGCGTGCGGATTACCTACTTCGGGAAGATCGTGGACCTCGATGCCATGCCCATTTCCCGGGCCATCCAGCGCGGGTTCCTCCGGCAGATCAGCGGTGGGAACATCAACGATGTGAACGCCCCCCGCAAGCTCGCCCGGCTCGGCGTGGAGGTGGAGATCGTGAAGAGCAGCCGGGACAGCGGGTTCACCGAGCTCATCCGCGTGCAGGCGACCGAGGAGAACGGCAAGACCCGCACCGTGGACGGCTCCCTCTTCGGGCTCAAGCAGCACCCCCGGATCGTCTCCATCGACGGGCACGGCCTCGAAGTGAACACCGCGGGCACCCTCCTCGTTTTGAAGAACGAGGATGTGCCCGGGATCGTCGGCTTCCTCGGGACCGCCCTCGACCGGGACGGCGTGAACATTGCGAACCTTTCGTTGAGCCGCGACCCCGCGAACGGCTACGCCGTGAGCGTGTACGAGCTCGATTCCCCGCCCTCCGAACCCGTGCGCGAGCAAATCCGCAACCACGAGGGCATCATGAAGTTCCGGGTGATCCAGCTCTGAGCGGCACCCTTCCCACCCCGGAGACCCCGTGCTGATCGCCCTCCTCGCCGCCCTCCTCGCGGGCTACCTCCTCGGCTCGCTCCCCTTCGGCGCATGGGTACCGGCGGCCTACGGCGTGGACATCCGCCGGGTGGGCAGCGGGAATCCCGGGGCGACCAACGTGAAGCGCGTGCTCGGGCGCGGCCCCGGCAACCTCGTCTTCGGGCTCGACTTCGGGAAGGGGCTCCTCGCGGCCCTTCTCGGGGGTGCGCTCGCCGGGGAGGTCGGCATTTTCCTCGGGGCGGCCGGAGCCGTCCTCGGCCATGTCTTCCCCCTCTTTCTCGGCTTCCGCGGGGGCAAGGGCGTGGCCGTGACCATGGGCGGGCTCCTCATCCTCCTGCCGTGGGCGGTGCTCCTCGGCATCCTCGGCTGGCTCGCCGGGTACTATGCCACCCGCGTGGTCGCGGTGGGCTCCCTCGTCTTTGCGGCGGTCCTTTTCCTCGTGGCCCTCGGGCAATGGCTCGCCGGCGGTCCCGTGGCCGGTTGGGAGGTGCTCGTGGCCCTTGCGGTGGCCGCGCTCCTCACCGTGCGGCACCGCGACAACATCGGCCGGCTTCTCCGCGGCGAGGAGTCCTCCTTCCGCTCCCGCGGCGGGTCCTCCTCCTCTTCGCCCCCGTCCCCGCACCGCCCCCCCCGCGACTCATGAACCCATCCCCCGAGGAAATCCGGATCGGCCTCATCGGCTTTGGCACTGTTGGCCAGGGCGTCGGCCAGTACCTGCAGGAGCGCGCGGACGCGCTCACCCGGGCGGCCGGGCGCCGGCTCGTCCTCGGCGGCGTGGCCGTGCGCGACCTCTCCCGGCGGCGGACGGTGGACCTCCCCCCCGGCCTCCTCACCGCGGACCCGTGGAAGCTCGTGCGGGATCCCGGGCTCCCCCTCCTCTGCGAGCTCGCCGGGGGCACCGAGGATCCCCGCGCGTGGACCGCGGAGGCCCTCCGGCTCGGCAAGACCGTGGTCACCGCGAACAAGGCCCTCCTCTGTGACCATGGCGAGGAGCTTTTCGCCCTGGCGCACGAGCACGGCGGCCGCATCCTCTTCGAGGCCAGCGTGGCCGGGGGCATCCCCGTGATCGAGGTGCTCCGGGACAGCCTCGCCGCCAACCGTGTGGAGCGCATCCTCGGCATCCTCAACGGCACCTCGAACTACATCCTCACCCGCATGGAGCAGGACGGCCTCTCCTTCGGGGAAGTGCTCGAGTCGGCGCGGGCGAATGGCTTTGTGGAGGCGGACGAGTCCCTCGACCTCGACGGGTGGGATGCCGCCCACAAGACCGTCCTCCTCGCCTGGCTCACCCAGGGCCGCTGGGTCTCCACCGGGTCCATGACCGTGGAGGGCATCCGGCGGGTGCGGCTCGACGACCTCCGCTACGCCCGGGAGATGGGCTACCGGATCAAGCTCATCGGGGCCGTGGAGCGCGTGGGGACGGCCGGCCGCCTCGCCCTCTCCGTGCGGCCCTCCCTCGTGCCCCTCGACACCCTCCTCGCCGATGTGGACGGCGTCTTCAACGCCGTGCGGATCGACGCCGACCTCGCCGGCCCCCTCGACCTCATCGGGCGCGGGGCCGGCCAGGATCCCACCGCCAGCGCCGTTCTCGCCGATCTCGTGGCAGCCGCCCGCCAGTGGGAGTCCTCCACCCCCCTCCCCGTGCACCTTGCCCCTCCCGATCCACCCGAGCTCGCCGCCCCCGCGGAGCAGGAGCACGCCGCCTATCTCCGCCTGACCGTCGTGGACCGCTCTGGCGTGCTCTCCGAGGTGGCCGGCTCCCTCTCCCGGGCCGGCATCAGCATCGCCTCCGTCCTCCAGCGGGAGCATGGTGGACACGACCGGGCCACCCTCGTGCTCCTCACCCACCGCTGCACCCAGGCCGCCCTCGACGAGGCCGTGCGGGCGCTGGCGGCGGACGAGTCCGTCGGCGACGACTTCCTCGTGTGCCCCATCCTCGACTAAGCCATGGCGCGGATCGTCCAGAAGTACGGCGGCACCTCCGTCGGTGACGTTGAGCGCATCCGCAAGGTGGCCGCGCGGGTGGCCCGCTGGCGGGAGGAGGGTCACGAGGTCGTCGTGGTCGTCTCCGCGCGGGGCGGAGTGACCAACGAGCTCCTCGCCCGGGCGAAGGCCCTGAATCCCCAGCCCAACGAGCGGGAGATGGACCTCCTCCTCGCCGTCGGCGAGCAGGAGACCATCGCCCTCGTGGCCATGGCCCTGCACGCCCTGGGGGTGCCCGCGGTTTCCCGGACCGGCGCGCAGGCCGGCATCCTCACCGATCCCGACCATACCCGCGCCCGCATCCTGCGGATTTCCGGCGGGGACATCGGCGACGCCCTCAGCCGGGGCGAGGTCGTCATCGTGGCCGGCTTCCAGGGGGCGAACCTCGACGGGCAGACCACCACCCTCGGCCGGGGCGGTTCGGACCTCAGCGCGATCGCCCTCGCGGCGGCCCTCGAGGCGGACGTCTGCCAGATCTACACGGACGTGGACGGTGTCTACACCGCCGATCCCCGCATCGTGCCCGACGCGAAAAAGATCGACGCGATCGGCTACGAGGAAATGCTCGAACTGGCGAGCAGCGGCTCGCGGGTCATGCAGACCCGGGCCGTGCGGTTCGCCCAGAAGTACGGTGTGCCCTTTGAGGTGCGCAGCAGTTTCAACGACGAACCCGGTACGATGGTGCAGGAAGAAGTGGTTTCCATGGAGGATGTGGCGGTGAGCGGCGTGGCCCTCGACCGCAACCAGGTAAAGATCGTGGTGAGCGATATCCCGGATCGTCCCGGGACGGCCGCCCGCCTCTTCGAAGCCCTCGCCGCGGACGGCGTGCTCGTCGACATGATCGTGCAGAACCTCGGCCGGGAGGGCCGGGCGAACCTCACCTTCACCGTGCCGCAGGAAGATGCCTACCGTGCGGAGAAGGCCGTGCGTCCCCTGCAGGACGATTTCCCGGACATGCGCGTGGATACCTACGACCGGATCGCGAAGCTCTCCGTGGTGGGCGTGGGCATGCGTTCGCACTCCGGGGTGGCCGGCCGCTTCTTCGGGGCGCTCGCCGCCGAGCGCATCAACGTGCAGATGATCAGCACCTCGGAGATCAAGATCTCCGTGGTGGTGGCGGCCGAGGAGGCCGACGAGGCCGTGCGCACCGTCCACCGCGCCTTCGGGCTCGGCGGGGAACCGGGAGCCGGGGCGGGAACCGCGTCGGAGGCGGCGGCCGGCGAGCCCGAGCCCCCGCAGGCATGAACTTCGTCTCCACGCGGGGGGGCACCGCGCCCGTCTCCTTCGCCGAGGCCGTGGCCCTGGGCCTGGCCCCGGACGGCGGCCTCTTCGTGCCCGCGGAGCTGCCCGACCTGCGCCCGCGGCTCGCGGAGTGGGAGGCCCTCGACTACCCCGCCCTCGCGGAGGCTTTCCTCGGCCTGTTCGCCGATGAGGGGGCCGAGGCGGACTTCCGGCGGACCGTGCGGGAATCGCTGGCCCGTTTCGGGCATCCCGAAGTGGCCCCCCTCGTCCGGCTCGGGGAGGGCGTCTCCGTGCTCGAGCTTTTCCACGGGCCGACCCTCGCCTTCAAGGACTTCGCACTGCAGTGGCTCGGCCGTCTCTACGCTGGCCAGGTCGAGCGGGAGGGACGGGAGCTGGCCGTGCTCGGGGCCACCTCCGGCGACACCGGGGCCGCCGCCATCCACGGCCTCCTCGGGCTGCCCGGGGTCTCCCTGTTCATCCTCTATCCCGACGGCCGCATCTCCCCGCTGCAGGAGCGGCAGATGGCCTGCACCGGGGATCCGGCGGTGTTTCCCCTCGCCATCGAGGGCAGCTTCGACGACGCCCAGGCCATCGTGAAGGAGGCCTTTGGGGACGAGGCCTTCCGGCGGGAGGTCGGGCTCTCCGCGGTGAACTCGATCAACCTCGCCCGCATCCTCGCCCAGTGTGTCTACTACCTGTGGGCGGCCCTTCGCTTCCCCGCCGGCGAGCGCGGGCGGATCCGCTTCGTGGTGCCAACCGGCAACTTCGGGAACGTGCTCGCGGGGTGGATGGTCGCGCGGATGGGCGTGCCCGTGGCCGGGTTCACCGTGGCCACCAACCAGAACGACATCCTCGACCGCTTCTTTCGCACCGGCGAGTACCGGATCGGCGGGGTCGCCCCCAGCCTCGCGCCCTCCATGGACATCCAGGTGGCCTCGAACTTCGAGCGCTTCCTCTACTACGCAGTCGGCGAGGATCCCGTCCGGGTGGGGGCGGTGATGGCGGACTTCCGGGCGAGCGGCCGCGTGGAGCTGCCCGGAATCGCCGGGGAGGAGTGGGCCAGCCGGGCCAGCGACGACCGCGCGATCGGCGACCTGCTCCGCGCGGTGGACCGCCGGTACGGGTACACCGCCGACCCGCACACCGCCTGCGGGTTTGCCTGGGAGCCGCGGGCCGGGGAGGAGACCGTCTACCTCGCGACCGCGCACCCCGCCAAGTTTCCCGCTGCCATGGAGGAGGCTCTCGGCAGGGTTCCCATCCACCCGACCCTGGAGGCCCTTCGGGAGCGGGAGCTCGTCAAGTATCCCGTGCCCGCGGCGATCGGCGCGGTGCAGGCCTTCGTGCGGAGCCATCGCTCGCGGCCGGCCGGTTGAGCGGCGCGCCCCCCGGCCGGCCGCGGCACCGTCGGCGATCCCCGTTTTCTTTTCCCTTTCCCCCGATGAGCCGCATCCAGACCTATCTCCTCCGCGAGGTGGCCGGGGCCATCGCCCTCTCCGTGGCCGTCTTCCTTTTCGTGTTTCTGGCCGGGAACGTCGTGCAGGGCATCGGGGACCGGCTTGCCTCCGGCCAGGTAAGCCTCGGGCAATTCGCGGAACTCCTCCGGCTCATCCTCCCCTTCGCGGCCGTCTACGCCCTTCCCCTTGGCTTCCTCACCGGCATCCTCCTCGCCTACGGGCGGCTCTCCGCGAACCGGGAGATCGTGGCCCTGCGCTCCGTGGGCGTGAGCTTCCTGGGCATCGCCCGCCCGGCCCTCCTCCTCGCCGTCGCCGGGGCCGTTTTCACCGCCTGGTTCAACAACGACCTCGGCCCTCGCGATCGGGCCGCCTTCCGCGAGAAGATCGCCCGCTCCTTTGCCGAGAATCCCCTGCGGCTCTTCCGGGGCGGGGCCTTCATCGACGACTTTCCCGGCTACCTGATCTTTGTCGAGGAACAGCAGGGGGACGCCCTGCGCGGTTTCTGGGTGTGGCAGCACGACGCCGAGGGCCGGGTCGACCTCTTCCTGCGGGCGGAGCGGGCCACCGTCGACTACCTCCCGGAGGAGCGCAGTCTCCTCCTCACCCTGGAGGACGGGGAGGCGGAGACCCGGCGGCCCGACCCCTCCTACCGGGAGCGACCCGCGTCCGGTACCCTCGTCTCCTTCCGCGAATTTCCGGTGCGCCTCGATCTTTCCGCGGTCTTCGGCGAGGCCGGCGCCCGTGCGCGGACTCGTCGGCCCGAATACCTCACCCTCGCCGAACTGCGCGCGGAGATCCGGCGCGACCCCGCCAATGCCCGGCCCTACCGCCTGCAGGTGCAGCGCAACTTCTCCCTGGCGGTGGCGGTGGTCTCCCTGGTGCTCGTGGCCCTGCCTCTCGGGGTGCGGGTGGGCCGGCGGGAGACGCTCGCCAACCTCGGCATCGCCCTGGCCCTCGGGCTCCTCTACTATTTCCTCGCCGCGGTTTCCAACTGGGTACCGGCGGAGCCTCCCTGGCTGGCTCCCTTCCTCGTCTGGCTGCCCAATGCCCTCTTCCTCCTCCTCGGTACCGTCCTCATGGTGCGAGCGAGCCGGGCGTGAGGGGCAGGGGAGGCCTGCGGCCGGCAGGGGAGTCGGCGGAGGCCGGCGGCGGGGGAGGCGTGCTTCGGGTAGTGGTGGAGGGAACGACACCCTCGGCGAGGGGGGAGGGGCTTCGCCCACTCGGAGTGCTTCGCACGCAGGGGAGGCCTGCGGCCGCGGGGAGGGGCTTCGCCCGCAGGGGAGGCGTGCGGCCGGCAGGGGAGGCGGCGGGGCCGACGGCATGGGATGGCCTGCGGCTGGCAGGGGGATGACAACAGGTGCTTTCGTGGTTTTAGGGAGATTCGTGGTGACTACGAACCATCCCACCGCTGCGCGGTCCCCTCCTCCTTGGGAAGGAGGGGAGCTTTTGGTTGACGAGGATGCTTGAATTTTTCGGATCGGTTCCCGACTCCCGACCCCGGACTCCTGACTCCCGACCCCCGGAAACGGGCTCCCCTCCTCAAGGAAGGAGGGACCGGAGCGCAGCGATGGGTGGGGTGGAGATTGGACTGGTCAGGAGTCTCGTGGTGGGGGTAGGACTCTGGCATGCAACCGGATGAGATTCTCTCGAAGATGGAAGCGGAGATGCAGAAGGCGCTGGACCACACCACGGGTGAGTTCAACTCCCTGCACACCGGGAAGGCTTCCCCCGCGATGGTGGACAGCGTGGTCATCGACGTGAGCTCGTACGGGGCGTCCATGCCCTTGCGGGACCTCGCTGCGATCACCACCCCGGACGCGCGCACCATCACCGTGCAGCCCTGGGACCGGAGCACCCTCAAGGACATCGAGAAAGGCCTGCAGGTGGCCAACCTCGGGATCAACCCGGTCATCGACGGCACCCTCATCCGCCTGAAGATTCCCGAGCTCAGCGGGGAGCGCCGGCAGGAGCTCGTGAAAATGGCCCACAAGCACGCCGAGGAGGGTCGGGTGGGCGTGCGCCATGCCCGCCGGGTGGCCCTCGATGCGCTGAAGACCGCGGAGAAGGAGGAGGGTCTTCCCGAGGACGACATCAAGCGTCACGAGAAGGAGGCGCAGAAGCAGACGGACGCCTTCGTGGAGAAGATCAACGAGGCCCTCGCCCACAAGGAGGAGGATCTCCTCCGCGTCTGAGCGCGCTCCCGGTGTCGGCGGCCTGCCCGGAAGCCGCCGGCCGACAGCCCTTTTCCCTGCCATGACCCCGACCCTCGCGCCCCGGCTATTCCAGCGGGTGGTAGTGAAGCTCGGTACCGGAATCCTCACCACCGCCGAAGGGGCCGTGAACCGAGCCCGCATCTCCGCGCTGGCGGCGTCGGTGGCCCGGGTGCGGGCAAGCGGCGTGCAGGTGGCGGTGGTCAGTTCCGGGGCGATCGGGCTGGGCATGCAGCGCCTCGGCTTTGCGCGGCGTCCCACCGACCTGCCCACCCTGCAGTCGTGCGCGGCCGTCGGGCAGAGCATCCTCACGCAGACCTGGCAGGAGTGCATGGACCCGCACGGGCTGACCGTGGCCCAGATGCTGCTCACCCGGGACGACCTGCGCGGACGGGAGCGCCATCTTGCCGTGCGCGCCAGCATGGATCGTCTCCTCGCCCTGGGGGTGGTTCCGGTGATCAACGAGAACGACTCCGTGAGCACCCAGGAGATCCGGTTTGGGGACAACGACGTGCTCAGTGCCCTCGTGGCCTCCCTGACGAAGGCCGACTTCCTCTTCGTGCTCTCGACCGTGCCCGGCCTCCTCGATCCGGCAACCGGCGAGGTCGTCCGCCGCGTCGAGCGGATCACCCCGGCCCTCGAGGCCATGGCCACCGGGACGACCAGCACGACCTCGGTCGGCGGGATGGTGACCAAGCTGGAGGCCGCCCGCATCGCGAACTCCTCCGGCTGCGGTGTGCTCATCGGCAGCGGGGAGGATCCCCGGCTCCTCGAGCGGCTCGCCGACGATCCCCCCGCGGGCACCGTGTTCCTGCCCGGGGGAGAGAACCTCAGCGCGCGGAAGCGCTGGCTCGCCTTCTTTGATCGACCGGCTGGCTGGATCGAGGTGGACGCCGGGGCGGAGGAAGCCCTGCGGGCGCGCGGTTGCAGCCTCCTCGCCCGCGGGATCGCCGCGGTGGGCGGGCCTTTCGCGGCGGGGGCGCTCGTCGACCTGCGCGGGGCCGACGGCACCACCTTCGCGCGGGGGGTGTCCTCTTACAGCAGCGACGAGCTGGAGGCGAGCCGCCGGCAGACCACGGAGGAACTACGGGCGCACTTTCCGGACCGCCGTCATCCCGAGGCGATCCACCGCGACTCGCTCGTCCTCCTCGGCGGCGGGGACGACGCGGGGCGGGAGGCGGTGGCACTGGGGAGGGCGGTGTCGTGAAGGGGGGCGCGGGGCGCGGGACTGGCGGGGATGGCGGCGGGCCCAGTGGCATGCCCTGCGAAGCGGTCCTCTTTGATCTCGACGGCACCCTCATCGACCACTTCCGGGCGATCTTCCAGGCCTACCAATATGTGCAGGATCATCTCGATTTTCCCCCGGTCACCCTCGACCGGGTCCGGCGGACCGTCGGCGGATCCGTACCGGTGACCCTCGAGCGGCTCGCCGAGCGGCCGGTGAGCGGAGCCGAACTGGAGCGGGCGATGAACCTCTTTGACGAGCGTTTCCGGGAGGTGATGTACGACGAGGTGGAAATCCTCCCGGGCGTGCCGGCCTTGCTCGACCGGCTGGAGACGGAGGGCATCCGCCGGGCGGTGCTCACGAACAAGCGGGGCACGAACGCGCGGGCGATCCTCGACCACCTCGCCCTCGGCCCCCGCTTCGAGCGGACGGTGGGCGCGGAGGACACGCCCTACCGGAAGCCGCAGCCCGAGTTGACCGCGTGGATGCTCGGGGAGCTCGGCCTCGACCGCGAGCGCACCCTCCTCATCGGGGACTCCACCTTCGACATCGAGACGGGCCGGCTGGGCGGCCTGCGGGTGGGTGCGGTGGCCACGGGCAGCCATACCCGGGAAGAACTGGTGGAGGCGGGGGCCGACTGGGTGGCGGGGGACCTGGCGGAGCTGGCGGGGAGGATGTTCGGGTGAGGGGGAGACGGGTGGCCGGGCGCCGTGGACCGGCAACCGGGAATCGGGGATCGACGCGTGACTTTTAGGTGATGGCGGAGCAGCTGCAGGGAACCCTCGAGCGGATCGTCTTCGCGAACGAGGAGAAGCAGTTCCTCGTGGCCGAGTTCCAGCCGGAGAAGGAGAGCCGGAAGGTGACCATCACCGGCATCCTGCCCGGCGTGCAGTGCGGGGAGTCGCTCCTCCTGCAGGGGGAATGGGTACGCCACCCGCAGCACGGCCCGCAGTTCCGCGTGGAGTCCTTCGAGGCGCGCCTGCCGGCCTCGGTCCACGGGATCCGGCGCTACCTCGGCAGCGGACTGATTCCCGGGATCGGCAAGACCTACGCCGGGAAGATCGTGGACCACTTCGGGGAGGATACCCTCAAGGTCATCTCCGAGCAGTCCGCCCGGCTGCGGGAGGTCCCCGGGATCGGAGCGGAGCGGGCCCGCCGGATCAAGCAGGGGTGGGAGGAGCAGCGGGCTCTGCGCTCGGTGATGGTCTTCCTGCAGACCTACGGGATCAGCGCGAACCGCTGCCTCCGCCTCGTGAAGCGTTACGGGGAGGCGACCGAGGACATCCTGCGGAAGGATCCCTACCGGCTCGCGGACGAGATCGAGGGGATCGGCTTCGCCACGGCTGACCAGATCGCGGTGAATCTCGGCCTGCCCAGTGACGGAGCCGAGCGGATCCGGGCGGCCCTGCGCCACTCCCTGCAGAAGGCGGCCGAGGAGGGCCACACTGCGGTGCCGCGGGGCGACCTCGTGGCCCGGAGTACGGAGGTGCTGGGGCTCTCCGCGGAGGCCGTCGAGCCGGTCCTCGACCAGGCGGTGGGTCGGGGGGAGATCCTCGCCGTGCAGGAGGGCACCCTCCTCCAGCGCAAGGATCTTGCCCATGCGGAGACGCGGGCGGCGCGGAGCCTGCGGCGGTTGCAGGCGAGCCCCTCGGCCTTGCCGGGGATCGTCGTGGACAAGGCCATCGAGTGGGCGGCGGCCCGGGAGGGCGCGGGCTTTGCCTTTGCCCCCGAGCAGGCGGAGGCGATCCGCGGTGCGCTGGAGGCACCCGTAGCGGTGCTCACGGGGGGGCCGGGGACTGGCAAGACCACCCTCCTGCGGGCGCTCACCGCAATCCTCCGGGCGAAGAAGGTACGCATCGCGCTGGCTTCCCCGACGGGGCGGGCCGCCCAGCGGTTGGCCGGGGCGACCGGGATGCGCGCCCACACCGTGCACCGGCTTCTCGGGATCGATCCGCAGGGGGGCTTCCAGCATGGGGAGGACGAGCCGCTGGAAACCGATTTCCTCATCGTCGACGAGGCCAGCATGCTCGACATCCGGCTGGCCGCCTCGCTGCTCGCCGCGGTGCCGGTGGGCGCGCACCTGCTGCTGGTGGGCGACGCCAACCAGTTGCCCTCCGTCGGGCCCGGTGACTTCCTGCGCAATCTCATCGAGTCGGGACAATTCCCCGTGGTGCGCCTGCAACGGGTCTTTCGCCAGGCGGAGGAAAGCCCGATCGTTGACCTCGCCTACCGCGTGCTCGGGGGAGAGGCCCGCTTTCCGCAGCCCGCCCAGCGGGCCCCGGCGCCAGTGGGGGGCGAGGGCGGTCTGCAGTGGATCCTGGCGGAGTCGCCCGAGGAATGCGTGGAGAAGACCTGCGGGCTGGTCGACGCGATCGGGCGGCTGGTGCCCGGGACCGATCCGCTGCGCGACCTGCAGGTGCTGGTGCCGCTCCACAAGGGCGTGGCCGGGGTGGGCAACTTCAACCAGCGCCTGAAGGAGATCCTCAACCCGCGCCCGCCCGCCACCGTGAACGGGCGCCCGGATCTCGCCGTCGGTGACAAGGTCATCCAGCAGCGCAACAACTACGAGGTCGGCCTCTTCAACGGGGACATCGGTCGGATCGTGGAGGTGGACGCGAAGGACGGCCGGGTCGTTCTGGAGGTGGAGGGCGAGCGCTACGCCCTCGAGCGCGGGCAGTCCGGCGACCTCGCCCTCGCCTACGCGATCACCGTGCACAAGAGCCAGGGCAGTGAATACCCGGTGCTCGTGCTCCCGCTCCTCCGCCAGCACTACCTTCTCCTCCGCCGCAATCTGGTCTACACCGCCCTCACCCGAGGCAAGCAGGCCGTGTTCTTCGTCGGCGACCTCGCCGCCTACGGCATGGCCGTCCGACAGACGGCCGACACGCGTCGGAGCACGGACTTGGTGAGGAAGATCGGGGGGTAAGGGCAGGGGTGGCCTTGCGGCCAGCATGGGCGCCGGTGGCTAAAGGGAAGTCGGCGGGGGATTAGGGGTTCGGGGGAACGTGGCTGCGCTCGTGAGAGTGTGGGCGGGGGCCGGGGAGGGAGCGGGGAGACGGGGGTGCCGTAGGGGTTGTGGGACCCAGAGACTCCCGTCCTTCGCAACATTCGGTTTCCTTGGCTACGGGTGGTGTCGAGGGCGTGGGGTGTTGGGGGCTTGATGCCCGATCCGCGCTGCCGAAAACCCGCATCCCGGTTCCGGGCTCCCGGAAGGGGGAGGGGATTCGCGGTTGCGCGGATGGGCGGAGCTTCTAGCGTCCGCGGGATGAGTGAATGGCGGACAATCGCGGTCGTGGGGATGGGATATGTGGGCTTGCCGCTGGCGCTGCACTTTGCGCGGGCGGGGGTCGGGGTGGTCGGGCTGGATGTGGACGCCGCCAAGGTGGAAGCGCTCAATCGCGGCGAGAGTTACCTTCGCCAGTTCCCCGCGTCCTCGATTGCCGAGGTGGTGGAGGCGGGGCGCCTGGAGGCGACCCGGGACTTCGCGCGGATCGCGGGCGTGGACGCGGTCATCCTCTGCGTGCCCACACCGTTGGACGGGCACCGGGAGCCGGACCTGAGCTACGTGCTGGACACGGCGCGGTCGGTGGCGCCTTATCTCGGGGGTCCGGAGACGGGGGAGCCGGGACAGCCGAGGAGGGGGACGTTGGTGGTGCTGGAGTCGACGACCTATCCCGGCACAACGGAGGGGGAACTGCGGACCGTGCTGGAGGAGGGCTCCGGGCTGGTGGCCGGGGAGGGATTCCACCTGGCGTACTCCCCCGAGCGGGAGGATCCCGGGCGGACGACCCATTCGGTGGGGACGATCCCCAAGGTGGTGGGCGGGTTGACTCCGGGCTGCCGGGACCGGGCCGAGGCGTTGTACCAGCGGATCGTGGAGCAAGTCGTGCCGGTGGACTCCTGCCGGGTGGCGGAGGCGACCAAGCTGATGGAGAACATTTTCCGTTCGGTGAACATCGCTCTCGTGAACGAGCTGAAGGTGGTCTACGACCGCATGGGAATCGATGTGTGGGAGGTGATCGCGGCGGCGTCGACCAAGCCCTTCGGCTATCTTCCCTTTTATCCCGGCCCGGGACTGGGCGGGCACTGCATTCCCATCGACCCCTTCTACCTCACTTGGAAGGCCCGTGAGTACGGTCAGCACACCCGGTTCATCGAGCTGGCCGGCGAAATCAACACGGCGATGCCCGACTACGTGATCGGCAAGATCGTGGAGGCCCTTAACGAGGAGGGGAAGGCCGTACGGGGCAGTCGGATTCGCCTCCTCGGGATCGCTTACAAGCCGAACGTGGACGACGACCGGGAATCGCCGAGCTACGTGGTCTGGGATAAGCTGGCTGCGCTCGGGGCGGAGGTGGAGTACTACGACCCCCATATCCCCGTCATCCGGCCGAGCCGGGAGCACGCCCACCTTGCCGGCCAGTCCTCGCGCGAGCCGACCCCGGAGGATGACCTGCTCGTGCTGCTCTGCCACCACGACGCCTTCCGCACACTCGACTACGCCACGCTCGGGGTGAAAGTGGTCGATACGCGGAATGTGCGGGAGATTCCGGGTGGGTTGCGGGTGCGGGCGTAGGGATGGCCGGCGGCACCCGGGTGGGCCTCGCCCGCGCGGAGGCCTTCGCCAGCGGGGAGCGACTTGGCCCGCCCGGTGGGTTGCACCACCCTCGGTGGCCGGCGGAGGAATGAGGAGGGGTGGCCGGGACGCGGGGAAGGGGTGGAGGTTCGGGAAGGAGGAAGGGGGTGCCCGTGGATAGCGTGCTCCCGAGGACTTAAGTGCTTGGCGACGGATTGTCCGCTTTCGTAGCGGCGCTCGTGAGTGCCTGGGAGGAGGCAGTGGGATTCGGAGGGAAGGATTTTTTGGGGCGGTGGGCGTAAAATCGGTTTGCGGAGTTGGAGATCTCAAATCACGCTCTGAGCGTCGAATCTGGAAGTCACTGCTTCTAGGTATTTTATGAGTGCTGCCCATGGTTCGTGGCACTCGCTTCTCTTTCGTGAAATCCGCCTTCCAATTCAGTTCCAGTCTTCGGCTCGCGTTCCTGGGATCGGTCTACGCTGCGATCGCTGGAGGGAGCTTGCTTGCCGGGTATGCCCTGCGCTTTGACTTTGTGGTGCCCGCGGAGCGGTGGGCAGAGGCCGGGCGGGTCTTGCTCTGGCTGGTTCCCCTGCGCCTGCTCTCGCTTCTGTTCTTTCGTCAATTCTCGGTCCTCCTGACCTATTTTCGGTTTCCGGACCTCTACCGTCTCTTCCTCGCACTGTTGCTGCCCTCCCTCCTCATGGTGGCGGGTTGGTACGGCGGAGCGGAGGGGTGGGTCCCTCCGCGCAGCGTGATCCTGGGGGACTTCGTATTCGCGTTGTTGCTGACCACCGGTTTCCGGATCGCATTACGGGTGTACCGCGAGCGTCGCTCGGCGGAGCGCGGGACTTCGAATGGACCGCGGACGGCGGTGGCAATCGTGGGAGCAGGCGACGTGGGAGCGCTGGTGGCCTCGGACTTGCAGAGCCGGAACTCCTCGTTGCGTCCGGTGCTGTTCCTCGACGATGACCCGGCGAAGTGGGGGAAGCGGATCCACAACATTCCCGTACTCGGGGGCTTGGACCGGGTGGCGGAGGGAGTCGGCCAATACGGCGTGCGCCAGCTCATTCTGGCGATGCCGTCGGCCCCGGCCAAGCGGGTGGGGGAAATCGTGAAGGCCGGGCGGGAACTCGGCCTGACGACCGAGATCGTGCCCTCCCTCTCGGAACTGACCACCGGAAAGGCCAAGGTGACCCGGCTGCGCCCCGTGGAGATCGAGGACCTGCTCGGGCGCGAAGAGGTGGCAATCGATTTCGGGGCGATTGCCGGCCTCCTCGAGGGCCGTCGCGTGATGGTGACCGGGGCGGGAGGTACCATCGGGCGGGAGCTCGTCCGCCAGGTCGTGGACAAGGGCCCGGCGGAGCTCGTGCTCGTGGAGCAGGCGGAGATCCAGCTCTTCGAGGTGGGCCGGATGCTGGCGGCCCGGCGGGATGCCAGAGAGCCCGCGCCGGAGGTCGTCCCACGCACCGCGGACATCACCGACGCCCCCCGCATGCGCGCGCTTTTTGCCCGGCACCGGCCGGAGATCGTCTTCCACGCGGCCGCGCACAAGCACGTCGGGCTGATGGAGGAGCAGCCGGGAGAAGCGCTCAAGAACAACACCTTCGGGACGCTGTTGCTCGCCCACTTGGCTGAGGAGTACGGAGCGCGTGAGTTTGTCCTCATTTCCACGGACAAGGCGATCAACCCGACCAGCGTCATGGGGGCGTCCAAGCGGCTGGCGGAGTTGTGCCTCCAGGCGCGGGCGGCCCGGGCGGTCGACGGCGCGACAACCGCACCGACCGGGAGGAGCGAGCCGGGGCGCGACGCGCCCGCTACCCGGTTCCGGGCGGTGCGTTTTGGCAATGTGCTGGGGTCGAGTGGCAGCGTGATCCCGATCTTCCGCGAGCAGATCGCCGAGGGTGGACCGGTGACGGTGCGCGACCCCGAGGTAACACGCTATTTCATGACCGCGGCCGAGGCGGTCGGGCTGGTGTTGCAGGCGGCCGTGCTGGAGGGGCAGGGAGGCGTGTTTGTCCTGAACATGGGGCGTCCCGTGAAGATTGCCGACCTTGCCCGCCAGATGATCGAGCTGAGCGGGTTGCGACCCGGCACGGACATCGAGATCCAGTACACGGGTCTGCTCCCCGGTGAAAAGCGCTACGAGGAGGTGCGCCATTTCGACGAGGACTACCTGCCTACCAGTCACCCGCAAATCGCCTTTTTCGTGAACGGTCCCGTGCCGGGGGAAGGTTTCCTCGAGGAACTGGAAATCCTGCGGGCTTCCCTCGACGAGCGTGGAGTGGAGGAGCTGAAGGGGGAGATGGCGCGCTGGATCCCGGAATACCGAGTGGGCGGGGAGACCGGGGTGGGAGAGTTGGAGAAGAGGGAGAAAGGGTGAGGGAGGCGCGGGGATCGGGGTTTCGCGGGGATTCGTTGGCGTAGCCACCGTCTCCCGAAGACGCGTAGCGACTCCTCGCGTAGCTACGCTCGTGCGAGCGTGGGCGGGGGCCGGGGAGGGAAGGTAAAGGCGGGAGGGTAGCGGAGGGGCTGTGGGGCCATGGACTCACGTCCTGCGCCACGGGTGGTTTTCCCCGCTACGAGGGGATAGTACGCGCGGGGCTCTTTCGCGGAGCCTTACGGTTTCCCGAACAGGGTTTGCCAGATGGAGGCGAGGTCGCCACGGAGGGTCCAGTGGTCGAGGTATTCGCGGTTCAGGCGGACCTTGGCGGGCCAGAGGACCTCGTCGTTGTAGCGCTGGGGGTCGGGCTGGGCGGCGAGGAGTTCTTCCTCGTCGCGGAAGGCGAGGGTGGCCGGCCCGGTGATTCCCGGACGGAGTTCGAGAATCCGGCGGTCGTCGCCCTGGAGGCGGTCGGCGTAGCCCGGTACATCGGGTCGCGGCCCGACAAAACTCATGTGGCCCCGGAGCACGCACCAGAGCTGGGGAAGCTCGTCAAGTTTGGTACGGCGGAGGAAGGCCCCGAAACGGGTGATGCGGGGATCACCGGCCGTGGTCACCGTGGAGCCGTTGGAGGTGGGTCGCATCGTGCGCAGCTTGACAATCGGAACGAGACGGCCGCCCCGCCCGACTCGTTCCTGGACGAAGAATCCGCTGGCGCCCGTGGAGCGTCGGGCGAGGAGGGCGAGTGCGAGGAGGGGGAGGCCGAGCGCGAGCAGGCCCAGCGCGGAGGCGGCGAGATCAAAGGCGCGCTTGCGAAAGTGCTGGGCGGGAGTCACGGGCAGTGGCGGGCCGGAGGTAGGGCGGAGCGATTGGAGGGGGTGGTTGAATGGTGTACGGAGGCGGAGAGTCGGGGTGGGGTGGGAACGGGAGGAGGCAAGCCGGGAAGAGTGCGGAAGGGTTCGCTCCCCGCTAGGTGAGCAGGGCGCGCGGCCAGGCGCCGGTGATCGTGGTGACCGGGTCGTTGACGAGCTGGGCAATGCTCAGGTGGAGGGCGACGGAGCAGGCGATGTAGGCCTGCTCCGGGGAGAGGCCGGGCACACGGGTGAGGTGGTCGATAGCACGGCGGACGACGCGTTGGCAGGCGGCGCGGGGATCGGGGTCCGACTCGATCCAGCACCACCAGCCGGCTCCCTCGGTGGCGGGAGGGTGGTAGCGGTGCGGGGTCTCGAGGAAGGGGCCGGGGAGTGGGTCCTTTTTCACGAGGTCGACCCGAAGGCGCACGGTCATGGGAGCCTCCATCCCGTTCAGGCAGACCTCACCGTCACCCTGCGCGGCATGGGCATCGCCGGCACAGAGGCCGGCCCCGGGGACGAGGACCGGGAGGTGGAGGCGGCTGCCGGCGGTGAGGTGGCGGACATCGAGGTTGCCCCCGTGGACCCCGGGTGCGCGCGTGCGGTGCTCACCGGGCTCGGCCGGCTGGACACCGAGGATTCCGCAGAAGGGGGCGAGGGGGATGGCGAGGCCCGGCAGACTGCGGGTCACGGTCTCCTCCAGCTCCCAGACCTGCAGGAAGGGCTCGGAAAAGTCGTTGGGGAGCAGCGCCCGGCCCGGGTGTACGCCCGTCCACGCCCAGCCCTCGTGCTCGTAGCTGAGAATGTCGAGGATCAGCCGATCCCCTGGCTCCGCTCCCTCCACGGCAACGGGACCGGTGAGTGCGTGAATGCGGTCCCGGTCGAGTCGTTCGAGGTCCTCGGTGGTCGAGGCGGGGCCGAACTGGCCGCCAGTCGAGTCGTGCATCTGCAGCTCCACGGTATCCCCGGGCGCCACGGTGAGACGGGGAGGGTAGGCATGGTTCCAGCGGTCAACGGTGACGGAGCGGTCGAGGGTGTGATCGGGCATGGCCTCCAGTCCATAGCGGGCCGACGGGGGTAGGGAAGCGTAAAGGGACCCGCGCCCGCGGGGAGAGCTTTGCACGCAGGGGGAGGCCTGCGGTCGGGCGGGAGAGTCGGTGGGCGCGGGAGAGTCGGCTGGAGTGCCGGGGGGTGGGAAGGGTTGTGCGGGGGGTCGCGGTCGCTCGGGCCGGCCTCCTTCCGTCGGCGGCTACGGGAGGGGAGGCCTTCGGCCGCAGGGGGGGCTTCGCCCGCTCGGAGTGCTTCGCACTCGGGGGAGTCGGCGGCCGCGGGGGAGTCGGCGGGGCCGACGGCAGGGGAGGCCGGAGGCCAGCAGGGAAGGCCTGCGGCTGGCAATGGGAGGCGTGACAAGGGGTTGGGGGGTGAGGGTCGGACGGGTGGCGTGACGACCAACCACCCCACCGCAAAGCAGTCCCCCCCTCCTTGGAAAGGAGGGGAGCTCGTGGTTGACGAGATTGATTGTATTTTTCGGACCGACCCCCGACTCCCGACTCCCGACCCCCGACTTCCGACTCCTGTCCCCCGACTCCCGACCCCCGATTTCCGGTCAGAGGTTCTGGGCGAGGGCGGCGAGTTTCAGCTCGGTCTCGTGGAGTTCGGCATCGGGCTGGGAGCCTTCGACGATGCCAGCACCGGCGTAGAGGCGGGCGTGGTTGCGGAGGAGGTGGGCGGTGCGGAGGGCGACGACCAGTTCGCCCTCGCCTCCCGGTTTCTCCCAGCCGAGGAAGCCCGTGTAGAGCCCGCGGGGGAAGGGCTCGAAGTCTTCGAGCAGCGGGAGGGCCACCTCTCTCGGGGAACCGCCGACAGCGGGGGTGGGGTGGAGGATCTCGGCGAGGTCGGAGAGTCCGCACCCGGGTGGCCGGGGAGCGCGGATGGGCGTCCGGAGATGCTGGACATTGGAGAGGCGGAGGAGTCCCGGGTGGGCGGGAATCTCCGGCTCGATCCCGCGGGCGCGGAGGCGGCGCTCGATGGCGCGGACCACCCAGGCGTGCTCGCGGGTATCCTTGTCGCTTTCCAGAAGGGCGCGGCCGTGGGCGTCGTCGGAGGCGAGGTCTTCGCCGCGAGGGGCCGAGCCCGCAAGGGCTTCGGTCTCGAGCCGTCCGTCCTCCACGCGCACCAGACGCTCCGGGCTGGCCCCGATCCAGCTCGAGCCGTCGCCCGGGGCGTAGGAGAAGGCGAAGCACCCCGGGTAGGCCTCGCGGAGCGTCCGGAGGGTTTCCAGCGGGGCGAAGTCGTGCTCGGCCTGCAGGTCCATCCAGCGGGCGACCACAATCTTGTCGAGGCTCTCGCCCTCGAGGGCGCCGAGGGCCCGCCGGACGCGGTCGCGGAAGAGCTCGGGGGGCTCCGGATGGGCGGTGACCTTTCCGGCCGGGCCGGCGCCTTCCCGGACCGGGAAAGCGCGCTGCGAAAACGTCTGGTGGGCCCGCCAGATGCGGGCCCCCTCCGCGGCGAGGTCGGTGTCCGGCTCCACGCGGAGGTTGGCCACGGCGATGCACTCCTCGGCGGAGCGGCCCACCTGCCACTTCGGGACGAAGACCCGGGCCGCTGGTTCTTCCTCGTCGGCAAAGGCGAAGGCGAGGAAGAAGAGCGGACCGGTGAGCCACCCATCGAGATCGCCGGTGGCGACGATGCGGGTCGTCCACTCCTCGCGGAACTGGCGGATGCGGGCAAAGCGGTCGGGACCGCTGGCAGTCGTCTGGGCGACCGCCTCGGCCCCGGACACCGAGAAATCCCCCCGCTCTAAATAGAGGTGGGGCTCGTCCGGTTCACGGATCGAGCGGAGCACCGCGAGCGGGTCGAGGTCGGGGACGCGCAGGGAAATACTGGCCAGGCGGGGAGCTCCCTCGGCGCGGGCCTGCTCGCGGCAGTGGGAGAGGAAGGCAGCGAGGCCTCGCTCGTCCGGTGCGCCGAAGTGGTGGGCGGGGATGATTTCCATGGAGCGGGAAGGCTGAGGGGAGGCTACAATGCGGGAGACGGAGCCGCTGGTGCGGCCTGGTCGGAGCGTGGGCGCGCTTTGCCTGCGCGCGGGTGCCTAGGAGCGCGGGAAGAGGATGGTGCGCTCGCCGAGGCCTTGTCCCTCCAGCGAGGTACCCCACTCCATGTGACCCTCCCAGACCTCGGGCACAGGCGCACCGATGCGGTCGAGGAGGGTGGCGCATACTTCGGGGAGGACCGGCAGGAGGGCGTTGCCGGCGAGGCGGAGCCCCTCGGCAAGGGTGGCCAGCGACGTTTCCAGGAGGACCCGGTCGGCGGGGTCCTCCGACTTGGCGAGCTTCCAGGGAGCCCGGGTCTCCGCGTAGCGATTCAGCCCGCGGATGAAGCCGAAAGTACGCTCAAGGGCGGAGTGGAAGAGGAATTCGCGGTAGTCCTCGAGGGCGCCCTCCCAGGTCTCGGCCCAGTGGGCGCGGACCTGCCGCTCCGGCTCGCCCGGCTCGCCCGCCGCGGGCACGCGGCTGTCCGTGTAGCGGCTGCCCATGTTGAGCAGGCGGCTGAGCAGGTTGCCGAGGTCGTTGCCGAGGTCGCTGTTGTAGCGGGTGAGGAAGAGCTCCTCGGAGAATTCCGAGTCCTGCCCGACGGTCATTTCCCGCATGACAAAGTAGCGGAAGGCGTCGGCCCCGTACTGGCCGATCATGGCGAGCGGATCGACCCCCGCCCCCGTGCTCTTGGACATCTTCGCCCCGGAGATCGTCCACCAACCGTGCACCAGCAGGTGCTGGGGCGGGGCGATCCCGCAGGCGTGGAGCATGATCGGCCAGTAGACCGAGTGCGGCGGGAGAAGGATGTCCTTCCCGATGACGTGGTAGTCGACGGGCCAGTAGTCGCTGAAGCGCTCCGTGCCGTAGCCGACGGCCGAGATGTAGTTGGTGAGTGCGTCGAACCAGACGTAGGTGACGAAGTTTTCGTCGAAGGGCAGCGGGATGCCCCAGGCGAGGCGCTCGACCGGGCGGGAAATGCAGAGGTCGTTGAGTGGTTCCTTGAGAAACTCGAGGACTTGCTTCTGCCGGAAGCGGGGCACCACGAAGTCCTCGTTGTCCCGGAGCATGCCAACCAGCCACTCCTGGTACTTGCCCTGCCGGAAGTAGTAGTTCGTCTCGGTGATCTCTTGGATCTCCCCGAACTCCTCGGGCCACTGGCCGTCCACCTGGTCGCGCTCGGTGACGAACTGCTCGATGCGCGTGCTGTAGTAACCCGAGTACTCCGCCTGGTAGATGTCCCCCTGGTCGTAGAGCTGCTGGAGGAGGGACTGGACGACCTCGCGGTGGCGGGGCTCGGTGGTGCGAATGAAATCGTCGTTGGAAATGTTCAGGTCCCGGCACAGTTGCTGGAACTGGCCGGCGATCCGGGTGGTGTACTCGATGGGCTCGACCCCCTCGCGCCGGGCGGATTGCTGCACCTTCTGCCCGTGCTCGTCCATGCCCGTGAGGAAGTGGACCGGGACGCCCATCTGGCGCCGGGAGCGGGCGACCACATCCGTGAGCACTTTTTCGTAGGCATGGCCGAGGTGGGGCGACCCGTTGGCATAGTCGATCGCCGTGGTAACGTAGAAGGATTTCATTCACCCCCAGAGAAAGGGGAGGAGGCGGCGGACTCAACTGTGGAGAGGGGGCAGGGGAGGCCTGCGGCCGCAGGGAGGTGCTTCGCCCGCGGGGAGGGGCTGCGCCCGCTCGGAGTGCTGCGCACGCGGGGAGGGGCCTGCGGCCGCGGGGAGGGGCTGCGCACGCAGGGGGGGCTTCGCACGCAGGGAAGGCCTGCGGCCGGCAGGGGAGCCTTCGGCGGCAGGGGAGGCGTGTCTTGGGTCGTGGTGGAGGGAACGACACCCTTGGCGAGGCGGGGAGGGGGCGGAGGTCGGGAGAAGGTGCGCGAAGGGTGGAGGGGTGCCGGGTGGGGCTGCGCCTGCCCGGAGTGCTGCGCCTGCTCGGAGTGCTGCGCCTGCTCGGAGTGCTGCGCCCGCGGGGAGGGGCTGCGCCCGCGGGGAGGGGCTGCGCCCGCGGGGAGGGGCTGCGCCCGCAGGGGGTGCTTCGCACGCAGGGAAGGCCTGCGGTCGGCAGGGGAGTCGGCGGGAGCGTGGGAGGCGTGCCTTGGGTCGTGGTGGAGGGAACGAGACCCTCGGCGAGGCGGGGAGGGGGTAGGGGTCGGGAGGGGGCGCGACGGGAGTCGGTGGAGGCCAGTGAAGTCGTTGGGATGCGGGGGTGGGAAGGGTTGTGCGAGGGCGAGGGCCTGTGCGGGGTGATGGGGGCGACAAGACAGTTCTGGGGGTCGCGTTCGGTCGCCGGCGTTCGGGCCGGCCTCCTTCCTTCGACGGCTACGGGGTAGGGCTGCGCCCGCTCGAAGTGCTTCGCAAGCGGGGCAAGGCTACGCTCTTTCCTGTGGTGGAGGGGCTAGAGGAGGGGAGCGATGACCAGGGAGACGATGGCCATGACATTGATGAGAATGTTCATGGAGGGTCCGGAGGTATCCTTGAACGGGTCGCCCACCGTGTCCCCGACCACGCAGGCCTTGTGAGCCTCGGAGTTCTTGCCGCCGTAGTTGCCCTGTTCGACGTACTTCTTGGCGTTGTCCCAGGCGCCCCCGCTGTTGGCCATCATGAGGGCGAGGAGGACACCGGCGAGGAGGGCCCCGATCAGGGCACCGCCGAGAGCCTCCGGCCCGATGAGGAAGCCGATCAGGACCGGGGCGAAGATGGCGATGGCGGCGGGGAGGAACATCCGCTTGATGGCGGCGTTGGTGGCGATGTCGATGCAGCGGTTGGAGTCCGGCTTGCCGTCCCCCTCGAGCAGGCCCGGAATTTCCCGGAACTGCCGGCGGATCTCTTCGATCATCTCCTGGGCGGCGTTGCCGACCGCGTTCATGGTGATGGAGGCCACCAGGAAGGGGCAGAGGCCGCCGAGAAAGATTCCCGTAAGCACCTGGGGATCGGAGAGCAGGAGGACAAAGCCCTCGTTGTTCACCCGAACCACATTGACGAAGGCCGCGATGATGGCGAGGGCGGCGAGGGAGGCGGCCCCAATGGCGAAGCCCTTGCCGATCGCCGCGGTGGTGTTGCCCACCTCGTCGAGGGAATCGGTGATCTCGCGGACCTCCTTGCCCATGCCGGACATTTCGGCGATCCCGCCGGCGTTGTCGGCGACGGGGCCGTAGGCGTCGATGCTCATGGTGACCCCGATGGTCGCAAGCATGCCGACCGCGGCGATCCCCACCCCGTACAGCCCTCCGAGGAAGCTGGCGGCGAGGATGACGCCCCCGATGACCAGCAGCGGAATGGCGACGGACTGGAGGCCCGTGGCGACTCCGCGGATCATCACCGTGGCCACGCCGGTGACCCCGGATTTGGCGATCCCGCGCATCGGGCCGCCGCCCGTGTAGAACTCCGTGGAGAGTCCGATGAGAATCCCGCCGGCCGAGCCCGCGAGCACGCAGAGCCAGACGGCGAAGGAAACCCCGAGGAGGGGTACCACGGCGGCGGCGAGGATGATAAAGAGGGCCGCGGCCCCCATCGTGCCGACGCGGAGGGCCTTGGCGGGGTCGAGGTTGGCCGAGCGTTCCACCAGGCGGATGCCGGCGACCGAGCAGAGGATGCCGAGCCCGGCGAGCGCCAGGGGAAGGAACATGAGCGCCGGACGGTTGCCACCGAGGAGGGCGAGTGCATCGCCATCGACGGCGATGGTGGCGGCAATGGCCATGGTGGCGATCATCGCGTTGCAGTAGGACTCGAAGAGATCGGAACCCATCCCGGCGACGTCCCCGACATTGTCCCCGACATTGTCGGCGATCACGCCCGGGTTGCGGGGATCGTCCTCCGGGATGCCCGATTCGACCTTGCCGACGAGGTCGGCACCGACATCAGCCGCCTTGGTGAAGATGCCCCCGCCCACGCGGAAGAAAATCGCGACGAGGGAGCCCCCCATGGCGAAGCCGTGGATGATGTGGATGTCCTTCTCCGTGCCGCCAAAGAAGACGAAGAGCCCGCCTACGCCGAGCAGGCCCATGGAGGCCACCGTCAGACCCATGATGGAGCCCCCGGAAAAAGCTGTCTTCAGGGCGCTGGCCGGTCCTTCGTTGCGGGCGGCGACGGTCGTGCGGACATTTGCCTTGGTGGCCGTGTACATCCCGACAAAGCCCGCGAAGGAGGAGGCGATCGCACCGAGGAAGAAGGCGAGGGACTCGTAGGGATCCTTCCAGAAGAGGAGACCGCCCACCACGACGGCGAAGGCGGCAATGAGGAGCAGCTCGCGCCGCATGAAGACCATCGCGCCCTTGTGGATCTGGTCGGCGATGGAGGCGACTTCATCCTCCCCGCCGGACTGTCGGAGGATCCGGCGGAAGATGGAGCCGGCGAAGATCAGGCCGGCGATACCGAGCAGGGGAATGATGACAGCGAGGATCTGCATGATCGATTCGTTCGGGGTACGGGAAATCAGGGGGGCGGCGGGGTCGGGACTCGAATCAGTAGCGTTCGGCGCGGTTGGCGGAGTTCCACCAGCGGCGGTATTCGCCGATCAGCTGGTCCTCAGGTGGCATTCGGTAGCAGCGCAGGGTGGTGGCATCGCCGAGGTAGAATCCCGAATCCACAAGGTAGTAGAAGAGCTCCGGCCGGGTCATGCGGCGCTCGATCTTGGTGCGCTTGCTCCCGCCCGGCCGGATCTGGCCGAGCACCCTGCGGACGTGGGGCAGGCCGTCGTAGGGGAGGTTGGCGGCGTCGGGGTCGTCCGGATTCTCGGCGAGGTTTCCCAGTTTGAGGTCGGAGAAAAAGACCCGCGGAAGATAGAGCGGGTTGGAGGGATCGGTGACGTAGGCGGAGAATTCGGACGGGCTGAGAAGGGAAGCGACCCGGGCGGTCACCGGGCAGATCTCCTGGTAAAGGTGCCGGCTCTGGCCCGAGGGAGTGGGCGGGTCGGTGGGATCGAGGGAGAGGACGATCCCGTCCTGGGTGACGAGGTGGAGCCGCCGGAAGCAGTCCGGCGGAAGCTGCTCAAGGACGCGGTAGATGCCCACATAGACCGACTTGCGCGCGGAACCGTCCTCGTGCGGTACGCAGCGCGCCTTGCCCTCGGCGAGGGACAAGCCGGCCGCCTCCACCTCCGGATCGATTTCCATGAACATCGCCTGCGCGCGGGTGGTCTGGTCGTCCCCGATGGCAAGGTAGCGCCCGAATTCATCCGGCGGCAGCATGGAGAACATGAGGGCTTCGGGACTGAGGGACAGGTAGAGGTACTGGCTCATCGCGGACGGGATGGGAATGGGCAAGGGGGAGAGGGGTAGGGCCCGAGGGCGAACCCATGCTGGGGTGGGATCGACCGGGGCCGGGCATCCGTAGGTCTGGACTTGACTGGGTGCCGGAGTATCCCTGCCCGGAATTGGCTGGCAAGCCCGAATTCCCGGCCACTGCGTTGACCCGTGTCCCTCCGCTCGTAGGGGAAGGGATGGCCGGACCGCTTTTTCGCATTCTCTGTCTTGGCGGATTCCTCGCCGGGCTCCTCCTGGTGGCCGGCTGCCTGCGCATCCCCCTCAACGACGCAACTGTCTTCCAGCCGAAGGACTCCGTCTACCCGGCGATTTTTGCGGAGCCCGGCGCGGACCTGGAGGAGGTCTTCTTTGCCGGGGGGGACGGCACCCGGCTGAATGGCTGGTACCTCACGCAGGAAGGTGCCGAGCAAACCGTGCTCTTCATGGGGGGCTACATGTTCTACCTGGTGCAGTCCCGGCCGTATCTGGACTTTTTCCTGCGCAACGACCTGAACGCCTTCCTCTGGGACTACCGCGGGTACGGGAGGAGTGAGGGGGAGCCGTCGGTCGAGGACCTCCTCGCCGATGCGCGGGCCGCCTATCAGTGGCTTCGCGAGGAACAGGGCGTGGCACCGGCGGAGCTCATCGTGCACGGGCACTCCCTCGGGAGCTTCCCGGCGGCCGCGGTGGCGGCGGAGGAACCGGTGGGCGGGATCGTGCTGGAGAGTCCCCTGACCAGCGCGGAAGACTGGTCGAAGACGATCCTCCCCTGGTACCTGCAACCCCTTCTCGGGTTTGACATCAGCGAGGACATCGGGCGGGCGGACAACCGCGAGCGGGCCTCGGAGTGGGAGGCTCCGGTCCTCCTCGTGGTCGGCGAGGAGGACCCGATCACGCCGGTGAAGATGGCGGAGCGGCTCTTCGCGGAAATCCCCGACCCCGACAAGCGGCTTCTCGTGGTGGAGGAGCGCAACCACGACGACCTGCCGGAAGACCCGGCCTTCGACGAGGGCTATGCCTGGCTTCGCGGAGAGATGGCGGAGCGGGCCGGAAGGGGGGACTGAGGAGGGGGGGCAAACTGGCATTCTTTACGCTTTCTCCACGGGCATGGAGAGAGTCGGATTCCTTCTGGACATGGACGGGGTTCTCTACCGGGGCAATGAGGTCATCCCCGGGGCCGAGGGCTTTTTGAGGGAGCTGCGGGAGCGGAGCATCCCGTATTTGTTCCTCACCAACAACTCGCAGCGGACCCAGCGGGATGTCGTGCACAAGCTGGCCAAGCTCGGCATCCCCGCCCGCGAAGAGGAGGTCTTCACCTGCGCGATGGCCACGGCCCGCTTCCTCGCGCACCAGCAGCCCGGGGGCACGGCTTACGTGATCGGCGAGAGTGGACTCGTGAACGCCCTGCATGGAGAGGGCTTCACGATCGCGGACGACGAGGTGGACTACGTCGTCGTGGGGGAGGGCCGGACCCTGACCTTTGAAATGGTGGAGAAGGGGACCCGGCTGGTGGACAAGGGGGCGCGGCTCATCGCCACGAACATGGACACCACCTGTCCGACCGAGGCTGGGATCCGCCCGGGCTGCGGGGCGATTGTCTCCATGATCGAGCGGGCCACCCAGCGGGGGGCGTTCTCGGTGGGCAAGCCGAGCCCCGTGATGATGCGGGCGGCCCGGACCCAGCTGGGGCTCCGGACGGACGAGACAATCATGGTGGGCGACACCATGTACACGGATATTCTCGGCGGCGTGCAGATGGGCTACCGAACGGTGCTCGTGCTCTCGGGACACACCACCCGTTCCGCTGCCGACCTCTTCGCCTTCCGGCCCGACCTGATCTGCGAGAGCCTCGCGGAGATTCCGCGGGAGTTCTTCCTCACCGAGCGGGCGGCATAGCCTCAAGTCGGGTTCCCCGAGGGCCGCTCGCTGGGGTTCCGGGGGCGAGCTCGAGGCTGGGGGCGAACCCGAGTCCCTCGCCCGGCAGGGCGCCGGCCGGGTCGACGGCGGCAGCGAAGGCGATCATGGCGGCGTTGTCCCCGGTCCACGGGCGGGGAGCCAGGAGGACCGGCCGACCGCGGTCCGCTCCGAGGGCCCGCCACCGCTGGCGGAGGGTGCCGTTGTTCGCAACCCCGCCGGAGAGCCCGAGGCTGCGCAGGGAGGGATCCGCGTCGAGGCACTGGGTGGCCTTGGTGAGGAGGGCATCGACTACTGCCTGCTGGTAAGAGGCGGCGAGGTCGGCCCGCTCGCCGGCGTCGGGGGGGGAGGTTCGTCGTTCGAGGCGGTAGCGCAGGCTGGTCTTCAGGCCGCTGAAGCTGAAGGCGCGGACCTCCGGCTCCGGGAGGGCGCGGGGGAAACGGTGGGCGGAGGGATCGCCCGAGGTGGCGAGCTCTTCCAGCTGGGGTCCGCCCGGGTAGGGGAGCCCGAGGAGCTTCGCCCCCTTGTCGAGGGCCTCCCCGGCGGCGTCGTCGCGGGTGTCGGCGAGGAGGGTGAGGGCGCGGTCCTCCCCGATGCGGAAGAGGAGGGTGTTACCGCCGCTGGCGAGCAGGCCGAGGTGGGGAAGGAGGGCGGCGGAGCGCTCCTCCCACTCGGCCGGATTCTCCGCATAGGCCTCCGCGAAGGGGGACCAGGCGTGCGCGCGGAGGTGGTTGATCCCGACGACCGGAATCCCCCGGGCGAGCGCCCAGCCCTGGGCCACGGCCAGTCCCGTGGCAAGGCAGCCGGCGAGGCCGGGTCCGTAGGTGACCGCGACCGTGCGGAGGGCGGCCGGGTCCACCTCCGCAAGGAGGCGCTCGAGGAGGACGGGGAAGCGGGCGAGGTGCTCGCGGGCGGCGAGGTCGGGGACGACGCCCCCGTACTCCCGGTGCAGGTCGAGCTGGCTGTGCACGAGGGAGAGCCGGAGTCCTTCTCCCGGGACGAAGACCGCCAGGGCGGACTCGTCGCAGGAGCTCTCCACGCCGAGGATCACGAGGGATCGGGGACGGGGAGGGACGGCCGGGGTGCCGCGGGTGCGGTCCCTCCTTGTTTCCCCTCGGCTGCCGCGGGCGCTTGCTCGTCCTCGAGGAGGGCGATGGCCAGCTCCAACGGGCGGTCCTCGGGTGGGGCGTAGCCGAAATTTTCCTCGAAGGAACGCTCCGAGAAACTCCCTGCATGGGCTCCGTGCAGAGCGAGCTTCTGCACTTCCTCGGCGGAGAGATCGACCGTGTGGTCGGGAGTCACCCCCTCACCGTCGATCCGCTGGCCGCCGGGCAGTTCGTAGTGGGCGGTGGTCAGGGAAAGACCTTCTCCCTTGCCGAAGGGATAGACGCTCTGCACGGAACCCTTCCCATGAGAGGACTCGCCGACCACGAGGGCACGGTCCTTGGCTTGCAGGACCCCGGCAACAATCTCGGAGGCAGACGCACTGAAGCGGTTCTGGAGGACCACGATCGGCTCGTCCTCCGGCACCGCCGGGCGGCTCCGGGTGAAGTAGCGCTCGATGAGCTCGCGGTCCCGGCCGCGCACGGTGAGCAATTCCTCGCGGCGGGGCAGGAAGAGATCGAGCACCTGGCGGGCCGAGACGAGGAGACCGCCCGGGTTGTCGCGCAGGTCGAGAATCCAGGCGCGGGCACCCTGCGAACGCAACTCGTCCAGGGCCACTGCCAGCTCGCGGGCGGTCTTCACCCCGAACGCGTTCAGCCGGAGGTAGCCGATATCGTCCCCGAGGAGACGGGCCCCGCGGATGGACCGGATGTTCAGCTCGCGGCGCTCCACCGTGCGCCGGACTCGCTCGTCCGCACCCTCCCGCCGAACTTCGACCTCGACGGTGGTGCCGGGCTCCCCGCGCAGGGCCTGGACGACGGCGGGGAGCCCGGCGCCTTCCACGCTTTGGTCGTCCACCGCGACGATCCAGTCCCCCTCCTCCAGTCCGCCCGCCCGGGCGCCTCCCTCGGGATGGAGACCGGTGATCTGGACATTGCCCTCCCGCTCGCGGACCTCCGCCCCGATGCCGCCGTAGCTTTGGCGGGTGGGCTGGGAATAGCGCTCGAACTCAGGCCCCGACATGTAGGAGGAGTACTGGTCGAGGCGCTCGGTCATGCCGCGGAGGGCCTCGTCGCCGAGGGTGCGGAAACTGGTCTGCCCGGAGGCGTGCCGCTCCTCGGTGATCAGCATGACCTGACCGATGCGGCCGAGGTTGGTCCAGAACTGCGGCGAGAAGAGTCCGTCGAGGTGGGGGGCCCGCACGAGGAGGGCGGCTCCCTGGACGACCAGGAAGACGAGGACGAGGATCAGGAGGAATCTCTGGGGGCGCACGGTTCGGATACAAGGGAATCAACGGAGGGTCGGGATCATTGCAAGCGGTCCCCGGTTCCGGCGGTCAGCGAATCCGTTCAGCGCAGTGTCCGCAGATCCGGGCGGCGGGCTGGGCCTGCAGGCGGGTGAAGGCAATGGCTTGGCGGCACTGGTGACAGGTGCCAAAGCGGTCCGCGGCGAGGCGCTCGAGGGCGGCCTCGAGGTTGCGGATGTCCTGCTGGAGGGAGCGTTGCTGGGCAAGAGCGGTCTGCTGCATCTGCATGGCGTCCAGCCGGGAGAGCCGCCCGATGGCCACATCCGGCTCGATGGGGGCCGTGCTGTCGGCGAGGCGCGCGAGCTCCGCCCGGTTTTCCTCGAGCCTTTCCTCAATCACCGTGCGGAAATAGTCGCGTTCGTCGGCGTCCACAGGGTCCACGAAAACGGAGGGGGTCGGGAACGGCAAGTGTGGGGAGAGCATCGGTAGGGGGAGTCGCGGGGGTCGATGGGTGCCGGCGGCCGGCCCGAGGCGGCCGTGGCCGCCCCCCGCGCTAGGAAGGGGGACTTGACGGGGTCGGGGAGAAACCGGCCAACGGGATCGATCCTTCCGCCAGGGGCGGGCTGGGATTCCGATTGCGGTGGAGCGGCGGGTTCCTGAATCTCGGGCACGTTGTTGTTCTCCGTAGCCCCCCCGGCTGATTCCTGTAGCCCTTCCGAACTCCCTTATGAGCGAATCTTTTTCCAACTGGATTGCTGGCGAATGGACGGCCGGCGCGACGAGTATCGAGAACCGGAACCCCTCCGATGGATCGGATGTCATCGGATGGTACGCGCAGGCCGACGCCGGCCAGCTCGACCGCGCGATCGGGGCGGCCCGGGCGGCCCAGCCCGAGTGGGCGGCCCGGGGACTGGAACAGCGCCAGGCGGTGCTGGAGTCGGTCGGTCGGGAGTTGATGGACCGCGCGGTGGAGCTGGGCACGCTCCTCAGCCGCGAGGAGGGCAAGCCTTTCGCGGAGGGAAAGGGGGAGGTCTACCGGGCCGGCCAGTTCTTTACCTACTACGCGGCGGAGTGTCTGCGGCAGCTCGGGGAGAACGCGGACAGCGTGCGCCCCGGCATCGAGATCGACATGCGGCGGGAGCCCGTCGGGGTGGTCGCGGTCGTCTCGCCCTGGAATTTCCCGGTCGCCACGGCCAGCTGGAAGATCGCGCCGGCCCTGGCCTACGGGAACGCGGTCGTCTGGAAGCCCGCCAACCTCACCCCGGCGCTCGCCGTGGCCCTCACCGAGATTCTCTCCCGGCAGGACCTGCCCGCCGGTACCTTCAACCTCGTCATGGGGCCCGGGAGCGAAGTCGGCCAGCGCCTCGTGGAGAGCCCGGACATTGACGCCATCTCCTTCACGGGGTCGGTGCCGGTGGGCAAGCGGATCGCGGCGGCGGCGGTGGCGAACCTGACGAAGGTGCAGCTGGAGATGGGTTCGAAGAACCCGCTCGTGGTGATGGACGACGCCGACCTCGACGTGGCGGTCAAGGCGGCCCTCGCCGGGGCCTTCAGCGGGACCGGACAAAAGTGCACGGCCTCCTCGCGCCTGATTGTCCACGAGAAGGTTCACGACGACTTTGTCGAGCGGCTCGTCGCCGGGGCCCGGGCGATGAAGGTCGGCCCGGCCCTCGCCGAGGGCACGGAGGTGGGACCGGTGGTGAGCGCCGACCAGCTCGCGGAGGATCTTCGCTACCTCGAGCTGGGTCGCTCGGAGGGGGCCGAGCTGCTCTGCGGGGGAGAGCGTGTGCCGTGCGCCACGGAGGGTCATTTCCTCAGCCCGGCCGTCTTCGCGGGGACGGACATGGGCATGCGGATCAACCAGGAGGAAATGTTTGCGCCGATCACCGCGGTCCTTCGCGTGGGCAGCTACGAGGAGGCCCTCGCCACTGCGAACGCCACGCCCTACGGGCTCACCTCGGGCATAGTGACGACCAGCCTCGCCCGGGCCACCCACTTCCGGCGGCACAGCCGGAGCGGGTGCGTGATGGTGAACCTGCCCACGGCCGGCACCGACTACCATGTAGCGTTTGGCGGACGGGGCGATTCCTCCTACGGGCCGCGCGAACAGGGCCGGTACGCGGCGGAGTTCTACACCACGGTGAAAACGGTCTACGCGGCGGCGGGCGACCCCGCCTGAAGCGGGACCCCGGACAAGGCCCTGCCGGGCGGCGCGCGCCATCCCTTTTCCTCACTCCCCTCCGGTCGCATGGACTTCCGCATCGATGGCCTCCAGTACGCGCGCTGGTCGGAGAAGATCTTTCGCCAGATGCGGGAAGGTGGGCTGGACGCCGTCCACGCGACGGTGGCCTACCACGAGAATTTCCGGGAGACGGTGGCGGTCCTCGAACAGTGGAACCGGTGGTTCGAGAGGTTTCCCGATCTCATCTTCCCCGGTCGCTGGGCCGGGGATGTCGAGCGGGCGCGCGCCACCGGCCGCACCGCGATCTTTTTCGGGGCCCAGAATCCGAGTCCGCTCGAGGATGACATCGGGCTCGTGGAAATCCTCCACACCCTCGGCCTGCGGTTCCTCCAGCTCAGTTACAACAACCAGTCGCTGCTGGCGACCGGGTGCTATGAGGCGGAGGATCCGGGCCTCACCCGGATGGGGCGGGAGGTGATCCGCGAAATGAACCGGGTGGGCCTCGTCGTGGACATGAGCCACTCCGCCGAGCGGTCCACCCTCGAGGCGGCGGAATTGTCCGAGCGACCCATCGTGGTCTCCCACGCGAACCCGCAGGCCTGGGCCCCCGCCCGCCGGAACAAGAGCGACGCGGTCCTCCGGGCGGTCACCGGGAGCGGCGGGCTGGTCGGATTTTCCCTCTATCCGCACCACCTGCGTGGCGGGCCGGACTGCTCCCTGGAAGACTTTTCCCGGATGGTCGCGGAGGCAGCGGAGCGCTACGGAGCGGAGCACCTCGCGATCGGCTCGGACCTTTGCCAGGACCAGCCCGACCGGATCGTGGAGTGGATGCGGTCCGGGAGGTGGACGAAGGAGGTCGACTTCGGGGAGGGCTCGGCGGAGGCACCGGGCTTTCCCCCGCAGCCGGAGTGGTTCCGGGACAACCGGGACTTTCCCCGGCTCGCGGAGGGGTTGGCCGGGGCCGGGCTGGGCCCCGCCGAGATCGATGGGATTCTCGGGGGCAATTGGTATTGCTTCTTTGCGGAGAATTTCCCACCGCAGGACGCTCCTCTCCCCGGTTAGGACTTCGTTCGTCGGGTTGGAACGGAAGGAGAGCTGGTTTGCAGTAAGCTTGGAGGAGGGGAGGCGCGGCGGGTGCGGCCGTTCCCCGCCTCCATGAGGGTCGCCGGAACGGGGGCCGACCGGGACGCTTCACCTCAAGAACGAGGTAGGGGCGGGCCGCCCGGGAGCGCCTCAACGGTAGAAGACGGCCAACCAGACACAGTCTGTCTCCCGACTCGTCCAGAGAATCCGGTGCCGGCGGTGTGCCGGGATCTGCAGGAAATCGCCGGCCCGCAGGCGGATGCGCTCGGGTGGGTCGAGCAGCTCGAGCTCGGCCTCCCCTCGAAGAAGGGCGACCCATTCGTGCTCGTCCTGATCGTACCAGAAACCCGGCGGGGAGGAATGGCCGCGCGAGACAATTCGCTCGATCCGGACCGAGGCACGGGCCTCCAGAACCTCCACCCACTCCTCCGGGAGGTCTCCGGGAACGGGTGCAAAGAGATGGGAAGTGGGCATGGGACCTGAAGAGGTGTGGATGAGGAGACGGGCGATCGAGGGAAGGGGAGGGGAGCTTGCGGTTGATTTCCCACCCGCTTCCACCAAAGGGAACGTAGGGTGGCAGCTGGTGTGGAGTCCTTCCAAGGGAAAGCATGGGGGGCGGGGGCCAGCGGAGCGATTCGGGGGACAGCGGAGTTGTGGAGGGAATGGGCCAAACGGAGAGGCCTGCCCAGCGATGGAGGAAAGAAGGAGTCCGCAACGGGAAGGGAACGGAATCAAGGGATGAGTTTTCGACCCGATGGAGGGGATGAGTTTCCGATCCTATCGGGACGGCGGCCGGAGGAGTCGTCGGCTGTCGAAGAACCAGGCCGCCGTGCGCCGTCGCGGATCCGGGTCCTGCCTGAAGGGAGCGGCTTCCCCCCAACAGAGGAACCCCAGCCGACTCGGGAATCCGCCAGACCCCCGGGAGGAAAGACCTCCCTTCCCCAGCGCCGTGCCGCAGGGTGGCCATCCTCGTCGCGCCATGGGAATCGTCTTCGTGCCATCGGAATCGAATGGTCCGTCCGTTTCCCTTCCGGGAAACGCCCGAAAAGATCGCAAAACCCCTGCAACCCCAATCACCCACCCCAGATCTCCTTCCAACCCCATCGGCTCCACAGCAACGACCCCTTGCCACACATCCGCCTCCCCCGTCCACGATTCGTTCCTAACCCCCACCAGTACCCCCCTTCTCGACGCCCGCTCTCTGGAATATAATGACAGGCTTTACACACGCTTGACTTTGAGGGTGGGTGGTGTTGGGGTGGGGTGTATGCGACGGCGGAGGTACAAGTTGAGGGGGGAGGGGTATTACTATTTGCGGGGGGAGTTGTTGGGGGAGTTTCGGTTGGTGGCGGAGGAGCGGGAGTTCCTGATGCGGCTGGCGGTGCGGGCGACGGAGTTTTCGGGGGTGGATGTGCTGGAGTGCG
>CAJXLM010000010.1 GCA_913056175.1 uncultured Opitutia bacterium | reverse complement strand
CGCTCCTCCGCCCCCAAACGAAACTCCCCCAACAACTCCCCCCGCAAATAGTAGTACCCCTCCCCCCGCAACTTGTACCTCCGCCGTCGCATACCACCAACCCAACACCACCCACCCTAAAAGTCAAGTGGAAGAAAAGCCTGTCATTATATTCCGATGAGCAGGCCTACGGTGGGGGTGTGGGAGTTTTGGTGGGGTGGGAGGATTAGAGTGATAGACGGGGGTGGAGGGTGTTTGTCGGCTACTGCCGGGAGGGAAGGCGTGGGGGTGTGTTGGGGGAGGGGCTTTTCGGCGAGGTTGGGGGTGGGTGTGGGGGGTGGGGCTGGGACTTGGCAGGGTTGTTGACGGGCGAGGTTTTCTCGGGGGGGAGGTGGTTGTGGACGGGGGGATCGGGATGGGGTGAGGGATCGTGTGATCTTGGGTCCGGGATGTGGAGGGACCGGGTCGACGAGCGGATGCAGCGGCGCGGGGGGCGCGGGGTTTCCTGGCGGTGGGGTCGGAGGAAGTGGGCAATTCCTTTGGTGGAGGGGTTTCGGCGGGTTTGCGAGAGACGGCACTCTCCCGGTCGGTTTCCTTGGGGCCCCTTGGTGGAAGGGTTGCTGGGAATTCAGGAGAGGGGACGTTTCCGTGCGGCGAGGAGCCGGCTCTACCGCTACCGGGCCAAAGTCTGCCGGGGGGAGCGAGGCGTGCCGGGCATTCGCTCCCGTGGCGGTGCCCGGTGAACCTATTTTTGTTCCCGTGCCTCCGGCCGCCCCGTCCGGGCTTGTTCCCGGCACGCGTCGCTTACGGGGTGACTCTCGTCGTCGAACCTTCTCGAGGGAATTCCCGGCCTTCGGCAACTCCTCGGAGGGTTCCTGAAGGAGGGACTCCGGGATCCCTCGCCCGGTCCGTCCGGGAAAGGCCTGCGGGTCCCGTATTTCCGTCCCATGCCCTCCCGCCCTTCCCGCCCGGGGATTTTCCCCGCGCCACTCCCTCCGCGGAACGCCGGGGAAAGCCCCTCCTCGGCTCGGAGTGAGGTCCGTCGAGAAACCCCTCGCAGTTCCACGGATTCGCGGGGAACCGGGGTGAAGGGGGATCCGTGGCGGAGGGCGAGTCGGTCCCCGGGGAACCGGGGAGGACCTAGCGGAGCAGGCGGAGGCGGAAGCGCAGGGGCGGGCGCGCGGGCGCGGGGAGGTGGCGGTGGAGGCGGAGGTGACCGAGGCGGAAGAGGCCGAGCAGGGCGAGGGTGGCGAGGATGAAGTAGACGGCGGCGATGGGGTAGGCGAGGAAGGGGTTGAAGGTCTTGTCGGCGAAGTAGCTCGCGTAGTAGAGAGCGTCCCCCTGTTGGCGCCAGGCGGGGAATCCGGAGAAGAAGACGAGGGTGGTGGCGTGGAAGAGGAAGATGGCCTCGTTGGTGTAGGCGGGCCAGGCGAGGCGGAGCAGGGTGGGCCAGACCACATGGCGGAACTTCTGCCAGCGGTTGAAGCCGTAGGCCTCGGCGGCCTCGACCTCGCCCTGGGGGACGGAGCGGAGGGCCCCGTAAAAGATTTCGGCGGAGTAGGCGGCGGTGTTGAGGAAGAGGACGAGGGTCGCCCCGGCCCAGGCGCGGGTGAGCCAACCTGTTTGGACGGTGATCTCGACCACGCCGAGGTCGAGGGGAATGCCGGCGCGGGGAAGGAGGACGAAGGCCTCGTAGGCGAGGAAGAACTGGATGAAGAGGGGGGAGCCGCGGAAGAGGAAGATGAACCACTCGGCGGGCTTGCGGGCGACGCGGCGCTGGCTGTTGCGGAGCAGGGCCAAGCCCGTGGCGAGGAAGAAGCCGAGGACGAGGGCGACCGCGGCGAAGTAGAGGTTCCAGAGGAGGCCGGAGCCGATGAGAACGACCTCCTGACAGACGGTGAAATCGTCCCGCGGGAGGATGCGTTCGCCGACGCCGAGGGAGCGGAGGGCGTAGGCTTGGAAGGTGTCCCAGCAGCTCATGCGGGGGTCGGGGAGGAGGAGCCGATCGTCTTCTGTCCGCGGCTGAAGCGGCGGGTGAGGCGGTCGAAGCCCATTTCACTGAACTTGGTGAGGACCAGGTAGAAGACCAGCAGGACGAGGAAGTAGTAGAGGCGCCAGTCCCCGTGGGGATAGTCGTAGACCGAGGTCTTGGTACCCCCGAGCTCGCGGGCCCAGTAGACGATGTCCTCGACCCCGAGGAGGAAGAGGAGCGGGGTGGCCTTGACGAGGATCTGCCAGAGGTTGCTGAGCCCCGGGAGGGCGTAGACCCACATCTGGGGGACGAGGATGCGCCAGAAGACCTGGGCGCGGCTCATACCGTAGGCGGCGGCGGTCTCCAGTTGCCCGTGGGGAACCGCCCGCATGGCCCCGGCGAGGACATTGGCGGCGAACGCACCGAAGACCAGGGCGAAGGCAACCACCGCGAGGAGGAAGCCGTAGATCTCGTGCATCCACTCCGGGGCGGAGGAGAGGGGCAGCTTGGCCTCCCTGCAGACCACGAAATTACCGTCCTGGCGGATCGGCTCCGCCCACTCCGGGCAGAGGAGGTGGTGGCGGATCCACTCCAGCCCCTGGTCGAGGGCGAGGGGGACGAAGAGGAAGAAGAGCACGTCGGGGATCCCGCGCACCATGGAGGTGTAGATCTTCCCCAGCCAGGCGAGGGGGAGGAAGCGGGAGCGGGAGGCGACCGCTCCCCCGAAGCCGAGGGTAAGGGCGGCGGGGGCGGTGATCACCAGCAGGAGGAGAACCGTGCCGAAGGAGGAGTAGAAGAGCAGGTGCTTGCGGGTGGTCAGGTAGCAGGCCCACCAGGCGGCACCCTCGAGGGTGTCGGGGTCGCTGCAGAAGGAGAACATCGGCGGGCGGGGGAGGCGGGGAGAAGGGTCCCGATGCGGGCAGGGCCCGGCCCGAGCGAGCGGACCGGGCCCTGCGGGGGAAGGAGTGGGGGGAGTCCGGTGCCCCTACCAGGTGTCGGCCTCGTCACCGAACCACTGCACGAGCAGTTCGTTGAGGGAGCCGTCCTGCTTCATCTCGACGATGACCTCGTTGAACTGGCCGCGGAGCTCGTCGTTGGAGGAGCGCAGACCCATGCCAATGCCGCCCCCGATCCGGACATCCTCGACCAGGACCATCTGTCCGCCGGACTCGTTGGCGACCGGCTCGACGAAAGCCTTGTCGGCGAGAACCGCATCAACCTCGCCGTTCCGGACCGCGGCGACCGTTTCCTCGGGCGTGGCGTACTCCACGAGGGTGGCCCCCGAGTCGGCGACGAAGTCAGCCTGGACCGTGCCGGCCTGGGCGGCGATCACCCCGTTCTCGAGGTCCGGGTTCATCCCGGCCATGGCGAGGTAGGAGGAGGGGGCCGGGGGGATGTAGGCCTCGGTGAAGTCGATGACCTCCTCGCGGGCGGGGGTGATGGACATGCCCGCGATGATCGTGTCGTAGTTGCCGGAGACCAGGTTGGGGATGATGGAGTCCCACTCGTTGGTGACCCAGACGCAGTTGAGCTCGGCGCGCTCGCAAAGCTCGTCTCCGAGGTGGCGCTCGAAGCCGTCGACCTCGCCGTTGTCATTGATGAAGTTGTAGGGCGGGTAGGCGCCCTCGGTGCCCATGCGGACCACATCGTCCTGGGCGAGGGCCGCCCCGGCGAGGAGGGGCAGGGAGAGGAGGCTGAGGATCAGTCGTTTCATGGTGGGTTAGTTGGGCGTTTGGTTGGTTGGCTCGTCCTCCGCGGGGCGGAGCAAAAACTGGGCCAGCCGGGGGCTGCGCGGATTGGCGAAGAGTTCGCCGGGGGGGCCTTCCTCCTCGATGCGGCCCTCGTGGAGGAAGATGACATGGTCGGAGACATCCGCGGCCATGCGCATGTCGTGGGTGACCAGCATCATGGTGCGGCCCTCGCGGGCGAGGTCACGGATGACGGCGACCACCTCCTGCTCCAGCTCCGGATCGAGGGCGGAGGTCGGCTCGTCGAAAAGGAGGGCCTTCGGTTGGACGCAGAGGGCCCGGGCGATGGCGGCGCGCTGTTGCTGTCCGCCGGAGAGCTGGGCGGGCCAGGCATCGGCCTTGTCGGCGATGCCTACCTTGGCAAGGAGGGCGCGGGCGCGCTCCTCCACCTCCTCGCGTTTCTCCTTGAGGACCACCACGGGGGCCTCCGTGACATTCTGGAGGATGGTCATGTGGGCCCAGAGGTTGAACTGCTGGAAGACCATGGCCAGCTGGGTACGGATCCGGACCACCTGGCGGTGGTTGGCCGGCTGGCGGTGGTGGCCGTGCCAGCGCCATTCGACGGCCTCGTCTTCGAAGAGGATTTCTCCCTCCTCGCTTTCCTCGAGCAGGTTGATGCAGCGGAGGAAGGTGGACTTGCCGGAGCCCGAGGAACCGATGATGGAGACAACGTCGCCCGGTTGGGCGCGGACGTCGATCCCGCGGAGCACCTCCAGATCCCCGTACCTCTTGTGAAGATTACGGACCTCGAGGAGGGGTGGGTTGGTGCTGCTGCTCCGCATCGTTTCTGGCGTCGCCTCGTGCAGAGGGCAAAGGGTTCGCAGATCCCACGGGAAGGCAAGACCGGAGGTGGGGGCGGGCGCGGAATCGCCGCCACCGATCCGGGCGGCTCGCGGGTCCGGCCAGGGGGAGGACTCCGACCGGGGCGAGGGGAGGTGGCCGCGTCAGGACTTCGCCTCCCGGCGCCTGGCGTCGCCGATGTGGAGGAAGAGGTTGTAGGCGGCGATGGCCGAGGGCATCAGGTAGGAGAGGATCCCGACCGAGTCGTTCTTGCCGAAGATGAAGTAGAGCAGCAGGAGGAGGCTCCCGGTGAGGCTGAGGATCCAGAAGAAGAGCGGGAAGGTGGGCCGCTTGCTGCGGTGGGAGGCGGCCAGCTGGACCAACCAGCGGCTCGCAAAGCAGATGACCCCGGTATAGCCGATCAGCTTCCAGGCGGTGATGGTCACCTGGTTTCCGAAGAAATCGAGGGAGAAGAGGGTTTCATTCATGGGTATCGGCGGCGACCCGTCGCGGGTCGACCCTGCGGCGGAGGAACCAGCGCACCCCGATGAGGTCGTGGACTCCCCGGAGGGCGCGGTCCCAGTTGGTGTACTTGGAGGTCCCGTGGCGCCGGGGCCGGTGGTGGACCGGAGCCTCGGCGATGCGGAGACCGGCGTGGGCGAAGAAAGCCGGGAGGAAACGGTGCATCCCGTTGAAGGGGATGAGCAGTTCGACCGCTTCCCGCCGGAAGACCTTGAGTGAGCAGCCCGTGTCGCGGACCGGGTCGTCGACGACCGCGCGGCGGATGCGGTTGGCCCAGCGGGAGGCCGCCCGGCGGCTCCAGGAGTCGCGGCGCTTCCCGCGGTAGCCGCAGACCACATCGACCCCCTCGGCGTGGAGCTGGTCGAGCAGCTTCTGGACATCGCGCGGGTCGTTCTGACCGTCCCCGTCGAGGAGGGCGCAGAACGGCCCGCGGGCGCGGCGAAGCCCGGCGAGGATGGCGGCGCTCTGTCCCTGGTTGGGATCCAGCCGGATTCCCCGGATGTCCGCCCGCCCCGCGATGATCTCCCAGGTCCGGTCGGAGCTCCCGTCGTCGACCGCGAGGATCTCCGCGTCCGGCAGGCACTGGCGGGCCTCGGCGAGCACCCCTTCCACGGATTCCTCCTCGTTGTAGAAGGGAATCACCAGGGAGAGCCCGGGAGCCGAGTCATCCTCCGGGGGGCGCACCGGAGCGTCGGGACGCATGTCATTCACCCGCGCAGGAAAATCCGCGGGGGGTGCGACTGTCGATGCTATCCGGAGATTCGGATGGCGGTGAACGGCCCGGCTCGCCAGCGTGCGGGGAATGGCCGCCGTACCCCTCCCCCCCGAGCCGCAGTCCCCTTGGCCCGTTTCCGCCTGGGGCGAGCGGACCCTCATCATGGGCATCCTCAACCTCACCCCCGACTCCTTTTCCGACGGCGGTCGGTACAACGAGGCGGAGCGGGCTGGGGGCCGGGTTGGGGAGATGGTCGCGGAGGGCGCGGACCTGCTCGACCTTGGGGCCGAGTCGACCCGGCCCGGGGCGGTGGAGGTGGAGGAGGAGGAGGAATGGGCCCGGCTGGAACCCGTTCTCTTGCGGCTGGCGCCGCGGGCCCCGGTACCCCTCTCCGTGGACACCTACAAGGCGGGGGTGGCGGAGCGGGCCCTGCGGGCGGGGGCGGTCATCGTGAACGACGTGTGGGGCTTGCGGCGCGATCCCGCCATGGCCGACGTGGTGGCCGCGGCGGGAGCCGGGGTGGTCCTCATGGACAACCGGGTCGAGCCGGTGGACACCGCGGACTGCGTGGCGGTGGTCGCGGAGACCCTCGGGGACTCCCTGGAGCGGGCGCGGCGCGCGGGCATCGCGCCCGGGCGCATCGTCCTCGACCCCGGGATCGGTTTTGGAAAGACCTACGCGCAGAACCTCGAGGTCCTCGCCGGCCTCTCCCGCCTGCGGACCCTCGGGTACCCCCTCCTGCTCGGGGCCTCGCGGAAGTCCGTGATCGGCAAGACCCTCGACCTGCCGGCCGACCAGCGCCTCGAGGGCACCCTCGCCCTCACCGTGGCGGGCGCCGCCGCCGGGGTGGACCTCGTGCGCGTGCACGACGTGCGGGCCAACTGGCGGGCGGCCCGCATGGCGGACGCCGTCTACCGGGCGGTTCCGTCTTCGTCGCCTTGATTTCGCGGCTGGCCATCCCGGTCGGTTCCCCCTATCCCGCGTGCCCATGAACCCAAGCGATCGGATTCACCTGCGGGGCATCGACTGCTATGCCTACCACGGCGTGCTTCCCGAGGAGCGGGAGCGCGGCCAGCGTTTTCTCGTGGACCTCGTTCTCGAGGTGGACCTGCGGCCCGGCGGGGCGAGCGACCGGCTCGAGGACACCGTGGATTACGCCGAGGTGTACCGCCAGGTCCGCGAGGTGGTGGAGGGGGAGCCCCGCCAACTCATCGAGCGGGTGGCCGAGGAAGTGGCGGTGGCGGTCCTCGGCACGGAGGGTCGGGTGCGTTCGGTGGGAGTGACCCTGCGCAAACCGCAGGCCCCCCTTCCCGGGGTGGTGGGAGAAGTGGCCGTGGAAATCCATCGTCGCCGGGCATGAGTGCGCTCGCCTATGTCGCCCTCGGGAGCAATCTGGGGGATCGGCGGGCCCACTTCCGGGCCGCGTGGGAGGGCTTGGAGCAGGCCGAGGGCGTGGACGTCCTCCGCCGCTCGCCCGTCTACCAGACCCCGCCCGTAGGCCCCGGCCCGCAGGAGGACTACTGGAACGCCGTGGTCGAAGTGAAGAGCGAGCGGAGTGCGGAGGACCTCCTCGCCCTCCTCCAGGCCCTCGAGACCGCCCGCCACCGCGAGCGTACCGTGCGCTGGGGTTCGCGGACCCTCGACCTCGACCTCCTCCTCTACGGGGAGGAGGAGCGCGATGACCCCGCGCTCACCCTGCCGCATCCTCACCTTCGCGAGCGGGCCTTCGTGCTCCTTCCCCTCGCCGACCTCCTGCCGCACCGGGTCCTCCGGGGACGGACCGTGGAGGACTGGCTCGCGCGTTGCTCCCTTGCGGGAATCGTGGAGGTCGCCAACCCTTGGGGGTGATGATCCGCACGCGCGAGTTGCACCTGCCCGGTGGGCCCCTCGACTGGCTGGCGAGGGCCTCCGACCGGTCCCACCCCGTCCTCCTGCGGCTTCCCGCGGGAGGAGGGACGCACCAGCGGCGCGGGATCCTCCTCTCCTGGGGCCCCGCGGAGTGGGCCACCGCGGCGGACGGCAACCTCCTCGAGCGCCTCGCCCGCTGGACGGCGGAAAGAGCGGTCCCCGCGCGGGCCGACCTACCCTTTGCCGGCGGGGCGATCGGGCACTTCGAGTATGCGGGCCGTGTGCCCGGCTATCCCCCGGAGGCACCCCTCGCGCTCGCCGGCTGGTGGGGCTGGTACGACCGCTTCCTTCTCCACGACGGGGACCGCGGCACCACCCTCGCTGTCGTCCGGGGAGAGGCCGACCAGCTCGACGCCTGGGTGGAGGAGGTCCAAGCGGTGGCCCAACGGCCCGTTCCCGTGGAGCCGGGGGACTTCTCCCGTGAGGGGGAGCCGGCGACCCTCCCGACCTCCGACCTCGGGCGGGCGGATTACGAGGCGCGCGTGCGGCGGGCCCAGGAGTGGATTGCCGCCGGGGACATTTACCAGGTGAACCTTGCGCAGCGTTTTCAGGGGGAGCACCGCGGATCGGCGGTCGGCCTGTTTCGGAGCCTGTGGGAGGCCAACCCCGCCCCGGCGGCCGCCTATCTCGACACCGGCCCCCGGCAGATCCTCTCCAGCTCGCCCGAGTGGTTCCTCACCGGGCGGCTCGGCGGCCCCGTGGAGACCCGGCCCATCAAGGGAACCCGTCCCCGCTCGGCCGATTCCGCCCGCGACCGGCAGCTTGCCCGGGAGCTGCGGGGCAACCGGAAGGAGCAGGCCGAACTGCTCATGATCGTGGACATGGAGCGCAACGATCTCGGGCGGGTCTGTCGGCCGGGCACGGTGCGCGCGGAAAGGCCCTTCGCGATCGAATCCTTCGCCTCCGTCCACCACCTCGTCGGCCGCGTGCGCGGCGAGCTCCGGGCCGGGGTCGGCTGGCCGGAACTCTTCGCGGCCACCTATCCCGGCGGCTCGATCACCGGGGCTCCCAAGCTGCGGGCCATGGAGATTCTCGCGGCCCTCGAGCCCTCGCCCCGCCGGGCCTTCTGCGGGACGATCGGTTGCCTCTCGGCGGACGGCCAGATTCACACGAACATTGCCATCCGTACCCTCGAGAAGGAGGGCGATTCCCTCTCCTTCGGCGTGGGCGCGGGAATCGTGGCCGACTCCGATCCCGCGGCGGAGTACGAGGAGACCCTGAACAAGGCGGAGCGCCTCCTCGCGGCGGCCGGCTGGGCGGCCGTGGATCCCGCCCGCGCCCACGACCGGAGGGTGGCCGGATGAGCGGGGAGGACGAAGCCTGGATCGTCTGGAACGGGGAACTGCGCGAGAACGGCCCCATCCCCGTCGATCCCCTCTCGGACGGTTGGCTCTACGGGTACAATTGCTTCGAGACCATGGCGTGGACCGGCGGGAAGCTGCGCTTCCTCGAGGACCACTGGGAGCGACTCGCCCGCACCGCGACCGCCATGGGGCTCGGTCCCGCTCCCGGACGCGGGGTCATCGCCCGGGCCGCGGAGCAGCTCGCCGAGCGCAACCAGCTCCCGGCCGGAGTCGCCCGACTCTCCCTGCACCGCGGCCGGGGGCGGATGGACTGGTTGCTCCGGCTGCGTCCCGAGCCGCGCGTGGAAGTGGTGCCCCCTTCGCTGCGGACCTGTTTCCCGAGCATGCCGCACCCCGGATTCTCCCCGATGAGCGCGTGGAAGGACGGCAACTACGTGGCCCATCTCCTCGCCCACCGGGAGGCCCGCAGCCGCGCCTACGACGAGGCCCTTCTCGCCCGTTCCGGGGAGATCGTGGAGGGAGCCCTCAGCAACTTCTTTGTCTGGCGGAAGGGCGAGCTGCAGACTCCGCCCCTGTCTTCCGGGGCGCTGCCGGGTGTCGTGCGGGAGCGGCTCCTGCGGATCGGGGCGGGGGGAGGGGCGGGCGGCTTGCGCGCACGGGAGGCGCGCGTGCGGGTGGCCGATCTCCGGGAGGCGGAGGCCGTTTACCTCTCCAACGCCCTCCTTCCCCTCGTGCCCGTCCGCGAGATCGAGGGACACCCCTGGGAGCCCCGCCACGACCCGGCGGCCCCGCTGCGGGAGGCCCTTCTCGCGGAGGCGTGAACGGGAACCGCATGGAACCCCGGCGTCGCGTGGAGACCTGGATGGGCCGGGCGGTGCCCGCCGCCATCGCCGGCTATTTCCTCCTGCAGTTCCTTCTCCGGGTGGCCTTCTCGACAGGGCTGGAGCTCGACGAGGCTGAGCAGATGGTGCTCACCCAGCGCTGGCAGCTCATCTACGGCCCGCAGCCCCCCCTCTACACCTGGTTGCAGAAGCTCGTCTTCGCGGTGACCGGGCCCGGAATCGTGGGCCTGGCCCTCCTGAAGAACCTCCTCCTCGCCGGGACCTACCTCTCCGTCTTCGCGGTGGCCCGCCGTTGGAGCGGGTCCGTGGCCGCGGCTGGCCTGGCCGTCTTCCTCCTCCTCTGGATCCCCCAGCTCGCCTGGGAATCCCAGCGGGACCTCACCCATACCGTGCTGGTGACCGCGATCGCCGCGGGCACCCTCTGGGCTCTCGCCCGCCTGCGGGAGTGGCCGACCGCGGGCGGGTATCTCCTCCTCGGCGTCTTCTTCGCGGCCGGTTTCCTCAGCAAGTACAACTACGCCCTCTTCTGGGCGGCGCTCCTCCTCGCCTCCCTGGCGACCGCGGGGATGCGGAGGGTCGTGCTGCGCAAGTCCTTTCTCCTCACCCTCGGCGTGCTCGCCCTGCTCGTGCTGCCCTATGTGGTCGGGGGTCTCTTCGCGTGGGAGCGAATCACCGGCAGCCTGCACAAGCTCGAGCCGGCGGGGGGCGGTTACACCTTCCCCGGGGACGCCTGGGCGGGCGTGCGCTCCTTCGGCTGGGCCCTCCTCCTCTACGCCGGCCTCCTCCTCCTGCCCGCCCTCTACCTGTGGATCCTCCGGCGCTGGGGCCACTCCGGGGAACCCCTTCCCCTCGCCAAACGCGGCTGGCCCGGGGCGGGACCCTTTCTCGCCCGGCTCGTCCTCGCCAGCCTCGGCGTGGCCCTCCTCCTTGTCCTCCTGAGCGGATCCACCCACTTCAAGGACCGCTGGTTCCAGCCCCTCCTCTTCTTCCTGCCCCTCTGGATCGTCGTGGGAGTGTACCGGCGGGTGCCGCCCCTCCCCGTGCTCCGGCGGTTCGCGCTGGCCAGCGGGGTGCTCGCGGCGACCGTCCTCGCGACGATGACCGCGCGGGTGGCCGGGTGGACGCCCAGCCGCCACCACCAGCCCTTCGCGGAGGCGGCCGCGGAGATCCGGGCGGAGTACGGGATCCCCCCCCTGTGGTACGCCGAGGACGGCTATCTCGCGGGGAACTTCCGGCGCTTCTTCCCGGAGAGCTTCTTCGTGGCGCCGCAGGGTCCGCGTCCCCGCGGAGGGTCGGGGGAGGGTGGTCCGCCCGCCGGTGCCCTTCTCCTCTGGTCCGACCCGGCGTCCGCGGCGCCCCCGCCGGTCCTGCGGAGACTGGCCGGTCTCCGCGAAGGGGGGGAGGGCGCGCTGCCGGAGAGCCGGCTCCTCGTCCCAGCCGGGGCGGAGGGGTCGGGGGAGTCCGGCCCGGGACCCTTCCCCCTGCGCGTGCTGTCGGTTGGCGGGGAGGAGTGGCCGTCCGTGCCCTCCCCGTAGAGGGATCGTGCTCCCCCGTTCAGGCCACCCGCCACTCGACCCGGACCGGGCAGTGGTCGCTGCCGTGGAGGGTGTCGAGGATCTCGGCGTCCACCAGGCGCTCCCGGGCATCGGCGGAGACGAGGAAGTAGTCCAACCGCCAGCCGACATTCCGCTCGCGGGACTTGGCGCGGAAGCTCCACCACGAGTACCGCCCCGGCTCGTCCGGGTGGAAGACGCGGAAGGAGTCGAGAAAGCCGCTCTCGAGCAATCGGTCCATCTCGGCGCGCTCCTCGTCGGTGAACCCGGCGGAGCGCCGGTTGTTGGCCGGGCGGGCGATGTCGATCTCCCGGTGGGCGACATTCAGGTCGCCGCCGTAGAGGACCGGCTTGTGGTCGGCGAGCCGGGCGAGGTAGGAGCGCACCGCCGGTTCCCAGACCCCGCAGCGGTAGTCGAGCCGGCGGAGCCCGTCCTGGGAGTTGGGGACGTAGGCAGTGACGACGTAGTGGTCGGCGAACTCGGCGGCGAGGAGGCGTCCCTCCCCGGCGAGGGCGGCACCGGCGGCGTCCGTCTCCACGGCGAGGGGTGCCGTGCGGGCGAGGAGGGCCGTGCCGGCGTAGCCCGGCTTGTCCGCGGAGTGGAAGGTGCGGTGGGGGAGGTCCGGCAGGTCGAGTTCGGGGGGCTGGTCCGCGCCGAGCCGGGTTTCCTGCAGGCAGAGGACATCGGGGTCCTCCGCGCGGATGGTCTCCGCGAAGCCCTTCTTCAGGCAGGCGCGCAGCCCGTTCACGTTCCAGGAGAGGAGGCGGAGGGTGGGGGACGGGGTGGTGGTCATGCGCCGAGGGAGCGTCCGGGTTCGAGGTAGTTCTGCAGGTAATCGGCGACCGCGTCCTCCAGCGGGGTGACCGGGGCGGTGTAGCCGGTGGCGCGGAGGCGGCCGATCTCCGCGCGGGTGGAGTACTGGTACTGGTCGCGGATCTCCGGTGGCATCTCGATGAACTCGATGCGTTCCTCCCGGCCGAGGGCGGCAAAGACCGCCCGGGCGAGGGCGCGCCAGGTGCGGGCTTGCCCGGAGCCGAGGTTGTAGAGTCCGCCGGCGGCGGGCGTTGCCGCGAGGTGGAGGGTCATGCGGACGGCGTCCTTCACATAGAGGAAGTCGCGCTCCTGTTCCCCGTCGCCATACTCCGGACGGTGGCTCCGGAAGAGCCGGAGGCGGCCCTCCGCGCGGACCTGTTCCCAGGCCTTGCGGACCATGCTGCGCATCTCGCCCTTGTGGTCCTCGTGGGGCCCGAAGACGTTGAAGTACTTCAGCCCGACGATCTCGCTGAGGAAGCCCGCGCGGTGGGCGTGGAGGTCGAAGAGGTGCTTGGAGTAGCCGTAGGGATGGAGCGGGCGGAGGTCGTCGAGGGTGGCCGGATCCTCGTCCTGGTGGCCGGTGGCGTTCCCGTAGGTGGCGGCGGAGGAGGCGTAGACGAACCGGCAGCCGGCCCGGCGGGCGGCGGCGCAGAGGTCGCGGGTGTAGGCGTAGTTGTTGCGGAGGAGGTAATCCATGTCCCGCTCGGTGGTGGCGGAGCAGGCCCCGAGGTGGAAGACCGTGCCGACGGTGGCGGCGAGGGCGGGATCCCGGGTGAAATGGTGGAGGAATTCCTCCGGGGAGAGCAGGTCGAGGAAGCGGAGGCCGCGGAGGTGCTTCCACTTGTCGCCCGTGCCGAACTCGTCGACCACGAGGAGGTTCTCGTAGCCGTGGCGGTTCAGCTCCCAGAGGAGGGCGCTGCCGAGAAAGCCGCCGCCCCCGGTGACGACGACGGAACCGGCGGGGAGCTCGGTGTGGGCCTCGGCCATGACGGAGGGGTGGGGGAAGGCGGCGGCCGACAGCCCCGCTCAGCCGGCGGAGAGTTCCCGGCTGCGGTCGCGGGCGGCGGTGGCCGTGCGGCGGAGGGCCTCCTCGAGGCCGGCTTCCTCGAGCGCGCGCAGGCCGGCCTCCGTGGTTCCCCCCGGCGAGGCCACCTCGTCGCGCAGTTCGGCGGCGGGGGATCCGCTGCGCTGGGCGAGGAGCCCGGCCGCCCCGATCACCGTCTGCCGGGCGAGGCGGGCGGCGTCGGCGGGCTCCAGACCGAGGGACTCCCCGGCGGCAGCGAGGGCCCGGGTGAACTCGAAGACGTAGGCGGGCCCGCTCCCACTGATTGCGGTGACCGCGTCGAGATGGCTCTCGGCGATGGGGAGGACCTTGCCGAGGGGCTCGAGGAGGGCCCGTACGATGCCCTCGTCGTGGGAAGTGAGCGGCTCGTCCATGGCGTAGGCGGTCATGCCCTCCCCGATGCGGGAAGGCGTGTTCGGCATGGTGCGCACGAGGTTGCGGGCCTGTGGGGCCCGTTGGCGGAGGCGGGCGAGGGGGATGCCGGCGAGCACGGAGACGACCAGCTTGCCCGCGGTGGTGGCGGCCAGTTCCGGCGGAAGCTCGTCGAGCTGGTGGGGCTTGCAGGCGAGCACGAGGACCTCGCTGGCGGCGAGGGCGGTGAGGGGATCGGTCTCCCGGCGGATCCCGGTCTCCGCGGCGAGAGCCTCCGCGCTGAGGCCGCGCCCGCCGCTGCAGACGATTTGGTCGGGGGAGATCGCTCCGGCGGCGAGGAGGCCGCGCACCATGGCACCGGCCATCCGCCCGGCACCGAGGAAGAAGAGGGGAGGGAGATCGGAATTCATGACGGGGAGGAATCGGCGGAGTGGTCCCGGCGGAAGGCCGGCCCGCGGACTACGACGGTGTGGCCGAAGCGGTCGTGGAGGGTGCGGCGACGGGGATTGGTCAGGGCGAGGAGGAAGAGGAGGGTGAGCAGCGGGAAGAGCACCTGGAGGCACATCGTCTTGATGACCGCGCGCACGACGAGGCCCGCCTGGTTGGCGGGACCGCCCCGGTCGGAGTTCTCGATACGGAGGTTGAAGACCCGCTGCCCGAGGGTGCCGCCCCCGGCGAGGCGGGGGACGAAGGCAAAGTAGAGGAAGAAGAGGAAGAAGGAGATCAGGTTGATCGTGTTGAGCGCACGCTGGAGGCGCTCGTCCTCGGGCATGACTTCCCCGGTGTCCTGGAAGTGTTCCCAGGCATCGAGGAGCTCCCCGGTCATGCCCGGAAACCAGACCGGGAAGACCACCTGGGTAACGAAGAAGGTGAAGAGGAGCAGGAGGAGGATCAGGTCGAGGAGGAGGGCGGCGAGCCGGGAGGGAAGCCCGGCGGGAACGGAGGTGTCCCCGCGGTCGGTGGGGTCGGTGGGCTCCTCGGAGAGGCGGTCTGACTCCGGTCCCGGCTCGGTCATGCCGGGTGGACCCCCTCGTGGAGTTGGTACGCCTGCAGGGTGTTTTCCATGAGCATGGCCACGGTGAGCGGACCCACGCCTCCGGGCACCGGGGTGATCGGGCCGGAGAGGGGCTGGACGCTGTCGAAGTCGACATCCCCGACGAGGGCGTGGCCGGACTTTTTGGACGCGTCCGGCACGCGGTTGATGCCGACGTCGACCACCACCGCGCCCGGTCGCACCATGGAGGCGTCGATCATGCGGGGCTGGCCGACCGCGGCGACGAGGATGTCGGCCTGGCGGGTCACCTCGCCGAGGTCGGGGGTGCGGGAGTGGCAAACGGTGACGGTGGCGTTGCCGAGTTGTTGCCGGCGGAGAAAGAGGAGGGCGAGCGGCTTGCCGACGATGAGGCTGCGCCCGACGACGACGACCCGCTTGCCCGGAATGGCGATGCCGTAGCGGTCGAGCAGGGTGAGAATACCGCGGGGTGTGCAGGCGACGAAGCCGGTGGGATCTTCCTGGACAAGCTTGCCGAGGTTCACCTTGTGAAAGCCGTCGACGTCCTTGGAGGGATCGACCCGGTCGAAGGCCTCCTCGTCGGGAATGTGGCCGGGGAGGGGAGACTGGATGAGGATGCCGTCGACTGTGGGGTCCGCGTTGAGCCGGTCCACCTCGGCAAAGAGATCGTCCTTGGCGATGTCGTCCGGGAAGACGTGGAGTTCGCTCTCGATCCCGACCTCGGCGGCGGTCCGCTCCTTCTTGCGGACATAGGAGACGGAGGCCGGGTCCTCGCCGACGCGGACGAAGGCGACCTTGGGCCGGCGGGCTCCGGGGAGGGCGGCCACGCGGTCGGCGAGTTCCTGGGTGAGGGTGGAGGCGAGGGATTTACCGTCGAGGAGTTCCATGGGGAGGCGGGGGTACAGCGGTGGGAGCGGGAGCGGACCGGCGCGGGGCCGGCTCTACCAGGGAATGATGTTGACCGCCCGAATCACGAAGCGGCGGGCCCCGGAGCTGGGGCTGGCCGCCCCGATCACGCGGACGCGCTCGCCGATGCGGTCGATCCAGCTGGCGCTGGCCACTTCCGAGTCGTCGATGAAGGCGATGCGGCGGCCGCGGGAGTTGACCAGCTGGAGGCGAAACTCCCGGGCGACTCCGAGGGTGCTGCGGTTCAATTCGAGGCGGCCGCGGAAGGTGCGGAGGATGTCGGAGGGTGGCGCGGGCACCCTTCGCTCCACGCGGACGGGAACGGGCTGGCGGTCGGGTGCCGCCCGGCTCGCGTCGGCTTCGGCCGGCCGGGTCGGGAGGCTACGGTCGACCGGGAGGATGCGCACCGGGACTTCCGGGGGCAGGGCCGTGGCGGCCTCCTCCACGACGGCGGCCTCCATGCGCGCGGGGATCCCGGCCGCGTCCTCGGCGGCCGGGGCCGGCTCGGGGGAAGGGGGCTCCGCGGTGGAAACTGTTTCCTCGATCACGGTGACTTCCTCGACGGGGTCGGCCATGGGTGGCTCGGGAGGAGCTGGCGCGGCCGGGGGCGGGACGGGCGCATCGTCTGCGGGAGGCCCGGCGGCCTCCTCCGCCGGGAGGACGGACACGATCTCCGTGGTCTCCCGCTCTTCCCCCTCGGGGGTTCCCGCTTCCAGCGGATCGACCGCAACCGTTTCGGTGTCGTCCGGAACAATTTCCGGCCCGGGCTCGGTGGCCGCCGGGGCGGGTTCGGGCGCGGCCTCCTCCGCGGCGACGGCCGGCGCCACCTCCTCCATGAGCGGCGGGAGGAAGCCCTCGGTGGGTGGGGCCGCGCTCGGCCGGACAAAGCCCGGGATGGACTTGCGGATGCTGATCTCCGTCCAGTCGTCGACAAAGTTCACCCGGACCTCATCGCCCGCGGCGACCGTGGTGAGTTCCGCGGCATTCGCGGAAGGGGTCAGGTAGACCGGGGTGCCCGGCCGGACCTCTCCCCCCGCATCGAGGGCCTCCTCCCGGATGAAGCCGGAGTAGCTGTCCGTGCGGGCAACGCGGCGCCAGCCGCCCGTGCCCGCGACTACCTCGGACCGCCGGAAGTCTTCGGACTCGGTGGAGATCGTGCTGAGGACCGGCGAGGAGGTAGTCGGCTCGAGGTAGAGAATCTCGATGTCGGCGCGCACCTCGACGAGTCCCCCGGTCCAGGCGAGGAGGAAAGCCCCCGCCGTGTAGGCCAACCATCGCTGCATAGATGGATCCTAGGAAGAGCGGGGAGGGGCCAACAATCGTTTTATTTCCGGCCCGCGGAGCGGCCGGACCTGCCCCCGGGCGAGGCCCCGCAGGCGGTAGCCCCCGATCTGGAAGCGCTCGAGGCGCTTCACGAGGTATCCGAAGGATTGGAGGAGGCGGCGGATTTCCCGCTTGCGTCCGTGGGAGAGGTGGACCTCCAGTTCGCAGCCCGGGTGGGAGTTGCTGGGGAGGAGGACCACCCGGTCGAACTGCAGCCAGTCCCCCTCGACGGTGCGGCCCCGGAGGAGCTTGGGAATGTCCCCCTCTTCCAGCGGGCGCTGCACGCGGACGCGGTAACGCTTGACGATGCGGCCGGTGGGGTGGGCGAGCTGCTGCACGAGGTCGCCGTCGGTGGAGAGGACCACCAGCCCCTCGCTGTCCTTGTCGAGTCGTCCCGCACAGAGGAGGCGGTCGTCCCGGAGGGAGGGGGGGACGAGGTCGAAAACGGTGCGCTCGGCGTGGGGGTCGCGGTGCGTGCAGACGCAGCGGCGGGGCTTGTTGACCACGAGGGTGCGGTGGGCCTGCTGGCGGGGTCGGAGGATCCGGCCGTCGACGCGGACGCGGGCGGCGTCCGGGTCGATGCGGTCACCGATCGTGGCGGTCTCGCCGTCGACCTCCACCCGCCCCTCGCGGATGCGGTTCTCGGCCTCGCGGCGGGAGCAGAGACCGGTTTCGGCCATGAATTTCTGGAGTTTTACGGAAGTCATGCGTGGGGGGTGGATTCCCGGTAGAGGGGAGCGGCGCGGGCGGGGCAAGGCAAGGACGGGAAGACGGAGCAGAAATCCCTGGGAGGGGGCGCGGAAATCCGGGTTGGACTCGACGGGCCCGGGCCACAGGGTACGCGGCTATGAGTGACGAAGAGAGTGAAATGCGTACGGCATTGGTGACCGGGGCCAGCCGGGGGATCGGGCTGGCGATCGCGGAGGAACTGGGTCGCCGGGGGATGCGGGTGCTCTGCGTCGCCCGCTCCACGGAGTCGGCGGGCCGGGCGGTGGCGGCGGTGGAGGCCGCCGGGGGCGTGGCCGAGGCCTACGGGTGCGACGTGGCCGATGCGGGGGCGGTCGCCGCGCTGGGGGAGGAGGTCCTCGGGAAGCACGGCTACGTCGACACTCTCGTGAACAATGCGGGCATCACCCGGGACAACCTCTTCATCCGCATGGACGGGTCCGAGTGGGACGAGGTCCTCCGCACCAATCTGGACAGCTGTTTCCACATGACGCGGGCATTCGTCCGCCCGATGACCCGCAAGCGTTTCGGCCGGATCCTTAACATCTCCTCGGTCATCGGTCTCACCGGGAACGCCGGCCAGGCCAACTACGCGGCGGCCAAGGCCGGGATGATCGGGCTGACCAAGAGCCTCGCGAAGGAGCTGGCGGCGCGCTCCATCACCGTGAACGCGGTGGCTCCCGGCTTCATCGAGACGGACATGACCAGTGAGCTGGGGGAGGAAACCCGCGGTACGATCCTCAAGCTGATCCCCCTCAAGCGGATGGGCACGCCGGCGGACATCGCCTCGATGGTCGGTTACCTGAGCAGCCCGGAGGCCGCCTACATCACCGGGCAGGTCTTTACCGTTGACGGTGGTATGGTGATTTGATTTGCCAACCGTTCCCTCAACAACGGAGAATTTCCCAATGGCAGACAAATCGATCGAAGACCGCGTCGTCGAAATCATCGTCAATCAGCTCAACGTGAACGAGGAGCAGGTGAAGCCGGAGGCGTCGTTCCTGGACGACCTCGGGGCCGACTCCCTCGACACGGTGGAGTTGATCATGGCCTTCGAGGAGGAATTCAAGGACGTCATTGAGGGGGAAATCCCCGAAGCGGACGCGGAGAAGCTGCAGACCGTCGGCAGCGTGATCGAGTACATCAAGGGTAAGTGCGCTTAGAGCGGAGAGGGTGCCTGCGTGGCACCCGGTGACGCCATGCCATCCCCCCAGCAGAACCGGAAGGTCGTAGTCACCGGGATCGGGGTGATCAGCTCCCTCGGAAACACGGTGGAATCCTTCTGGGATTCCTTGGTGGCCGGTCGTTCCGGGCTGGGGCCGATCACCCGTTTCGATTCGGAAGGGTACACCTGCAAGGTGGCTTCGGAGGTCAACGACTTCGACCCGTCGGATTACATGGACCCGAAGGAGGCCCGCCGCAACGACCGCTACACCCAGTTTGCGGTGGCGGCGACCCGCCGGGCGCTGGCGGACGGATCCCTCGACCCGGAGGCGGTGGATCCGGCCCGCATCGGGGTCCTCATCGGCTCCGGCATCGGGGGCATGGAAACGATCGAGCAGCAGTCGCGAGTCCTCTTTGAGCGGGGTCCGCGCAAGGTTTCCCCCTTCATGATTCCCGCCCTCATCGCGGACATGGCCTCTGGGGTGGTCGCGATCGAGATCGGGGCCCGCGGGCCGAATTTCGGGATTGTCAGTGCCTGCGCGACGGGCGCCCACGCCATCGGTGAATCCTTCCACATGATCCGGAGTGGCCGGGCGGATGTCATGGTGGCCGGGGGCAGCGAGGCGGCGATCACCGGGTTGGGCTATGCCGGCTTCTGCTCGATGAAGGCGATGAGCACCCACTTCAACGACGAGCCGGAGAGGGCGAGCCGCCCTTTCGACAAGAAGCGCGACGGTTTCGTCATGGGGGAGGGAGCCGGTGTTCTCATCCTCGAGACGGAAGAGGGGGCCCGTCGGCGCGGGGCCCGCATCTACGCGGAGATTGTCGGCTACGCGGCCACCTGCGACGCCCACCACATCACGATGCCGGACCCGGAGGGCAAGGGTCTGGGGGAAGCCCTCCAGTACGCCCTCGACGAGGGAGGAGTCGGGCCGGAGGAAGTCGACTACATCAACGCGCACGGCACCTCGACCCCCTACAACGACAAGTTCGAGACGCTGGCCGTGAAGAAGGTGTTCGGGGAACACGCGAAGGAACTCATTCTCTCCTCCACCAAGTCGATGACCGGCCATCTCCTCGGGGCCGCCGGGGGAGTGGAGGCGGCGGCCTGCTGCAAGGCGATCGAGACCGGCTGGATCCCCCCCACGATCAACTACGAGGAGCCCGATCCGGACTGCGACCTCGACTGCGCGCCGAACCGGGCCGTGCAGCGGGACGTGCGCGTTGCGGTGACGAACAACCTCGGATTCGGGGGCCACAACGGCTCGCTCGTCTTCCGTCGGCCGGGAGCTTAGCCCGCGGTTCGGGCGTCGCCTCGCTGCGGCGAGCAAGCGGGGAATCGCATCGGCGGGGACGCCGCGCGAGCGGTTTGTCCGGGGAGCGGGGAGCCCGGGAAGTCCTGCCGGGGAGCGGTCAGATCGGGGAGGATCAGTCCGCGGCCGAGGCCACCCGGCCCTTCCGGGCTTCGTCCACCATCCGGTAGAACTTCTCGAACTGGTCCTCCCCGTCGTGGGGGCCCGGGCCGGCCTCAGGGTGGTACTGGACGGAGAAGACCGGCTTGTCGCGCAGGCGCAGCCCGGCGACGGTGTCGTCGTTCAGGTTGATCTCGGTGACCTCGGCCCGGCCCTTCAGCGACTCCGGCACGGTGGCGAAGCCGTGGTTCTGGGAAGTGATAATGACCCGGCCGGTGGCGAGGTCCTTGACTGGCTGGTTTCCCCCGCGGTGGCCGAACTTCAGCTTGAAGGTCTCCCCGCCGAGGGCGTGGGTGATCACTTGGTGGCCAAAGCAGATGCCAAAGGTCGGGTACTCCTCGAGCAGCGCGCGTACGTTCTCGTGGGCGTACCCGACCGCGGCGGGGTCGCCGGGACCATTGGAGAGGAAGACCGCGTCCGGCTCCACCGCCGCGATTTCCGCGGGGGTGGCCCGCGCCGGGAAGACAACCACCTCGAAGCCGTAGGAGGCCAGCCGGCGGAAGATGGACTCCTTTGCCCCGTAGTCGATGGCGGCGACCCGGTAGCGCGGGCGGTCCACGGACCGCTCCGGCAGTTGACCCTCCGGGCCGTGCCAGGGGCCCGCGGCGGTCCGGGTGACCTCCTGCACGTAGTCGACCCCGACCAGCCCGGCCCAGGCCCGCGCGCGCTCGACCGCCTCCTCCGCCCCGATCTCCCCGACGGAGAGGCAGCTCTTCATGGCGCCGGCCGACCGGATCCGCCGGGTGAGGGCGCGGGTGTCGACCCCGCTGATCCCGGGGATGCCGGCCGCGGCGAGGTAGTCGGGCAGGGTCTGCACGGAGCGCCAGTTGCTGGCGATCGGGCTGATCTCCCGGACCACGAAACCGCTCACCTGGGGGTGGTCGGACTCGGAGTCCTCCGGGTTGATGCCGTAATTCCCGATCTGCGGGGCCGTCATCGTGACGATCTGGCCGCGGTAGGAGGGGTCGGTGAGGATTTCCTGGTACCCGGTCAGGCTCGTGTTGAAGACGGCCTCGCCGGTCACGGTCCCGGTCGCCCCGAACCCCGTCCCGGAGAACACGCTCCCGTCCTCGAGGGCGAAGACTGCTGGCATCGGCTGCATGGAATTGTTTTTCGGCGAGGGGGTCGGGTGGGGCAACAAGAGAACGCGGCGGGATTTTTCCGGGCCCCCGAGCGGGACCCGTCTTTGACATCGGCTTGGAACCGGATTAGCCCTTCTTGTTTCAAGCACTGGACCAGGTCGCCATGTACCCAAACGATCGACGAGAAAACTGGTTCCGCGGACAGGGCCACTGGGCCGATGTCCCGGAAGAGAAATGGAAAAGCTGGCGCTGGCAGCTGCAGAACCGCATCACGACTGCGGACGAGCTGGAGCACTACTTGGAACTGACTCCGGACGAGCGGATGGGGGCGCGGTTCTCCGCGTACAAGCTCTCCCTGGCGATTACGCCCTACTTCTTCAACCTCATCGACCCGAAGGATCCGGAATGCCCGATCCGCAAGCAGGTCATCCCGCGGGGCGCGGAGAGCCGGACCGCACCGGAGGAGCTCCTCGATCCGGTCGGAGAGGAATCCACCATGCCGGTGGATACCGTCGTCCACCGCTACCCGGACCGGGTCCTCTTCCTCGTGACCGATCGCTGTGCGGCCTACTGCCGCTACTGCACGCGGAGCCGGCTCGTCTCGAACGCGCAGGACTACAACTTTCACCCCAACTTCGAGGAGGGCCTCCGCTACATCGAGGAGCACCCGGAGATCCGCGATGTCCTCCTCAGCGGGGGTGACCCCCTGCTGCTCAACGACGTCAAGCTGGACTATCTCCTCGGGCGGCTGCGGGCGATCCCGCACCTCGAGTTCATCCGCATCGGCAGTCGCATCCCGGTCTTCCTCCCGCAGCGCATCACCGAGAAGTTCTGCGGGGTGCTCCGCAAGCACGGGCCCATCTGGATGAGCATCCATGCCAACCACCCCAAGGAGTGCACGCAGGAGCTCTACGAAGCGACCGAGCGGCTCGCCCTCGCCGGGACTCCCATCGGCAACCAGTCGGTCCTCCTCAAGGGAGTGAACGACGACCCCGAGGTCTACCGCTCCCTCATCCACCGCCTCCTCATGATGCGGGTGCGCCCCTACTACCTCTACCAGTGCGACCTCATCACCGGCAGCGCGCACTTCCGCACGGGGGTGGAGAAGGGGGTCGAGATCATCCGGGCCCTCCGCGGAAACACCAGTGGCTACGCCATTCCCCAGTTCGTCATCGACGGCCCCGGGGGCGGCGGGAAGATCCCGATCAACCCGGACTACGTGCGCGAGGTGACCGACGAGGAAGTCGTGCTGACCAACTACGAGGGCCGGGAGTTCCGCTACCCGCGCTACCCCAGTCCGGAAAACGCCGCCGTGGAGGAACCCGCCCCGGTCGAGTACCTCGCGGACTGAGGCCCCGAAGGCCATGGGCGGGCGCCCCGCCCGGCCGGGCTGACCCTCGCTACCGGGAAAGCCCCCAGATGAGGATCTGCAGGCTCAGTTGGAAACGGAAGTCCGCCTGCCAGTCTTGATTCTCCTGCCAGCGGACCTCCGGGGAGAGCGTGTAGAAGATCCAGTTCCTGCGGATGGGCTGCTTGTAGTGAGCGACGATCTGGTGACCCGCCACGGTGGGCGCGGTGGTGAGGTTGCCCGAGATGCGGTAGCCGAGATCGTAGCCACGGGCGACCTTCGACGGGGAGACGAGCGGGCGGGGCTCCTCCGGCCCGATCAGCCGGTCCACGTAACCGAGCGAGTAGAAGGAGGCCCAGGTCACCTCGTCCCTCGTCTGGTGGTCCGCGCGGTAGCCGGTGGAGCTCCGCAGTTGGATCCGGTCCCACCAGCGCCCCCAGCCGAGGCTTCCGGAAGTGCCGAGTCCGCGGGAGTCCGTGCGGTAGTAGGCCTTCAGCTGGACGGAGCCCAGCCAGTCGCGGTGCCGCCCCCCCGTGCCCCAGCGGCCCTCGGCGTAGCCGGTGGGCGGGTTGATCCCGGAGGCGCCGATGCTCGTGTCGATGAGCTGGCCGATCTGCCGGGCCAGCCCGACCCGGAAGTCCTGTTCGGTCTCCGCCTTGTCCGACTCCGGGAGGGCGCCGAACTCCTCGTTGTTCACGACCAGCCGGAGCTTTTTCTGGAGCCGCGAGAGGCGGATGTCCGCCCGGATGCCGAGGTCGTGGCTCCAGCGGGTCCGGTGGCCGGTCTCGTAGGTCAGGCTCGGGGTCAGTGTGATGCGGTTGCGCCCGTAGTCCTCCTCGGCGGTGACATTGCGGGCGAGGGTGCGGTCGAGCCAGCGGGTGGCCTTGGCGAAGTCCTTGTAGACCTCGTTCTTGAAGTCCTCGAGAAAGTGGAAGCCGTCCCCGGTGAGGAGGCCGTCCTCCGCCGGTGCCTCCACCGGCAGGTCTCCCTGCTCGCGGTAGTCGGGCGGGGGCTGCTCGTCCCCGGGGCCCGCACCCCCGTCGTCCGCCTGCAGGGGGCTGCCGAGCAGCAGGGCCGTTCCGGCGCAGAGAAGGAGGGAGGGCGTGGGGGGATGGGGGCGCAAAGGCGGCAATCCTTCAGGCCACCGCCTCCGCGGCGAAGCGGCCGCTCAACAGGACGAGGGGGATGCCTCCGCCGGGATGGGAGGATCCTCCCGCGAAGGAGAGCCCGGGTGCGGCGGGCAGGCGGTTGGCCGGCCGGAGGAAGGCCTGGCGGAGGGTGTTCGAGCTGAGCCCGTAGAGGGTGCCCTCCCAGGAGCGGTAGCGCTCCCGGTAGAGAGAGGGCCCGTGGGCCCGGTGCCAGCGGACCCGGGAGGGGTCGAGCCCGGCCCGCTCCTGCAGGCGTTCCAGGAGGAAGCCAGCGTAGTCCTCCTCTTTCCAGGCCTGGAAGCCCGCCAGGCTGGGCGCGTTCACGAGGACGAACCACCCCTCGGCCCCGGCGGGGGCGAGGGCCGGATCGAGACTGGAGGGGCGGGACAGGTAGAGGGTGGGGTCCCCGAGGGGTTGGGGGCTCCGGAACAGCTCGCGGAATTCCCGGCCGTAGTCGGCCGGGAAGAAGACGTTGTGGCAGGAGAGGTCATCCCGGGTGCCCTCGTGCGCCACGAGCAGGACAAAGCCGCTGCTGGACGGCTCGCCCGCGGGCACCCGGAGGCGGCGGGCGCGAGGATGCTCGGCGAGCAGCGGGCCATTGCGGGCGCTCACCGCGTCCTGGTTGCAGACGACCCGGTCGGCGGCGATCTCCTCGCCCGCGGCGGTGCGCACGCCCCGCACCCGCCCCGCCCGGTCGAAGAGGATCCTCTCGGCCTCGCAGTTGTACACAAACTCCACCCCGCAGTCCGCGGCCAGCTGTACCAGCGCGTCGACGAGCGCCCTCATGCCCCCCTCGCAGCGCCAGGAGCCGAAGGCGAGTTCCGCGTAGGCGATCACGTTGAAGGTACCGGGGGTGCGGGCGGGGTCCGATCCGTTGTAGGTGGCGAAGCGGGAAAAGAGCTGGACGAGCCGCGGATCCCGGAAGAAGTGCCGGAGGCGTCGGCCCATGGGCACGGGAAGCAGGTCGGGGAGCGCCCGGACCGCCCGGGGGTAGGGGATGTCCCGCAGGGCCCGCGGGCCCGGCGGATGGAAGAGGAAGGCGGGGCCGCTAACCTTCCAGAGGCGTTCGGCGTGCTTCCAGAACCGCTGGAACCCCCGCTCCTCGCCCGGAAAAGTCCGGGCGATGGCCTCCTCCATGGCCTCCGCGCTGCCGGGCGCGTCGAAGCGAGTCCCGTCGGCGAAGAAATAGGTGCACCCGGGCTCCACCGGGTGCAGGCTGAGGAAGTCCTCCCGGCGGCGGCCGGCGGCGGCGAAGAGCTCGTCGAGGACGAAGGGGAGGGTGAGCACGGAGGGTCCGATATCGAAGTGGAAGCCGTCCTCCTCGTGGCGATCGCACTTGCCGCCGGCGTGGTCATTCCGCTCGAGGACGGTCACCTCGTGGCCGCGCTGGGCCAGGTGGATCGCCGCGGAGAGTCCCCCGAGGCCGCCGCCGAGGACGAGACTACGCATCCTCGCGGGAGACCTCGGGGGTCTCGTCGGGGGTGCCGGTCAACCAGTGGCAGAGGGCGAGGGCGAGGGCATCGGACTCGTCGAGGGTGAGGGATTCATCGGCACCCTCCACCCATTGGCCGAGGGTCCGGCGGACCTGCTCCTTGCTGGCCCGGCCGAAGCCGACGAGGGCCTGCTTCACCCGGAGGGGAGGGTAGGCGTGAATGGAGAGCCCACCCCGGGCGAGGGAACTGAGGATGGCCCCCCGGGCGGCGCCGAGGGTGAGGGCCGTCTGGTAGTTCTGCACGTAGATGGCCTCCTCCACGGCGGCGGTGTCCACGGGAAAGGCGCCGAGCAGTTCCTCCGTGCGCACAGCCAGCTGGCCGAGGCAGGTGGTCTCCGGGGTGGAACGGTGGAGACGGAAAACCTCGGAGTGACAGAGGCGGCAGCGTCCCCCGCGCACCTCGAGGACCGCCATACCCGTCCCGCGGAGGCTGGGATCCACTCCGAGGACGACGAGGTTCCGCCGGAGCTGGCGAGGGCGGGCCACCGGCACCTGCGCAGCCGAGGGGCGGGAGTTGCCCTGGAGGTGTTCGGCCCAGAGCCGGCCGTTGGTTTTCCGCGCCACGGCCCGCAGGGTCGGCCATCTCTGGCCTCCTCGCAACCGCATTTCCCGGGCGGGCGGCGGGAGCCCGCCGCGGATTTCGCTTGCGGGACCCGGGCTTTCCGGGACACCGTGAAGTCTGGTACGGGCCGTAGCGCAGTCTGGTAGCGCACTACACTGGGGGTGTAGGGGTCGCTGGTTCAAATCCAGTCGGCCCGACCATTTTCTCTGGCGGAAAGCGGGCCTCGGGAACCTCTTGCGGTAGAGATGAGGGTTGGAAACGGGGAAGCATCCTGTCTTTCCCATCGCCCGAACGGCGGGCCGTCCGCCTCTGCGGGGGAACCAGGGAATCCGGGGAGCAGCAACGGCGGTGGGAGCAGAAGGCAACGGGTGGCGGTAGCACGGTCGCCCGGCGGGGTTCTGCCTTGGAGCGGTGCGCCCAGCCTTTGGAGGTGGGCTGCCCTCGGCCGAAAGGATGGAGAACTCGCGCCGACCTCCGCCTAGGAAAACGGGATCCCGACTCCCAGTTCGTGTCTCCAAGCCCCGGTGGGGAACGGGGCGCCGCACCGCTTCACTGCGGACAAAGGACCCGGGAAGTTGGGCACGTCCGACACCTTACCAAGCACTGAGAGGGCGAGCGTCCCGTAGGGGATTCGAACCCCTGTTGCTGGGATGAAAACCCAGTGTCCTAGACCTGGCTAGACGAACGGGACAGCAAAGCGAGGAGGAAAACCCGAACGGCTTCCGGATTCAAGCCCGAATCGCGAAAATCGGTGCAACCGGGGCGCTTGGTTGACCCTGCCGAGTCGTTCCACTACTGCCTACGGCCCAAGCCGATGGAGAATCCTTCCCCCCATTACCGCCGCATCGTCCTCAAGCTCAGCGGAGAAGCGCTGCAGAACCCGGACACGGGGGAGCCCTTCGATCCTCCCAAACTGGAGGCCATCGGCCGGCAGATCCGGGAGGTCCACGAGATGGGGACGGAGGTCGCGATCGTCGTGGGGGGGGGCAACATCTTCCGGGGATTGACCGGGGAAAAGCGCGGGGTCGACCGGACCACCGGCGACTACATGGGGATGCTGGCTACGGTCATCAACGGGCTCGCCTTCATGGATGTGCTGGAGAAGCTCGGCCTGCAGGTGCGGGTGCAGAGTGCGATCCCCGTGGAAAAGATCGCCGAGCCCTTCATCCTTCGCCGCGCCAAGCGACACCTCGAGAAGGGCCGGATTGTCATCTTCGCCGCTGGCACGGGGAATCCCTACTTCTCCACGGACACCACCGCGGCCCTGCGCGCCAGTGAGATCGAGGCGGATATCATCCTCAAGGCGACCAACGTCGACGGGGTGTACGACAAGGACCCCCGCCAGCACGCGGACGCCGTTCGCTACGAGACCCTCGACTTCTTCGAGGCTCTCCGGAAGCGCATCCAGGTGATGGACTCGACCGCATTTTCCCTCTGCCTCGACAACCGCATGCCCATCCTTGTGTTCTCCCTCGCCGGGGAGGGCCATATCCGGCAAGCCGTCCTCGGCGAACGGATTGGTACCCTCGTCACCGAGACGGAGGACTGAAAGCCGTCGGTGGCAGGCCCGCAGGGATTCGAACCCCGACAAACAGGACCAAAACCTGGTGTGCTACCATTACACCACGGGCCTGTGGTGACACCGAGAGGAGAGCGTTTTTGCGGTCGCGGGTCAAGCGCGGCCCTCAGCCCCCACCCCCGGTGTAGCTGATCCCGAGGAGAAGCCCGCCGAGGAGGACCCGGTAGATCACGTAGGGGGTGAAGGAGGTCGTCCGGAGAAAGAAGAGCATCAGCGCGAGGGCGAGATAGGCGGCGACAAACGCGAAGAGAGCGGCGAGGGCCCCTTGGCCGAGGAGCCGCCAGTCGGCCAGCCGGGCCGCATCCCCGGCGAGGAGGACCCCGGAGGCGGTGATGGTGGGGATCGACAGCACCATGGCCAGCCGGGCCCCGTCCTCCCGGCCAAATCCGAGGATGCGGGCCGCGGTGATGGTCGCTCCGGAGCGGGAGGTGCCCGGGATCAGGGCGATCGCCTGCCAGAGGCCCATGACGAGGGCATCCCAGGTCGTCCAGTCCCGCTCCCGGCGGTCCCTCTTCCGGTTACGGTCGGCGAGGTAGAGAACGATCCCGAAGCCGAGCATGGTCCACCCGATCACCCGCAGGGAGCGCAGCGCGTCGATCCAGCCGGTGAAGTAGAGGACCGCCCCGCCGAGGACCACCGGGATCGTGGCCAGGACGAGAAGCAGGAAAAAGCGGGCCGCCGGACCCCCGAAACGACCGGTGAGGACTTCCCCGAGTCCGCGGACGAGCCAGCCCACTTCCCGGCGGAAATACAGGCAGACCGCCCCGAGCGTCCCTACATGGACCGCCACGTCGATGGCCACGCCCTGGTCTTCCGAGCCGGTCAGGTCCGGCAGGAGGATGAGGTGGGCCGAGGAGGAAACCGGAAGAAATTCCGTGATCCCCTGGACCACGGCGAGGAGGAGAAGAGTGTGCAGGGCCATGGAGAGCGGTGGGCGACGACAACGCCGCCCGGCAGGAAAAGGCCGGGACCAATCGGCTGGCAATTCCTTAGCCGACCTCCGACCCGATCCGGGGGTGGACCCGGCATCCTGACCGACGACCGCGGTGCCCGACCCGGCCGTTCCGAGGCGGCCGCCTCCTCCAAGCTCCGCCTTCCGCCCGGGCCCCTGTCCGCGTGCCCCGGAAGGCGGTTGCCGTTCGTCGGCGCGCCGATCGGCTACGACCCGGCTCTCGGCAAATGAAGGGCGAGAGCCCGAATCGCCTCGAGGAGTGCCTCGTGATGCTCCTCGCCAGCCCGGTGGGTCTCGGCAAACCGACGGTGCTCGTCCTCGGGGGGCGCCTCGGCATGGGCCGCTCCGTGAGCGATCTGCTCCTCGTGACGCGCGATCTCCGCCTCGTGGGCAAGAATGCGCGCCTCGTGCGCGAAGAGGACGGCCTCGGCCTGCTTCAGGAGGGCCAAGGCCTCCATGTGCTCCTGCCGCCAGCGGTAGTGCTCCTGTGCCTGGTGGAGATGGTCCCGGTGGGCGGATTCGTGGGGTTCCTGGGAATCATTCATGGGAGGGGGAGGGGTGGTTTTCGCAAGAGGCCGCTCGGCGAACCTCCGTGGTGGAATATGTAATAGTATTGCAAAAAAGGAGGGGCAAGACTTTTCCGGGTCCGTCCGGGAGGAACGCCTCCGCTCCCCGAAGTTCCCACGGACTCCCTCCCCTCTTCCCACCCCCACCCCGTGAAAAACGTCCCACCAGCCCAACCGAACGAGAACCCCATCCGGTAAGCCATCCAGACCTCCCCCACGGACCCGCTTCGCTGGCCCGTAAATCTCCCGCGGTCCCGCGGGGCGGAGCGGAGGCAAGATCCGTTCATCTGGTTCGGGACGGAAAAAGGGAAGTGGATTCCCCACCTGGGGGAATTATGGGGGACAGACCGTCAGAATCAGCCCTGCTGAGGGCTGGGGAGGGAGTTGGAGCGGGGAAGCGGGGGCGTGGGTCGGCCGTCTGGGAGATTACGGGGGACAGACCGTCTAGATCCGCTTGGTGAGCGCTATGGAGGGGAGCGGAGGGAGGGACTTCCGTTTACGGAGCGGCGAGGGGCTTTTGGGGTGGTGAGAACGATTGCAGGAGGGGCGTGTGGATGGGCGGGATCCCCGAGAAAAGCACCCCACCGCTACCCCCCGGACCCACTTCGTTTGCCCGGGAATCTCCCGCGGTCCCGCGGGGCGGAGCGGAGGCAAGATCCGTTCACCTGGTTCGGGGCGGAAAAAGGGAAGTGGATTCCCCACCTGGGGGAATTATGGGGGACAGACCGCCAGAATCAGCCCTGCTGCCGGTTGGGGAGGGAGTTGGAGCGGGGGAGCGGAGGGAGCGGAGGTGGGTCGGCCGTCTGCGGGAACTACGGGGGACAGACCGTCCAAATCCGCTTGGTAGGGTCTGTGGGGGGCTTGGAGGGGAGTGGAGGGAGGGGAATCCGTTTGCGGGGTGAGGCGAGGCTTTCCCGGTGGTGAGAACCATTGCGGGAAGGGGCGCATGGGCGGCGGAAGTCCCCGAGAAAAGCACCCCACCGCCACCCCCCGGCCCCGCTGCGTTTGCCCGGGAATCTCCTCCGGTCCCGCGGAGCGGGGGGGGCAGGATCCGTTCACCCGGTGCGGGCCCGAAAAAGGGAAGCGGGTCCCCCAACTGGGGAAATTATGGGGGACAGACCGCCAGAATCAGCCCTGCTGGGGTCTGTGGGGGGGCTTGGAGGGGAGCGGAGTGGATCCGCTTCCGGGGAGGGGAGGGGCTTTGGGGGTGGTGAGAACGATTGCGGGAGGGTGTGTGTGTGGGCGGGATCCCGGAGAAAAGCACCCCATCGCCACCCCCCGACCGGATGCGTTTGCCCGGGAATCTCCTCCGGTCCCGCGGAGCGGGGGGGGCAGGATCGGTCCACCCGGTGCGGGCCGAAAAAGGGAAGCGGGTCCCCCAACTGGGGAAATTATGGGGGACAGACCGCCAGAATCAGCCCTGCTGAGGGCTGGGGAGGGAGTTGGAGCGGGGAAGCGGGGGCGTGGGGTCGGCCGTCTGGGAGATTACGGGGGACAGACCGTCTAGATCCGCTTGGTGAGCACTATGGAGGGGGCTTGGAGGGGAGCGGAGGGAGGGGAATCCGTTTGCGGGACGGGCCGAGGCTTTTGGTTGGTGAGAACGATTGCGAGAGGGGGCGTGTGGGGGGCGGGATCCCCGAGAAAAGCACCCCACCGCCACCCCCCGGCCCCGCTGCGTTTGCCCGTAAATCTCTCGCGGTCCCGCGAAGCGGAGGGGGGCAGGATCGGTCCACCCGGTGCGGGCCGAAAAAGGGAAGCGGGTCCCCCAACTGGAGAAATTATGGGGGACAGACCGTCAAAGTCGCCCCTGCTGCCGGTTGGGGAGGCGGCTGGAGCGGAGGCTCGGAGGGAACGGATGTGGGTCGGCTGTCTGCGGGGACTACGAGGGACAGACCGTTCAAATCCGCTTGGTGAGGCCTGTGGGGGGCTTGGAGGGGAGCGGGGTGGAGGGGAATCCGCTTGCGGGGAGGGGAGGGGCTTTTGAGGTGTTGAGAACCATTGCGGGAGGGGGCGTGAGGGGTGCAGGGTCCCAAAGTAAGACACCCCATTGCCAGCCTTGGCCCCGATGCAGTTGCCCGGGAATCTCCCGCGGTCCCGCGGGGTGGAGCGGAGGGGGGCAAGGTCCGTTCACCTGGTACGGGGAGGAAAAAGGGAAGCGGGTCCCCCAATTGCCGAAATTACGAGGGACAGACCGCCAGAATCGCCCTGCTGGGGGCTGGGGAGGGGGTTGGAGCGGGGGAGAGGAGGGAGGGGGCGTGGGTCGGCCGTTTGGGGGATTATGGGGGACAGACCGTCCAAATCCGTTTGGTGAGCCCTATGGAGGGGGCGCGGAGGGAGGGGAATCCGCTTACGAGGAAGGGGTTTTTTGGGGGGGGTGAAGGGGGCGATGGGAGGGGGGGGTGGGGGACGGAGGATTTTTCCAGAGGCCGGGTGTGAAATCAGGACAGGCAGGAGTGATAAGCGAAGGCCAAGCTTTTTCCTTTGGGGAAGTGGTGGGCCCGAGGGTACGGGACCCTTCTTTCGGAGGGCTCTCGGCGAGTTGGAGCCGGATGGGTTGGGCGAGCGTTTGGGGGCTGTGGAGGGAAGGATTTTCTCCCGGGCGGCGCGCCCTTGCGGCCCGATCAGGACGATTGCTGGAGAGGGGTGTGGCGGAGGCGGAGAGCGTTGGAGAGGACGGAGACGGAGCTGAAGGCCATGGCGGTGCCGGCGATCATGGGGCTGAGGAGGAGGCCGAGGACCGGGTAGAGCACGCCGGCGGCGATGGGGATCCCGAGGGCGTTGTAGGCGAAGGCGAAGAAAAGGTTTTGCCGGATGTTGCGGAGGGTGGCCCGGCTGAGCCGGAGGGCGGTGGCAACCCCGCGGAGGTCCCCGTGGACCAGAGTGAGCCCGGCACTTTCCATGGCGATGTCGGTCCCGCTGCCCATGGCGATGCCGACGTCGGCGGCGGCGAGGGCCGGGGCGTCGTTGATCCCGTCGCCCGCCATGGCGACCCGGAGACCCTCGTCCTGGAGTTCCCGGACGATGGCCTGTTTTTCGGCCGGGTCGACATCGGCACGGACCTCGTCGAGTCCGACCCGGCTGGCGACGGCGCGGGCGGTGCCATCCTGGTCGCCCGTGGCCATGACCAAACGGATGCCCATGGCCTGGAGCTCGCGGACAGCGCCCGGGGCGGATTCCTTGACCGGATCGGCCACCGCGAGGGTCCCGAGCAAGCGGGGGCCGCGGGCGACCCAGATGACCGTTCGTCCCTGCTGCTGGTCCTCCTCGGCTTGCTCCGCGGTGGCCTCCGGGACCGAGCCCGTGGCGGTTTCGACGAACTTGCGCCGGCCCACCCGAACCCGGTCCGCGCCGACCTCTCCCTCGGCCCCGTAGCCCGTGGTAGACTGGAAGCCCGTGGCGGTGGTGGCCCGCAAGCCGCGTTCCCGGGCGGCCGCCTCGACCGCGCGGGCGAGGGGGTGTTCGGAGGACTGTTCCACCGCGAGGGCGGCCCCGAGCAGGTCCTCGCCGGAGACCCCCTCCTCCGGGCGGAGGGCGACCACTTCCGGTCGTCCCTCGGTGAGGGTGCCCGTCTTGTCGGTGACCAGAGCCTCGACTTTTTCGGCGCGCTCGAGGGCCTCGGCATCGCGGATGAGGATGCCTTGCCGTGCCCCGCGCCCGACCCCGACCATGATGGACATGGGCGTGGCCAGTCCGAGGGCGCAGGGGCAAGCGATGATCAGGACGGAGACCGCGGCCACCGTGGCGTAGAGCAGGGAGGGCTGCGGGCCGAGGAGGGCCCAGGCGAGGAAGGCGAGGAGGGCAATGGCGACGACCACCGGGACGAAGACCGCGGCGACCCGGTCGACCAGGTTCTGGACCGGGGCCCGGCTCCGCTGGGCCTCGGCGACCCGCTGGACGATGCGGCTGAGTACCGTGTCCTCCCCGACCGCGGTCGTCTCGAGGAGGAAGCCCCCCTCCTGGTTGACCGTTCCCCCGATGACCTCGTCGCCGACCTCGCGGCGGACCGGGATTGGTTCGCCGCTGAGCATGGATTCATCCACCCGGGATTGTCCCTCGAGGAGGATTCCATCCAGCGGAATCTTCTCGCCCGGGCGGACGCGGAGGCGGTCGCCCGTCTGCACCCGTTCCACCGGGACCTCCTCCTCGGACCCGTCCGGGAGCACCCGTCGGGCGGTGGCGGCGGCGAGGTCCATGAGGCCGCGGAGGGCCTGGCCCGTACGGCGGCGGGCGCGGGCCTCCAGCCATTGTCCGAAGAGGACCAGGGTGGTGATGACCGCGGCGGCCTCAAAATACAGCGGTGGTTCCCCGTCCTGGCGGAAGCTTTCCGGGTAGATCCCCGGGAAGAGCACGCTGACCACACTGGAGAGGTAAGCGGCCCCGACTCCGAGGAGAATCAGGGTGAACATGTTCCAGTGGCGCGTACGGAGGGACTGCCAGCCCCGGACCAGGAAGAGGTTGCCCGCCCAGAGGACCACCGGGGTGGTCAGGACCAGCTCGGCCCAGGGGCGAACCGGGGACTCGAACCAGGCCGGCAGGGGAAGGCCCGGCACCATCGGGAGCATCGCGAGGAGGAAGACCGGCAGGGAGAGGACTGCCCCGGCGAGGGTTCGCCTTCCCAGGCTGCGGATGGCGCGCTCCTCCTCTTCCTCGGCGGCCGTGTCCGGGGTGCCCGTCGGCTCGAGGTCCATGCCGCACTGTGGGCAGGCTCCCGGCTCGTCGCGCTCGACCTCCGGATGCATCGGGCAGGTCCAGACTGTGCGCCGGGCGAGCGGGTTGCGCTCGAGATCCATGCCGCACTGCGGGCAGGAGCCCGGCTCGTCCGATTCCACGCCCGGGCACATCGGGCAGAAGTAGCGGGCCTTGGGGGAGGGATTGGAGGGGGCGCTGGAGGAAGCCCCGGCTCCGGAATGGCAGCAGTCACTCATGGGAAAGGATCCGGCGGCTCGGCCGGGCCCGCGGACCGGGCGAGCCCAGCCGCGCCGGCACGGGTGGGCTCAGCCGCGGACCGCCTCCCGGAGGCTCTCGGCGAGCGCGGTGATCGCGCGGTCGAGCACCGGGCCCGTGTGGTGGGTGCTGAGGAAGCAGGTCTCGAAGGCGGAGGGGGGCAGGTAGACCCCGCGCTGGAGGGCGGCGTGGAAGAAGGCGGCGAAGCGCTCCGTGTCGGCCTCCTTGACCTCGTCGAAGGTCTCGACTCTCTCCGTGCCGAAAAAGGCGGAGAACATGGAGCCACACTGGTGGACGCAGAGCGGGTAGCCGAGGTCGTCGGCCTCCGCGCGGAGGGCCTCGGCGATCCGTTGGCCGGAGGCGTCGAGTGCCTCGTAGGTTTCCCGGTCCTCCAGCTTGGCGAGGGAAGCGCGCCCGGCGGCCATGGCCAGCGGGTTGCCGGAGAGGGTGCCCGCCTGGTAGACCGGTCCGTCCGGGGCGAGGTGGTCCATGATCTCGGCGCGGCCCCCGAAGGCCCCCACCGGGAGTCCCCCGCCGATGACCTTGCCAAAGGCGGAGAGGTCCGGCCGGAGGTCCTCCAGCTCCTGGACGCCGCCCCGGGCCAGCCGGAAGCCCGTCATCACCTCGTCGAAAATCAGCAGGCTGCCGTTTTCGGCGGTGAGCTCGCGGAGCAGGCCGAGAAAGCCTGCGCGGGGGAGGACAAAGCCACAGTTGGCCGGGTAGGGCTCGACAATGACCGCGGCGATCTCCGGCCCGTGCTCGGCAAAGACCGCGCGGACCGTTGCCGGATCATTGTAGGGGCAGACCAGGGTGGTCGCGGCAAAGGCGGCGGGGACGCCCGCGCTGTCCGGTTGTCCGAGGGTGAGGGCTCCCGAGCCCGCGGCGACGAGGAGGGAGTCGACGTGGCCGTGGTAGCACCCGGCGAACTTGATCACCTTGTCGCGTCCGGTAAAGCCGCGGGCCAGCCGGAGGGCGGACATGTTGGCCTCCGTACCGCTGTTGCACATGCGGACCTTCTCGACCGAGGGCACCGCCCCGACCACCGCCTCGGCCATGTGGACCTCGTCCGGGCAGGGCGTCCCGAAGCTCGTGCCCCCGCTGAGGGCGGCGGCGACCGCGGCGCGGATGTCCGGGTCGTTGTGCCCGTGGATGGCCGGTCCCCAGGTGCAGACGAAATCGACGAGTTCCCGGCCGTCGGCCGTGTGCAGGTACGGGCCGTCCGCGGACTCCGTGAAGAAGGGGGTGCCGCCCACCGAGCGGAAGGCGCGCACCGGGGAGTTGACCCCGCCCGGAATGACCTGGCGGGCGCGGGTGAAGAGGTCGGCGGAGCTCATTCCGGGCTCTTGCCCACGGCCGGGGCGGGGGCGGACCCGTACTGCTCCTGGCAGAGGCGGGCGTAGTCCATGAGCTTGCCGGAGAGGTTGGTGAGCCCGTTCCGGCGGTTCGGAGAGAGGAGCTGGGGCACCCCGGCCTCCTGGAGGAAGTCGGGCGGATGCGCGAGGATTTCCCCGGGCGGGTGCCCGTCGTAGAGGGCGACGAGCATGGCGGCGATGCCCCGGGTGATCGTCGAGTCGGAATCGACCCGGTAGTGGCAGAGGCCCTCCTCGTAGCTCGGGAACATCCAGAGGTTGGAGGCACAACCCTCGATCCGGAAGGTATCCTGCCGGTACTCCTCCGGCATGGGTGCGGCCTCCTTGCCGAGGTCGACGATGTAGCCGAGTCGCTCCTGCTCGTCCCCGATCAGCTCGAGCGTCTCGAGGAGCTCGTCCTTCTTTTCCTGGATCGTCCTCATGGTTGGTACTTTTGCACAATCGGAATCCGGCGTCCAATGCCGAAGGCGAGTGGGGTGATCTTCAGGCCCGGGGCGGCCTGCTGGCGCTTGTACTCGTTGCGGTCGACCTTCGCGAGGATGTCGCGGACCGTTTCCGACGGGAAGCCCTCGGCGACGATCGCCTCCCGGCTGCGGCGCTCCTCGATGGCCAGCTCGAGGATGCGGTCGAGGACCGGGTAGGGCGGGAGCGAGTCGACGTCGCGCTGGTCGGGCCGGAGCTCGGCGGAGGGCTCCTTCTCGATGGTGGCGACGGGGATGCGCTCGCCGTCGCGGTTGAGGTAGCGGGCCAACTCGTAGACCAGCGTCTTGGGCACATCGGAGAGCACGGCGAGTCCCCCGGCCATGTCCCCGTAGAGCGTGCAGTAGCCGACGGCCAGTTCGCTCTTGTTGCCCGTGGTGAGGAGCAGGTCGCCGAACTTGTTGCTCAGGGCCATGAGGAGGAGCCCGCGGGCGCGCGACTGGATGTTTTCCTCGGCGATGCCCGGCTCGGTCCCCGCGAAGAGCCCGGCGAGGGCATCCTCGGCGGCCCCGACCAGCCCCGCGATGGGAATCTCGTCGTAGCGGATGCCGAGGTTGGCGGCGAGGGCGGCGGCGTCCCTTACGCTGTGGGCGCTGGAGATGGAGGAGGGCAGGGCGACCCCGCGGACCCGGTCGGCCCCGAGGGCGTCGACCGCGAGGGCCATGGTGACGGCCGAGTCGATTCCCCCGGAGAGGCCGACCAGCGCGCGCGGGAAGCCCGTCTTCCCGAGGTAGTCGCGGATCCCCAGGACGAGGGCGCCATGGACCTCGGCGAGCCGTTCCGGGGGCGGGAGGGCGCTGGCCGCGGGGTCCTCCGTGTCGACGAGCGGGGTGCCCTCGGCGAAGGCCGGACCGACCTCGTGGACGGCACCATCCCGACCGGCGCAAAGGCTGCGGCCGTCGAAGATCAGCTCATCGTTGCCGCCGATACTGTTGGCGTAGACCACCGGCACGCCGAGGGTGGCGGCCGTACGGCGGAGCACTTCCCCGCGGACTTCCTGCTTGCCGAAGTGCCAGGGGCTGGCGGAGAGGTTGAGGACCAGATCCGGCGCGGAGGAGCGGAGAGCCTCCAGCGGGTCCGCCTGGCGGGCGTAGCGGTGGTCGGCCTGGCCGTACCAGAGGTCCTCGCAGATGGTCACCGCGATCCGCTGGCCACGGCAGGAGATCGGCTCGGCGGGAGCCGGGGCCGGCTCGAAGTAGCGGTCCTCGTCGAAGACATCGTAGGTGGGGAGCAGGCTCTTGGCGAGGAGGTGGCGGACCCGGCCCCCCTCGCACCAGGCCGCGGCATTGCGGACCGGCCGGCCGGCCCCCTCGTTGGGCACGGGCAGTCCGACCAGCAGGGGGACCTCCCCCGTGGTGGCGACCAGCGCCTCCAGCGCGTCGCGGCAGTCCTCGAGGAAGCCCGCCCGGAAGAGCAGGTCGCGGGGCGGGTAGCCGGAGAGGGCCAGTTCCGGAGTGAGGACCAGCTCGGCCCCCGCGGCCACCAGCTGGTCGTAGGCCGTGCGGATGCGGTCGCGGTTTCCCGGGAGATCCCCGACGGTCGTATTGATCTGGGCGAGGCCGATGCGCATGGGAGGAGGAGGGGGGGCGAGACGGGGCGGCGGCTCCCGCCCGGATCATCCGGATCACCCGACCCGGAAAAAACCTTTCCCCGGCGGAGCCCGTCCCGCAAGCATCGAAGCGTGAACACCGACCCGGAGGAAGCCCCCCCGCGCGTGCTCGTGCTCGCCTCGGCCTCCCCCCGGCGGCGCGACCTTCTCGAGGCGGCGGGAATCCCGCATGTCGTCCGGCCGGCGCGGGTGGAGGAGGCCGCTCCCGGCTCGGCGGAGCCGGCGGTCCTCGTGGAGAGGAACGCGGCCCTCAAGGCGGAGGCTGTCGCCCGCGATTGTCCCGGGGAGAGCGTGCTCGGGGCGGACACCCTCGTCGTGCTCGCCGGGGAGGCCCTCGGCAAGCCGGCCGATCCCGCGGAGGCCCGCCGGATGCTGCGCCGCCTTTCCGGTCAGGTCCACGAAGTGCACACCGGCCTCTGCCTCTGCCCGGCGGGCGGGGGCCCGCGGGCGGTCGCTCGCGCGGTCACCCGGGTGCGTTTCCGCACGCTTGGCGAGGCCGTCATTGAGGACTACCTCCGCCGCGTGGAGGTGCTCGACAAGGCCGGCGGCTATGCCCTCCAGGAGCACGGAGCGCTCCTCGTGGAGGAAGTCGCGGGTGCCCGCGACAACGTCATCGGCCTGCCGCTCACGGAGGTGCGGGCCCTCCTGCGAGCCCATGATCCGGTCCTCCTGCCCCCGTCCGCTTGCGCGGAGCCCGGGGAGCGGCGAGGTTTTCCGGGCGCGCCATGACCGACTACCTCGAGGATCTCGGCCGCCGCGGGCGGCGGGCCCCCTGGCTCATCTGGATCGTGGCCCTGGTGATTTCCATGCTGGTAAACGCGGGGGTGGCCTATCAATTCAGCCGGACGGCGGTTCTCGCCGAGCAGCGGGCAGCGGCGGAGGCGACCCCCTCCCCACCGCCCGTCACCCTCGTGCGCTTCGTGGAGGCAAATCCGCAGGTGCCGGAGAATCCTCCGGACCCGACCGTGCAGGAGAGTACCCGGGACCAGCAGGCGGCGCAGCCCGAGCCGGCACCGCCGGCGGAGGCGCCGGCCCCGCAGCGGGACAGCGAGGTGGAGAGCCAGACCATCGTTCCCCGCGGGGAGGCGCCCGAGCCTCTTGAGCCCGGGATCTACGGTTCTCCCGCGGCCGAGCCCACCCCTCCCGAGGTGGAAGTTCCGCCCGCGCCGGCGGAGGCCCCCGGCAGGCCGCTGCCCCCGCGGGAGAGGGAACTTCCCGAGTGGGTCGAGCCGCCGGTGACCGGGCCCGGCGTGGAGATTCCCGAGCCGGTGGAGGGCGAGCCCGATCCACCCGAGCCCGCTCCCGCGGAGGAGGAGGTCCCGAAGGTCCTCGACCTCCGGCCCGGCGGGGGCGAGCCGCAGCGCCCGGCGGAGCCCAGGGAGGAGACCGCGGCCGCCGAGCCGGCGCCCCGGGGACGGGAGGCCCAGCCCCTGCCCCGGCGACGGGTGGGGGCGGACGTCCTTGAGGCCCCCCTGAACCGCTCGGAGGCAAGCGCGCCCCGCCGGGGCCGGCTCTCCGTGGACTCCCGGGTGACAGACTACGGGGCCTACACCCAGCGGATGCTCGAGGCGATCCAGCAGGAGTGGTTCCGGCTCATCCGGGAGGTGCAGGTGAGCACGAACTTCTCGCGGGTGGACACCGTTTTCACCGTGGACGCCTCCGGCTCGATCACCGATGTCCGCATCACCGACTCGACCGCCGGGGATCTCGCCTCCGTCATCTGCCTCGACGCGATCTACGGGCGGGCGCCCTACGGCGAGTGGACCGCATCGATGCGCGAGCGTCTCGGCGGGCAGACCGAGGTGGAGATCACCTTCCACTACCGATGAGCGGGCGTTGCGGCTGGCACGAGCTCCCCTGGCACCCGCGGGTGCGGACCGTGGCGGGCGGGCCGGACTGGGTGGCCGTGGACAAGGGGGCCGGCGTGCTCTCCCATCCGAACCGCGCGGGCCGGGACCCGCAGGCGCTCCTGCGGGCGGCCTGGGAGCCGGACCGGCAGGGCTATCGTTGGGGTCCCGGGGAGGCGGAGTCCCTCATCCTCTGCCACCGTCTCGACCGGCCGACCTCCGGCGTGCTCCTGCTGGCCCGGGGAAGGCGGGCGGAACGGATCCGGGAGGCCTTCGAGAACGGGGAGGTGCGCAAGGAGTACCGGGCGGTGGGGGTGGGCCGGCCGGAGCGGCGGGAGTTCCGCTGGCGGGAGCAGCTGCGGCGGGTGAAAACCCGGGAGGGGGACCTCCGCGTGCAGGTCGTGCGGGGCGGGGGCCAGGAGGCGGTCACGGAGGGGCGGGAACTCGCCTTCCGGCGCCATCCCCTCCCGCTCACCCTCCTTTCCCTGCGTCCCCTCACCGGGCGGACCCACCAGCTGCGCGTGCAGGCCTCGCGCCACCGGGTTCCCCTGCTCGGCGACCGGCTCTACGGGGACTTCGGGGCGAACAAGCGCTTCCGGGAGGGGAGGGAGGGTGCGGGGGACCGCCTCTACCTGCACGCCTACCGGTTGGAGTGCCCGGTCGGGGGCGAGCTCCTCCGGGCGGAGGCCGCTCTTCCCGAGCCCTTCCTTGCACTCTTCCCGGACCCGGAGTAGGGAAGTGCGCATGGCTACGGAGCTCCCGCCCGCCTCCCCGTCCCTCGCCCAGTCCCGGGCGTGGTTTGCGCGGGCGGCGGAGGTCATTCCCGGGGGCCAGTACGGGCACACCGCCCCGGCGGCCGGCCTGCCCGGGGTCTTTCCCTACTTCTCGGAGGAGGCCTACGGTTGCCGGTTCCGGGACGTGGACGGGCACGAGTACCTCGACTTCATGTGTGGCTACGGGCCCATCGTGCTCGGCCATGCCCACCCCGAGGTGGAGGAGGCGGCGGAGCGGGAACGGGCGCGCGGCCGGGTCCACAACCAGCCCTCCCGGATAATGGTGGAGCTGGCGGAACTCCTCACCGAGCGGATCGATTGCGCGGACTGGGCGGTCTTCGCGAAGAACGGCTCGGATGTGACCACCTGGGCCCTGCAGGTCGCCCGGGAGGCCACCGGCCGGAAGAAGGTCTTCCTCCTCGAGGGCGCCTACCACGGCGTGGACGCGTGGTGCACGCCCGGCTACGGCGGGCTGATCGAGGAGGACCGCCGGCACGTCCACCGCTACCGCTGGAACGACCTCGAGTCGCTGGAGGCCCTTTTCCGGGAGCACGGGGACGAGGTGGCGGCCGTCTTCACGACCCCCTACCACCACCCCGGATTCGCACCCTCAGTGTGGCCGGCGGAGGGTTTCCTGCCCGGGATGCAGGCCCTCTGCGAGCGGTACGGCGCGGTCCTCGTGCTCGACGACATCCGGGTGGGATTCCGGCTCGACGCACGCGGCTCGCACCGCGTGGTCGGTTTCGAGCCGGACCTCGCCTGCTACTGCAAGGCGATCGCCAATGGGTATCCCCTCGCGGCGGCGGTCGGCCGGGACTCCCTGCGGTCGGCTGCGGGCCGGGTTTTCCTGACCGGAAGCTACTGGAACAATCCCGAGTCGATGGCGGCCGCCCTGGCGACCCTGCGGATTCTCGAGCGCGACCGGGTGCCCGACCGGATCCGGGCGATGGGCGAGCGGCTCGGGGCCGGCCTGGAAGCGGCCGCGCGGCGGCACGGCCGCACCCTGCGGATGACCGGGCCGCCGTCCGCTCCCTATCCTTGGCTGGAAGGGGACGATGACCTGCGGGAGTTGCAGCGGTTCTGCGCGGCGGCCGTCCGCCGGGGAGCCTTTTTCCACCCGCACCACAACTGGTTCCTGAGCGCGGCCCACGACGAGGCGAGCATCGATGCGGCGGTGGCCGTGGCGGAGGAAGCCTTCGCCGCCTGTGCGGCCGGGGAGGGCGGCGACTCCGATGGCCGCTGAGGCGGCGGAGTCGGCGGAGCGGGCCGTCCGCCGGGAGGCCGGCTACCGCTTCGTGGCCGCGCAGCGGAGCTTGTTCCGGGAGTCGCACGGTCGGGTGGACAGCCAGTGGAAGGCGGACCGCAGTCGGGTGACGGAGGCGGACCTGGCCCTCTCCCGGCGCTTGCGGGAGGCGGTGGCGGAGGCTTTTCCGGGGGATGACTTCTGCACCGAGGAGGCAGAGGCCGGGGAGCAGGCCCTCCGCTCCCGTTTTGCCTGGGTAGTCGATCCCATCGACGGAACGAACAACTACGCCCTTGGCTTTCCCGTCTGCGCGATCTCCGTGGCCCTCTTCGAGGACGGCTGGCCCGTCTACGGCTGGGTCTATGACCACGCCGAGGACCGCCTGTTGCACGGCGGTCGCGGACACGGCTTGTGGGAGGACGACCGGCCGGCCCCCGCCCTTTCCGCCGAACCCGGGGGCGACTGGCCCCTTGCCCTGTCCTTCCCCGTGCCGGCGGAGAGGCTCGCCGGGCTGGCCCCCTTCCTCACCGCCCACCGTTTCCGCAACCTCGGCTCCAGCACGATGGAGGGTGCCTACGTGGCCCTCGGCCAGTTCGCCGGGGTGGTGGATTTCCGGGTGCGGATCTGGGACATCGCGGCGGTGCTGCCGCTGCTGGAGGCGCGCGGGCTCGCCTGGGAATTCCTTGCGGATTCCCCCCTGCCGCTCCGCTCCTTCCGTGCCGACGCTGCTTCCGTGCCCTACTGCGGGGGACTTCCGGCTACCGTGGAGGTCCTGCGGGCGGCCTTCGGGGACGGGGACGGTGGCAGTCGTGGATCGGCGTCGCCCGCCGACTGAACGAACCCGCTGCCGTCGGCCCGTTCTTCCCTTGAGGAAAGTCGGCGAAGCGGGTCCAATGGGGCGATGAGCACCCGGTTCCTGCATACCCGTATCCGCGTGAGCGACCTCGAGCGCTCCATCGACTTCTACGGCAAGGCCTGCGGCTTCGAGGTGCGCAAGCGCAACGACAAGAGCCCGGCCGGCAACCAGATCGTCCTCCTCTCCCTTCCGGGGAATGAGCACGAGCTCGAGTTGACCTACTCCCCCGACTTCCGGGTCGAGTTCCCCGAGGACCTCATGCACACCTGCATCGGGGTGGACGACATCGTCGAGTACTGTGGCCGGCTCGAGGAGGAGGGCATCGAGATCTGGCCGGAGGACTGGCGGGAGCAATTCACCTCCGGCGGCCGGAAGATGGCCTTCCTGACCGACCCGGACGGCTACGAGGTGGAGATCCTCGAGAACTGAGGGCTTCCCGGCCCCCGTTCCCGGACTTTTCACCTCGCCCGGACGCTGGCGAACCTCCCAGCATTTCCGGGTGGACCCTGCCGAGCTCCCGCCCACCCTCCGCTTGCTCTATCCCTTCCGTCCCCGCCGGGTGCCGGTGGGCCCGGGGGAGCTGTCGGTCGTGGACCACGGGGAGGGTCCCGCGGTGGTCTGCCTGCACGGAAATCCGACCTGGTCCTTTTTCTACCGCGACCTGATAGCGGAGGCGGGGCATCCCGGATTCCGCTGGATCGCCCCGGACCATCTCGGCTGCGGATTCTCCGACCGGCAGCCCAGCCCGCAGCGGCTCGCCGATCACGCGGCCCATCTCGAGCGGGCGCTGGCGGAACTCGGGGTGGAGGAGTACTTCCTCGTGGCCCACGACTGGGGGGGGGCGATCGGGGCGACCGTGGCCGGGCGCCAGCCCGAGCGCGTGCGCGGGCTGGTCTTCCTGAACACGGCCGCCTTCCCCTTCGGCTGGATGCCCTGGCAGATCCGGGCGGTGCGCACACCGCTGCTCGGGCGCTACCTCATGATCCGGCACAACCTCTTCGCGCGGGCGGCGATCCGCATGGCCGTGGAGCATCCGCTCCCCGAGGCGGTGGCGGAGGGCTTCCTCCTCCCCTACGGCACGCCGGACCGGCGGGCGGCGATCGCCCAGTTCGTGGCGGACATTCCCATGCGGCCCTCCCATCCCTCCTACGCGACCCTGGAGGCCTGCGGGGAAAATCTGGCGCGGCTGCGGGACAAGCCGTGCCTGCTCGCCTGGGGTCTCGCCGACTTCTGCTTCCGCGGCCGTTTCCTCCGCGAATTCCAGCGGCGGTTTCCGCGGGCGGAGGTCGAGGAGCGCCCGCAGGCCGGGCACTACCTGCTCGAGGACGCCGGGCGGGAACTGCGCGACCGGATCCGCTCCTTTCTGGCGTCGGCGGCGGCCTGAGGGGCGATGAGTGCGCTGGCGGCTCCCGACCTGTGGATCATTGCCGGGTATTTCCTGGCGATCGCCCTCGGGGGATGGTGGGCCTCGCGCCGGCGGGGGGACACCCGCGACTTCTTCCTGGCCGGCCGGCAAGTCCCCTGGCCGGCCGTCCTCCTCTCCATCACTGCCACCGAGATCAGCGCGGTCACCTTCCTCGGCGTGCCCGGGACGGGGTACGGGGGCAACCTCGGCTACCTCCAGTTCGGGATCGGTTCGCTGGCCGCCCGCTTCCTCGTGGCCTTTCTCTTCCTGCCGGCCTTCTACCGCGCGCGGGTCGTCTCCATCTACGAGTACCTCGCGGGGCGGTTCGGCGGGGGCACCCACCGGACCGCGGCCGTCTTCTTCCTCCTCTCCCGGCTGAATGCCTCGGCGATCCGGCTGCTCCTCGCGGCGACCGGGCTGTCCCTCTTCTTCGGGGTGCCCCTCTTCTGGGCGGTGGTCCTCTTTACCGGGGTGGCCCTCCTCTACACCGCCGCCGGGGGAATCCGGGCCGTCATCTGGACGGACTGCGTACAGGCCCTCGTCTTCATCGGGGGCGGTTTGGCCGCTCTCTTCTTCCTCGTGCAGGCGGCCGGGGGCTGGGAGGCCTTCTGGAGTGCGGCCGGTGAGCGCGGGCAGCTGCGCTGGATCCAGTGGACCCCGCGGGAGGGGGAGAGCTGGTGGAGCGACTGGAATGTCGTCTACCTCGCCGTCCTCAACGGCCTCGTCCTGACCACGGCGGCCCTCGGGTGCGACCAGGACCTCACCCAGCGCATGCTCACCTGCCGGAGTACCGGGCGGGCGCAGTGGAGCGTGGTCCTGAGCGGCTTCCTCGGGATCCCGGTGGCCGCGGTCTTCCTGCTCACCGGGGTGGCCCTGGCCGTGGCCGGACCGGCCCTCGCCGGCGGGGGACCGCCAGCGGAGCTCGGGGCCAACGAGGTGTTCGCCTGGTTCATCGCGGAGTCGGCCCCGGCCGGCTTGAAGGGCCTCCTCCTCGTGGGCATCTTCGCGACCGCCATGAGCAGCCTCGACTCCGCGGTGAACGCGCTCAGTTCCTCCGCCCTCTACGACCTCCTCGGTCCCCGTTGGCGCCAGTCGGTGCGGGCGCCACGGGTGGGCATCCTCGTGGCCGGTCTTCTCCTCGCGGGGCTGGCCCTCGGCCTCGCCGGCTACCGGGAGAGCTTCGTGTGGCTCGGTTTCAAGATCGTCGGCATCACCTACGGCTCCCTCCTCGGGGTCTTCCTCCTCGGCCTGACCACCCGGGCTCCGCGCGGTGACGATCGGGGCAATCTCGTGGCCATGCTGACGGGTGCCCTCGTCTCGGCAGTCCTCCTCGCGGGGATCGAGCTGGCGGACTGGCCGCTCGGCTGGACATGGATTCCCTTGCTCAACGCCGCCCTGACCTATGGAATCGCGTTCTGGTTGGGGCGCCCCCGCGTCCCGGCGGTTTCCCGTTAGCATCATGGGTCGGCGCATCATTCTCGGTTGTGGCTACGTGGGCTCGGAAGTAGCCCGCGACTGGCTTGAGCAGGGCCACGAGGTCTGGGCGGTGAGCCGGAACCAGGCGACCCTGGAAAAGCTGCTCGGCCCCCGCTTCCATCCCGTAGTGGCCCGCGTGGAGAGTGCGGACTGGCACCACGAGGTTCCCGGCGACGCGGAGGTGCTCCTCAACTGCGTGGCCGCGGCGGGGGGCGGTCTCGAGGGTTACCAGCGCTCCTATCTCGGGGGGAACCGCTCGCTCCTCAACTGGACCAGTGGGGGCGGGGCCGGCCGGATGATCTACACCAGCTCGACGGGGGTCTACCCCTTCGCGGACGGGCGGGAGGTGACCGAGGACATGGCCGGGGGCGGCGAACTCTCCCCGACCGGGCAAGTTGTCCACGCCTCCGAGCAGCTCCTGCGGCGCGACCCCTTCGTCGGCCCGCGCGCGACCATTCTCCGCCTCGCCGGGATCTACGGTCCGCACCGCCACTATCTCCTCGACCTCCTTCGGGACGGGGCGGAGGTCCTCCCGGGGCGGGGCGATGTCTACCTCAACATGATCCACCTCGAGGACATCGTCGGGGCGATCCACACCGTCAGCGATCACCCTGCCGCCGCCGGGGAAATCTTCAACCTGTGCGACAACGAGCCCTCCCCGAAGGAGGAGATGGTGCGCTGGCTGAGCGAACGGCTCGGCCGGGAGCCCCCGCGCTTCGATCCGGAGAGCGCCCGCGGCCGGCGGATGCGCGTGAACGCGCGGGGCGAGTCCCCCAACCGCCGCATCCTCAACCACAAGATCCGGGAGACCCTCGGCTGGGAGCCGCGCTACCCCAGCTTCCGGGAGGGGTACGGCGAGCTACGGTTGTAAGCACCCCGTCCCGCTGCCATCCTCCGCCGCCATGAGCGACTGCCAATTCTGGTTGATGAAGTCCGAGCCGGAGACCTTTTCCCTCGAGGATCTCGCCGCCCGGCCCGGGCAGACCGAGCCGTGGGACGGGATCCGCAACTACCAGGCCCGCAACTTCCTGCGGGACCGGATGCGGGTGGGGGATGCCGTGCTTTTCTACCACTCGAACTGTCCCGTCCCCGGGGTGGTCGGGCTGGCGGAAGTCGTTTCCGGGGCCTATCCGGACCCGACCGCCTTCGACCCGGAATCGGCCTACTACGACCCGAAGTCAGACCCGGAGAATCCCCGCTGGATGCTCGTGGACGTCGCCTACCGGGGCCATCTCCGCGAGCCCGTCTCCCTGAAGGCGCTGCGGGAGAACGCTGACCTCGCCGGCCTGCGTATCCTCCAGAAGGGGAACCGCCTCTCCATCACCCCCGTGGAAAAGGAGGAGTACGACGAGATCGTCCGCATGGGCGGCGGCGTGGAGGACCGCAGCCCCTGAGGGAGGGGAGACCCGAGACCGCCGCCCACCGCCATGCATCCCTACCTCGAAGAGACCCTCGACCGCGTCCGGTCCCGCAACGCCGGCTACCCCGTCTTCCTGCAGGCGGCCGGGGAGATCCTCCCGACCCTCGAGCCGCTCCTCGGGGAGTATCCCGAGATCGAGGAACTCAATCTCCTCGAGCGCTTCTGCGAGCCCGAGCGCCAGTTCCTCTTCCGGGTCACCTGGCAGGACGACGACCGGCGGATCCGGGTGAACCGCGGCTACCGCGTAGGCTTCAGCAGCGTGCTCGGCCCCTTCAAGGGCGGACTCCGCTTCCACCCCAGCGTCAGCCTGGACATCGTCCGCTTCCTTTCCTTCGAGCAGATCCTGAAGAACAGCCTGACCGGGCTCTCCCTCGGCGGGGCCAAGGGGGGATCGGACTTCGATCCGCGGGGCCGGTCCGACCACGAGGTCATGCGCTTCTGCCAGAGTTTCATGACGGAGCTGCACCGGCACATCGGCGAGCAGACGGACATTCCCGCCGGGGACATCGGGGTGAGCCAGCGGGAGATCGGCTACCTCTTCGGGCAGTACAAGCGGCTCGTGAACCGCTACGAGCTCGGGGTCATCACCGGCAAGTCGGCTTCCTGGGGAGGCTCGCACGTGCGCAAGGAGGCCACCGGCTACGGCGTGGTCTTCTTCGCCCAGGCCATGCTGCGGGCCCGGGGGGATTCCCTCGAGGGGAAGACCGCGGTGGTTTCCGGGGCCGGCAACGTGGCCCTCTACACCATCCGCAAGCTCGAGGAACTCGGGGTGCGGGTCATCTCCTGCTCGGATTCGCAGGGCTCCCTGCACGCGCCCGGCGGGATCGATTTCGCGACCCTCCGGCAGCTCAAGGAAGTCGAGCGCGGCCGGCTCTCCGCCTATCCCCTCAGCTCCGGCGACACCGAGTACCGGCCCGGCCAGAGCGTGTGGGACCTTCCCGCCGACCTCGCCTTTCCCTGCGCGACGGAGAACGAGCTGGACCGGGCCGACGCCGAGCGCCTCGTGGCGAACGGCTGCCGCCTCGTCTGCGAGGGGGCCAACATGCCCTGCCGCACCGAGGCCCTCGAGTTCTTCCGGGAGCAAGGAGTGCTCCACGGTCCCGGCAAGGCGGCCAACGCCGGCGGGGTGGCGGTATCGGCGCTGGAGATGCAGCAAAACGCGGCCCTCGAGCAGTGGCCCTTCGCGGAGGTGGAGGCGCGGCTCGAGGCGATCATCCAGCGCATCCACGACCGTTGTCGCCGGCTGGCCAGCCGCTACAGCGATCCCGACGACTATCGCACGGGGGCGAACACCGCAGGCTTCGTGCGGGTGGTCGAGGCCATGCGGGCCTTCGGTTTTTGAAGGGGGGCGGCGGGCGCCGCGGAGGCCCCGCCGGGCACGCGCGCGCCGGAGGATCCCCGTCCGCCAATCGTCTCGCGTCGTTGCAAAGGGGGGCGAATCCGGTTGGATTGTGAGGGTGAGCGACCGTTCCCCATCGACCCTGCCGGTCCCCCTCGCGGTCGACCGGGTCCGCGAGGAGTTCCCGATCCTCGCCCGCGAGAAGTACGGCAAACCCCTGCGCTATCTGGACAACGCGGCCTCCACGCAGAAGCCGCAGGCGGTTCTCGACGCCATCGAGCACCTCTACGCCCACTCCTACGCGAACATCCACCGCGGCGTCCACTTCCTCAGCGAGGAAGCTACCGCCGCCTACGAGGCGGCCCGCGGCCGGGTGGCCCGTTTCCTCGGGGCCCATTCCCCGGCGGAGGTCGTCTTCACGCGCAACGCGACCGAGAGCATCAACCTCGTGGCCGCTTCCTTCCTGCGCCCCCGCGCCCAGCCCGGCCGTACGATCGTTCTCACGCAGATGGAGCACCACGCGAACATCGTGCCCTGGCAGCTTCTCGCGGAGGAGCAAGGCCTGCGGGTGCGCCCGGTGGCGGTGACCGCGGAGGGAGAGGTGGACCGGGAGGACTTCCGGGTGGCCCTCGCGGAGGATCCCGCCCTCGTGGCCCTCTGCCATGTCTCCAACACCCTCGGGACCATCAACCCCGTGGAGGAGATGGTGGCGGAGGCGAAGGAGCACGGACTCCCCGTCCTCCTCGACGGGGCCCAGGCGGTGGCCCACTTCCCCGTGGACGTGGGCTCCCTCGGCTGCGACTTCTACGTGTTCTCCGGGCACAAGGTCTTCGGTCCCACCGGGATCGGCGTGCTCTGGGGGCGCGAGGAACTTCTCGCGGCGATGCCTCCCTACCAGGGCGGGGGCGACATGATTGAGAGGGTCTCCTTCGCGGGGACCACTTTCGCCCCGCCGCCCGCCCGCTTCGAGGCCGGCACCCCGCATATCGCCGGGGCCGTCGGGCTGGCCGCGGCCCTCGACTACACCGAGGCCCTCGGGCATGGTCCCATCGAGGCCCACGAGCAGGCCCTCCTCGCCAAGGGGACGGAGGTCCTCCGCTCCGTGGACGGCCTCCGGATCATCGGCGAGGCCCGCCGCAAGGTGGCCGTGCTCTCCTTCGTTATCGAGGGCGTGCATCCGCACGATCTCGCCACCGTCCTCGACCGGGACGGGATCGCCGTGCGGGCCGGGCACCACTGCACCCAGCCCTTGATGGAGTACTACGGGCTGAACGCCACCACCCGGGCTTCCTTCGCCTTCTACAACACCTTCGAGGAGGTCGAGGCCCTCGGGGAGAGCCTCGGGCGGGCCCTGCGGATCCTCCGCTGACGATCGCGGGCCCCCCGCCTTCCGCCTTGCCAGGCGACCCCGACCGCGCTTGACTCCGCCCCGATGGATCGTCGCGCCTTTTGTCGGCTCCTCCCCGCGGCCACCGCCGCCGCGGTCGGGGGCTCGTTCCTCCTGCCCCACGCCGCCCGGGCCGGGGACGGATCCATCGCGTACACGGTCCAGCGGGGCGATACCCTCAGCGGGATTGCCCACTCCTTCGGCACCAGCGTGCGCTCGCTGCAGCGCGCCAACGGCCTGCGGGGTGACCTGATCCGCACGGGCCAGGTCCTCCGGGTGCCCGGCGGCGCCTTTCTCCTGCCCGTGCGCCAGGCCTCCGAGCCGATGCGGGGAGGACTGCGGACCTGGCGGTACATCGTGGCGCACCACAGCGCCGTGGACACCGGCAACGCCCAGATCTACGGGGACTACCACAAGCGCCGCGGCATGCACAACGGGCTCGCCTACCATTTCGTGATCGGCAACGGGTCGAAGTCCGGGGACGGGGAAATCGAGATGGGCGATCGCTGGTTCCGCCAGCTGCACGGGGGCCATGTGAGCAGTCACGAGGTCAACGAGCGCGGGATCGGGATCTGCCTCGTCGGGAACTTCGAGAACCACCCGCCCACCGCGCGGCAAGTGGCCGCCCTTAACGCCCTCGTCGCCTACCTCCGCGACCTCGTTCCGAACCAGACCCGCGTCGCCGTCCACCGGGAGATCGACGGCCGGAACCACACCGTCTGCCCCGGCCGCTATTTTCCCACCCGCGATTTCCACGCCCGCCACCCGAACGAGTGGTAGGCCCGGGAGGGGAGGGTCCCGCCAAGAGGCTCGCTCCCGCCTGGGGTCGGTCAGCTGCCCGCCGCCGTGGCGGAGGCCGGATCCGCCCCCGCCGCGGCCCCCGGGTGGTCGCAGTAGAGCTCGTGGAGCGTCTCGAGGAGGCGGGCCGCGTCCTCGCGGGCGATCCGGTAGCGGATCGTCTGCCCCTCGCGGAGTCCTTCCACGAGGCCCCCGTGGCGCAGTTTGGCGAGGTGCTGTGAGACCGCCGACTGGCTCAGGCCGATCCGGCCGACGAGTTCCCCCACGCTGAGCTGGCCGGCGGTGGAGAGATGGCAGAGGACGCTGAGGCGGGCCGGGTGACTGAGCAGTCCGAGCGTCTCCGCCGCCCGGACGAGGTCCCCCGCTTCCGGGAAGACCTCCGTGCCCGCCCACTCGCCTGTCCGTGCCTGTGCCACAACGCCACCCTCGGTGCCCCCAGCCCCCGCGTCAACCAAAACATGCAAGATTCCTAATTTAGGGCTTGCTAATGTTTTGGTGCCCGGTAGGGTGGAAGGCGTTATGAACATTGATCGCATGGTATTCGTGGTAGCCGGGACCGTCGTGCTCCTGAGCGTCCTTCTCTCGGTTCTCTTCAGCCCGTGGTGGCTCCTCCTGACGACCTTCGTGGGGATCAACATGCTGCAGGCGGCCTTCACCGGTTTCTGCCCGGCAGCGATCTTCTTCGCGAAGCTGGGGGTGCGCTCGGGCTGCGCCTTCGAGGCGGACAGCGGCAGGAAGAAGGCGCACTCGTGAAGTCCGTCGCGGACCTCGGCCTCAAGCGTCCCTGGTTCGTCATCGGTTTCAGCAGCCTGTTGGCGCTGCTGTTGCTGGTGCTGGCGGCCGTCCCGACGCTCTTCCCGCAGCTGGGCGGTCCGCTGCCGGCGCTCCGGGTGGATACGGACCCGGAGAACATGCTGGCGGCGGACGAGCCCGCGCGGGTGTTCCACCGGGAGGCCAAGGACCGTTTTGACCTCCACGACCAGATCGTGGTGGGGGTGCTCCGGCCGGGCACCGAGGAGGGCGTCTTCACACCGGAGGTGCTCACCCACGTCTACGAGCTCGTGGAGACGGCGGAATCCCTCGACGGGGTGGTCCGCAGCAAGATCCTCGCCCCCTCCACCGTGGACAACATCGAGCAGGCCGGGGTCGGAGCGGTCTCCTTCAACTGGCTCATGCCGGCTCCCCCGCAGACCCAGGCGGAGGCGGACGCCGTGCGGGAGAAGCTGTTGAACCTGCCCATGTTCGAGGGCTCGCTCATCGCGCCGGACGGCCGATCCCTCCTTCTCTACATCCCCATCGAGTCGAAGGACATGAGCCACCGGATCTCGCAGGAACTGCTCGCGAAGATCGACTCCTTCGGGGACAGCGGGGGCGAGGAGTACCACATCACCGGCCTGCCCGTGGCCAATGACACCTTCGGCGTGCAGATGTTCATCCAGATGGCGATCTCCGCGCCGATGGCGATGGTGTTGATTTTCGTGCTCCTGCTCCTCTTCTTCAAGAAGTTCCGGCTGGTGCTCTCCCCGATGATCGTGGCCCTGCTCTCCGTGATCATCACCATGGGCCTGCTCGTGGTGACGGGGAACACCATCCACATCATGAGTTCGATGATCCCGATCTTCATCATGCCGATCGCGGTCCTCGACTCCGTGCATTTCCTTTCCGAATTCTACGACCGGTACCCGCAGTACCGGGACCGGGGGAAGACCGTGCGGGAGACCCTCAAGTCCCTCTGGCGGCCGATGCTCTTCACCTCGCTGACGACGGCGGCCGGTTTCGGTTCGCTGGTCCTCGCCCCGATCCCCCCCGTGCAGGTCTTCGGACTCTTCGTGGCCATCGGGGTGATCGTGGCCTGGCTGCTCACCATCCTCTTCATCCCGGCCTACATCGCCCTCATGAAGGAGAGCAGCCTCGAGGGCTACGGCCTTCGCCAGGAGGCCGGGGAGGGCGAGGAGGCCCGCGGCCTCCTCCGGGTGCTCTCCCGGGTGACCTACCGGCGCCCGCGCACCATCGTGGCGGTGGCGGTGGTCCTGCTCGGGCTGGCCGCGGTGGGCATCCTCCGCATCCAGATCAACGACAATCCCGTGAAGTGGTTCGAGCCGGACCACCGCATCCGGGTGGCCGACCAACTCCTCAACGAGCGTTTCGCGGGGACCTACCCCGCCTACCTGAACCTGCGCGCGGAGGAGGCGGACGCCTTCAAGGATCCGGAGCTGCTCCGCTACCTGCGGGAGATGCAGGACTCGCTGGAGGCCAGTGGCAATGTCGGCAAGACCCAGTCGATCACCGATCTCGTGCAGACCGTCTACCGCGAGCTGCTCGGGGGAGGGGAGGAATACTTCCGGGTGCCGGACTCCTCCGCGGCGGTCGCGCAGACCGTGCTGACCTACGAGAGCAGCCATCGGCCGGACGACGTCTACCACCTCGTGACCCCCGACTTCTCGGAGGCGGCGCTCTGGTTCCAGCTGAAGAGCGGGGACAACCAGGACATGCTGGAGGTCGTCGGCGAGGTGGAGGACTACCTCGCGGCGAATCCTCCTCCGCAGGCCCTCCAGCCCGAGTGGTTCGGGCTGACCTACATCAATGTCGTCTGGCAGGACAAGATGGTGGCGGGCATGCTCAGCGCGCTCCTCTCCGCCTTCGTGGTCGTGCTCGTGCTCATGGTCGTCCTCTTCCGGTCCTTCCTCTGGGGCCTTCTCGCGATGGTTCCCCTCACCGTGACGATCGCGGTGATCTACGGGATCATCGGGTTCATCGGGAAGGACTACGACATGCCCGTGGCCGTGCTCTCCTCGCTGAGCCTCGGGCTGGCGGTGGACTACGCCATCCATTTCCTCGCGCGGAGCCGGCAGAAGCGGGAGAAGCACGCGAGTTGGGGGGCGAGCGTCGACGCGGTCTTCGGGGAACCCGCCCGGGCCATCGCGCGGAATATCATCGTGGTGGGCGTGGGCTTCCTGCCCCTCCTGCTGGCCCCGCTCGTGCCCTACCAGACCGTGGGCTATCTCATCTCGTCGATCCTCGTGGTGGCGGGGGCGGCCACGCTCCTGCTCCTGCCGGCCCTGCTCACCCTCCTTGCCCGCCGGGCCTTCCCGGCGGAGCGTTCTCCCTCGAACCCCCCCTCGTCATGAAGCGAACCCTCCTCAGTACCCTCCTTCTCCTCGGGGTGGCCGGCCTCGCCGGCCCGCTCGCCGCGGAGGAGCTCACCGCCGACGAAGTGGCCGACCGCGCCGCCGCCTCCTCCTACTACCAGGGGGAGGATGGCCGGGCGGAGGTCACCATGACCATCACCGACCGCCAGGGACGGGAGCGGAAGCGCGAGCTGATCATCCTGCGCCGGGACATGGGCGCGGATCTCGGCAAGCAGCGCTTCTACGTGTTCTTCCTCGATCCCGCGGACGTCCGCCGGACCGCCTTCCTCGTCTGGAAGAATCCGACCGCGGACGACGACCGCTGGCTCTACCTGCCCGCCCTCGACCTCGTCCGGCGGATCGCGGCGAGCGACGAGCGGACCAGTTTCGTGGGCTCGGACTTCTTCTACGAGGACGTCTCCGGCCGGGCCCCGGAAGAGGATGAGCACGAGCTCGTCGAGGTCACGGACACCTACTATGTCCTCCGGAGCACTCCCAAGGATCCGGGGAACGTCGAGTTCGCTTCCTACACCACCTACATCCACAAGGACACCTTCCTGCCCGTGCAAACCGAGTACCGGGACTCCAACGGGGAGGTCTACCGGACCTACACGGTGGAGGAGGTCGAGACCATCGACGGGCATCCGACCGTGGTGCGCTCCCGGATGACGGACGAGGAGAGCGGGGGATTCACCGTGCTCGAGTACGAGGACGTGGAGTACGGGGTCGATCTCGGGGAGGATCTCTTCACCGAGCGCTACCTGCGCAACCCGCCGGCCGAGGTCCAGTAGGGGACCCCATGGGTCGGGAAGCGGGGGCGCCGTTCCCCCGCTTCCGCCGGCCACCGGCACCGTCGGCCCGGCTTGCCGGAAGCCCGGGCGGGCTTGCAATTGGCCGGGCATGACGCCCCCTTGGCGGGATGGATCGCGCCGCCGCCCCCCTTCTCCTCTGGTTTCGCCGCGACCTCCGGCTGGGCGACAACCGGGCTTTGTCCCGTGCGGTGGCGACCGGGTCCCCCATCGTTCCCGTCTTCGTGTGGGACGAGGCCGGGGAGGGGGACTGGGCTCCCGGCGGGGCCGGCCGGGTCTACCTGCACCGGGCCCTTGAGGCCCTCCGGTCGAGCCTGCGCGCGCGCGGGCTCGACCTCGTCTGCCGGCGCGGGCCGGCGGGGGCGGAGTTGGAGCGGCTCCTCGCCGAGACCGGGGCCCGCGGGGTCTACTGGAACCGATTGTACGAGCCCGCGGTGATCGCCCGGGACCGCGGGATCAAGGAGTGGTTGCGGGCGGCCGGGCACGAGGCGGAGAGCTTCAACAGCGCCCTCCTCTTCGAGCCGCACGAAATCGCCACCCAGGCCGGCCACCCCTTCCAGGTCTTCACTCCCTTCTGGCGGAGCGCGTCCCGGCGTCCGGTGGACGCCCCCGAGGAGGATCCCGGGGGAGCGCTGCGGGCCCCCGCGGGCGGCCTGCCCGCCGGCCCGCTCGAGGAGCTCGGCCTCTGGCCGGACCATCCGTGGGCGGAGCGGGTGGCCGGTCACTGGGCCATCGGGGAGGAAACCGCCCGGGGGCAGCTGGCGTGCTTCGTGGCGGAGGGGGCGGATGCCTACGCGACCGACCGCGACCTTCCCGCCACCGACGGGACCTCCCGGCTCTCCCCCGCCCTCCACTGGGGCACGATCGGCCCGCGGGAGGTCTGGGCCGCGGTGGAGCGGACCGGCCGGGCGGGGGAGGAGGGCCCGCGGACCTTTCTCGCGGAGATCGGCTGGCGGGAGTTCGCCCACCATGTGCTCTTCCATTTCCCGCGGACCCCGGAAGAGCCTCTCCGGGAAAAGTTCGCCGACTTCCCGTGGGAGGACGACGCGGGAGCCCGGCAGGCCTGGCGGGCCGGGCGCACCGGTTATCCCATCGTGGACGCGGGCATGCGCCAGCTCTACGAGGAGGGCTGGATGCACAACCGCGTCCGCATGATCGTGGGCTCGCTCCTCGTGAAGCATCTCCTCCAGCCGTGGCAGGCGGGCGCCCGCTGGTTCTGGGACTGCCTCGTCGACGCCGACCTCGCCGCGAATACCCTCGGCTGGCAGTGGAGCGGGGGCTGCGGGGCGGACGCGGCCCCCTACTTCCGGGTCTTCAACCCGATGACCCAGGGCAAGAAGTTCGATCCCGCGGGGAGGTATGTGCGGCGCTACGTGCCGGAGCTGGGGGAGCTGCCGGACGCCTATGTGCACGAGCCCTGGGAGGCCCCGGAGACCGTCCTCGGGCAGGCGGGGCTCCGGCTCGGCCGGGACTATCCCCGGCCCATCATTGACCACCGGACGGGGCGCCAGCGGGCGTTGGCCGCCTTTGCCGAGGTGAAGGGCTGAAGGGGGACCGGGAGATGCGCCGTCTTTTCATCGTGCTCGGGGACCAGCTCTCGCCGGAGGGCGCCTGGCGGGAGGACCTCGACCCGGCGGAGGATCTTCTCTGGATGGCCGAGGTCCCCGCCGAATCGACCAAGGTGTGGTCGCACCGGCAGCGCATCGCCGTCTTCCTGTCGGCGATGCGCCACTTCGCGGCGGACCGTCGCGCGGAGGGTCGGCCCCTCGAGTACACCCGCCTCGAGGATGCGGGGAACGATGCGACACTCGGTTCGGTCCTCGCGGAGAGCCTGCGCCGGCACGACCCGGCGGAGGTCCGGGTCGTCCAGCCGGGCGAGTGGGATGTGGAGGAGGAGTTGCGGCGGACCGTGGAGGCGGCGGGGAAGACCTTGGAAGTCGTCGAGGATCCCCATTTCCTCTGTCCGCGGGACTTCTTCGATCGGTGGGCCTCCGGCCGGAAGCAGCTGCGCATGGAGTACTTCTACCGGGAGATGCGCCGGCGAGAGGGCGTCCTGCTGGAGGCGGACGGCAAGCCGGTGGGGGGAGAGTGGAACTACGATGCGGAGAACCGGGGCACTTTCGGGAAGGAGGGGCCCGGCGAGCTGCCGACCCCGGCCCGCCCGGAGCCCGATGCGCTCACCCGGGAGGTCCTCGCCCTGGTGGAGGAGCACTTCCCCGATCATCCCGGCGACCTCGACACCTTTGGCTGGCCGGTGACCCCGGCGGAGGCGGAGCAGGCCCTCACCGATTTCCTGGAGCATCGGCTGCCCCGCTTCGGGGAGGTGCAGGACGCGATCTGGTCCGGTGAGCCCTTCCTCTACCACTCCCTCCTTTCGGTCGCGCTGAACCTCAAGTTGCTCGACCCGCGGCGGGCGGTGCAAGCCGCCGAGGAGGCCTACCGGGAGGGGCGGGCACCCCTCGCCTCGGTGGAGGGTTTCATCCGGCAGATTCTCGGCTGGCGGGAGTATGTGAGGGGGATCTACCAGCGATTCATGCCGGAGTACCGGGAGCGGAATGCCCTCGGGGCGAAGAGCTCGCTGCCGGCCTTCTTCTGGACCGGGGAAACGGAGATGGCCTGCCTAAGGGATACGGTGGGGCAGACCTTGCGCTACGGTTACGCCCACCACATCCAGCGGCTCATGGTGACCGGGCTCTACGCCCTGCTTCTCGGGGTGAGGCCGCAGGAAGTCCACGAGTGGTACCTCGCGATCTATGTCGACGCGGTGGAATGGGTGGAGCTGCCGAATGTGCTCGGAATGTCCCAGTACGGGGACGGGGGCGTGATGGCCTCCAAACCGTATGCCGCGACCGGGAAGTATCTGCAGCGGATGAGCAACTGCTGCGGGCAGTGTCCGTACGATCCGAAGAAGGCGACCGGCCCGGGTGCCTGCCCCTTTACCACGCTCTACTGGGACTTCCTCGACCGGAATGAGTCCGCCCTTCGCGGCAACCAGCGGATGGGCTTCCAGCTCAAGAATCTCGACCGGAAGAGTGAGGGAGAGCGGGAGGAAATCCGGCAGACCGCGGAGGCCCATCGCCGGGCGGTGGGAGTGAGCGGGACCGGAGCGGACTGAGCCGGCGGGCTAATCCTTTTTCTTCTTAGGGAAGAGGCAGCCACACCCGGCACCGCAGCAATCCTTGCGCCGGATGCAGACGTAATTCTTGCCGCCGAGCGCGTAGAAAATTCCGATGCCGACGGCCAAAACCACTACGATGCCGATAAACCACGCCATGATGGAATTCAACGGGCGGGTGGAAGGGCTGTCAACGCCGGCCATGGCTTTCGTCCCGGCGCGGGGGGAGGGAAACCACGGAGGGAAGGGAAGAGGGGTGAGGAGGAGGAGGGGGTCGGCGGCCGGTCTCCTCCTGTCTTTCCCTCTGTGCTCTCTGCGTCCTCTGTGGTGTTTCTTCGGAAATTCCGGGTGGTTCGTTGTTCACCACAGAGGGCACAGGGGACACAGAGGGGGAGGGGGCTTGGTGTTCCTCGGGGGCGTGGGGGGATGGAGAGCGGGACTCTGGGAAGGGAGGGAAACCACGGAGGCAGGGGGGCGGGGCGAGGAGGGGAATAGGGTCGGCGGCCGGTCTCCTTCTGTCTTTCTCTCTGTGCTCTCTGCGCCCTCTGTGGTGTTTTTTTCGGAGGTTCCGGGTGGTTCGTTGTTCACCACAGAGGGCACAGAGGACACAGAGGGGGAGGGGGCTTGGTGTTCCTCGGGTCCGTGGGGGGATGGAGAGCGGCACTCTGGGAAGGGAGGGAAACCACGGAGGGAAGGGGGGAGGGATGAGGAGGAGGAAGGGGTCGGCGGCCGGTGTCCTCCTGTCTTTCTCTCTGCGCTCTCTGTGCCCTCTGTGGTTTTTCTTCGGAGATTCCGGGTGGTTCCGGTTCACCACGGAGCGGTTTATATTGAAAAAAGTTCTTTGGGGTACAAACGCCATCCGGGTAGGATGACTTTTGGATGATTACGGATTGGGAGCAATGTCGGTGGATCTGCTTTCCGGTAAGGTGATAGGTTGTGCGATTGAGGTGCACCGATTTTTGGGGCCGGGCCTTCTCGAGTCGTCCTACCAGCGATGCCTGAGCCGGGAACTGGACTTGAATGGGATCAAGCACGCGTGCCAGGTGCCGCTGCCGGTCCAGTACAAGGGGGTCTCTCTGGAATGTGGCTACCGGGTGGACTTGCTGGTGGCGGACACGCTGATCCTCGAACTCAAGAGCGTGAAGAACATCGAGCCCATCCACGAGGCCCAGTTGCTGTCGTACCTGAGGTTGTCGGGTCTGAAAACCGGACTGATTCTCAACTTCAACGTCCGTCGGTTGAAGGAGGGAGTGAAACGCTTTGTCCTCTGAAGATGCAGAGAGTCTGTTTCCTGCGTGACTCTGCCAAGGAATCCGCAGGGCGTCCTTTCCCGAAGAGGACAGCGGACCGCCGATTCTTGTAGCTGGTCGGCGGCCGGTCTCCTCCCGTCTTTCCCTCTGTGCTCTCTGCGCCCTCTGTGGTGTTTCTTCAGAGATTCCGGGTGATTCGTTGTCCACCACAGAGGGCACAGGGGACACAGAGGGGGAGGGGGCTTGGTGTTCCTCGGGCGCGTGGGGGGATGGAGAGCGGGACTCTGGGAAGGGAGGGAAACCACGGAGGGAATGGGGGGTGAGGAGGAGGACGGGGTCGGCGGCCGGTCTTCTCCTGTCTTCCCCTCTGTGCTCTCTGCGCCCTCTGTGGTGTTTCTTCGGAGATTCGGGGTGGTTCCGGTTCATCCATGAGGGCGCCGTGGTTCTTTTCCGCCTTGCGGCCTGTGGGAGATCCGAGGATCGGTGCAGAGGGAAGCGTTTCCCTCAGTGGTTTGGGGTTGCGGAGGAGGCTTTCCGTGGCTTTTCTCTACGGTTTTCGCGCGTTTCCTCTTCCCCTGTGGGAAGCCTGCCAGTCATGAATATTACTGCTAAAGACCTTCTCGATGCCGGCGTCCACTTCGGGCACCAGGTCCGCCGCTGGAATCCGAACTTCAAGCCCTACCTCTACGCTCATCGGCACGGGATCTCGATCATCGATCTCGGGAAGACCTACGAGCGGCTGGAGCTGGCCGGAGAGTTTGCCCGTGACCTCGTGCGCAACGGGAAGAATATCCTCATGGTCGGCACAAAACGGCAGGCCCAGGAGATCATCCGGGAGGCAGCTGCGGAGACCCGCATGCCCTTCTGCGTGAACCGCTGGATGGGCGGGATGCTCACGAATTTCGCGACGATCAAGACCAGCCTGCAGAAGTATCGGCGCTACCTCGAGATGGAGCGGGACGGATCCCTGCAGAGCCTCCCGAAGAAGGAGGGCTCGGCGATCCGGCGGGAAATGGTCCGCATGAAGCGGAACTTCGAGGGGATCATCGACCTGAACGAGCGGCCCGACGCGCTCTTCGTGGTGGACATCCGCACCGAGGAGATCGCGGTGGCGGAGGCGAACCGCCTCGGGATTCCGGTGATCGCGCTCGTGGATACGAACAGCGATCCGAGCCTCGCCGACTATCCCATCCCCGGCAACGACGACGCGGCCAAGTCGATCCGGATCGTCGTGGAGACCCTCGTGGAGTTCATCCAGGACGGACTCGAGGGGCGGGAGTCGGTCTCCGTGCCGCGGGCGGCCAGCGCAGTCTTTGCCCGGACTGAATTCGGGGATGAAGAGAGCGAGGGCGAGGTCACCCTGCCGGAGGGCTTCACCCCCGAGTCGGACGGGTCGAATTGAACCGCCCGGGTTTTGTGTCGGTCTATTCCCTCTTCTCCCAGCGTTCCTCCAGCGGACTTACCCATGCCTGAAATCACTGCGAATCTCGTTGCCGAGCTGCGGTCCTCGACCGGGGCCGGGCTCATGGACTGCAAGAAGGCCCTCGTCGAGGCGAACGGCGACACGGAGCAAGCGGTTGCCATCCTCCGCAAAAAGGGGATGGCGACGGCCGCGAAGAAGGCCGACCGCGAGGCGACCGAGGGGCTCGTGGAATCCTACATCCATCTCGGCGGCAAGGTCGGGGTGCTCGTGGAGGTGAAGTGCGAGACCGATTTTGTGGCGAAGAACGACCAGTTCCGCGAACTGGTACGAGACATCGCCATGCACATTGCCGCGGCCTCCCCGCTCTACGTGAGCCGGGAGGATGTGCCCGAGGATGTCCTCGAGAAGGAGCGGGAGATCGCCGCCTCGCAGGCGGAGGGGAAACCGGCCCAGGCCGTCCAGAAGATCGTGGAGGGCAAGCTCGCCAAGTACTTCAGCTCCGTCTGCCTTCTCGAGCAGCCCTTCGTGAAGAATCCCGACCAGACCGTGCAGGAGTTGCTCACCGAGTCGATTGCGAAGATCGGGGAAAACATCCTCATCGGACGCTTCGCCCGGTTCCAACTCGGCGAGTAGGCGCGGCGCCCTCAGCGGCGTACGGGAGGGGCGGACGGGAACGTGGAAACGCCTCCCAGAGCCCCACAGTGGCTTTGCGGCGGGCCGGGGATGGAGAGGGAGAGCGACCGCGCCGTCCGCTTGTGATCGCCTTTCGCGCAGGCGGGCCGACTCGGCTGGACTGGCTCCGCTCGGGTCGCCGTCCCACAGTCGTGGTGAGGGGGAGGCGCTCCGAGCGCCGGCGAGGCTCCCTCTCAGCGGGGGTACACGAAATCGGCTTGGGACGAATTGCCGAAGTCGGCGCTGTGCACGGGCACACTTTCCCGGCGGTGGGTGTCCAGCAGGAAGAGCCGAGTCCGCTCTCCTTGGCGCCGGGTGTAGAGGAGGTGGCGTCCGTCGTTCAGCCAGGCCGGCTCGATGGCGTCGCCGCTGACTTGGGTGAGGAAGCGGCTCTCGCCGCTAGCGAGGTCGTGCAGGGCCACTTGGAAGCCGCCGGAGGTGGCCGCGGTGAAGGCGAGCAGGCGGGGCTCCCGTGGATTCCAGGCGGGCTCCGCGCAGTAGCCGCTGATGTCGGTGGGGACCCGCTGCAGCGCCCCCCCCTCGGCGGGAATCCGGTAGATCTGGGGATTGCCCAGCCGGTCGGAGGCGAGGGCGATCTCGCGCCCGTCCGGGGACCAGCTGGGGCCGGACTCGAGAGTGCGGTTGTCGGTGAGCCTTCGCGGGTTCTGCCCGTTGGCGTCGGCCACGTAGAGCTCGGCGTTGCCGCTGGAGGAGAGGATCATGGCCACGCGGTTGCCCTGCCGATTGAAGGCGGGGCCGGTGTTGGTGCCCCGGTAGTCCGCGAAGGGGCGGGAGCGCCGGGTGGCGAGGTCGATCTCGTAGATGTCGGGGAATCCGCTGCGGGCGTAGGTGGTGTAGAGAAGGCGCTGGGCCGTGGGGGAGAGGTCCGGCGAGACGGAGTCCGCCGGCCCCCCCGTGAGGCGGCGGGCCTCCCGAAAGAGGATGTCGCCAACGAAGATCTGGCGGCTGCCCTCCCGCTCCCCGACAAAGGCGATGGTTCCGGCGAAGAAGCCCGGGGTGCCGAGGACCCCCTCGACCACCTCGTCGAGCGCTCGCGCGGTGGCCTCCCCGAGATCGTCCCCCCGCCCGGTGCCGCGAAGTCCGCCGGCGCTTGATTCCACCGCGAAGAGGACGGCCCGGTCCCCGGAAGGACGCAGGTCGAGGCGCAGGTCCGGGTCGGCTCCCTCCCCGGAGACCGTCCGGAAGCCCCCGTGCAGCCGGAAGGCCCGCCGGGCCAGGGCGGTGAGGCGCTCCTCCGGGCTCTCAATCGCAATGGTCAACTGCCGCTCCCCGGTTCCCCGCCGGGTCACCGGGTCGAGGGGGGTGGCCGTCTGCGCGGCGACCACCGACAAGCCGAGGAAGAGGAGGACAAGGGAGAACACACCGGTTCGCATGAGGGTGTGATAGCGGTCACCGATCCCCCAAGGTCAACGCTTTTCGCCGGGAGGCCCGCCGGGTTTCCCCGTCCTTTCCCGCCTTCTGGTTTTGCATCACGCCTTCGTTCGGGCATGCTGGGTCTCATGGCAAAGCTCACTGAGCAAACCGTCCGCGAAGCCCTCTCCGGCGTTCCCTACCCCGGTTTCAGCCGGGACATCGTTTCCTTCGGCCTCGTCAAGGCCGTGGAAGTGGAGGGCGGCAAGGCCCGCGTGTCCCTCGCCCTGACGACCTCCGATCCCGAGGTGGCGCCCCGGCTGAAAGCGGCCGTGGAGGAGGCCCTGCGAGCCGTGGAGGGGCTGGAAGAACCGGAGGTCATGGTGGCGGTGAAGGCCAGCGGCAGTGAGGACGGGAAGTCCGCGGCCGGAGAGGCCGAGGCCGGTGCCGGCAACAACCCCATGCAGAAGGTGCGCTCCGCCATCGCCATTGCCAGTGGGAAGGGCGGGGTGGGCAAGTCCACCTTCACGGTGAACCTCGCCTGTGCCCTCGACCGCCAGTTCCGGGCGGAAGGCCGGGAGGGGGCGGTCGGGATCATGGACTGCGACATCTACGGGCCGACGGTACCCCTGATGCTCGGGGTGAACCAACGGCCGGAGGTGGAGGATGGCTTCATCCAACCGCTGGAGAACTTTGGCATCCAGGTGATGTCCATGGGCTTTCTCGTCGATGAGCACACGCCGGTGATCTGGCGCGGACCAATGGTCATGAAGACCATCCAGCAGTTCGCCCAGAATGTCGCCTGGGGTGACCTCGAGGTCCTCCTCGTGGACCTGCCCCCGGGAACCGGGGATGCCCAGCTCTCCCTCGTGCAAACCGTTCCCCTGGAGGGCGCCGTGGTCGTGACCACCCCGCAGCCGGCCTCCGTGAACGTGGCAAGGCGGGGCGCCCTCATGTTCGACAAGGTGAGCGTTCCCGTGCTCGGAGTGGCCGAGAACATGTCCTACCTCCTCGAGGAGGCGACGGGAGAGCGCCAGTACCTCTTTGGGGAAGGAGGGGGGCGGGCCACGGCCGACTACCTGGAGGTGCCCCTGCTCGGGCAGGTGCCGCTGGATGGCCGGATCCGGGAGGGTGGCGACATGGGCGTGCCCATCGTTCTCAGTGATCCCGATCTCCCCTGTGCGGAGGCCTTCAACGCGATTGCCGCCTCCCTCAAGGGACGATTGGCCTCCCGCGCGTAGGTACTTCGTACCCTCCAACTGGGGCGATTGACATTCCTGACTGGGAGACACAGATTGCTTCTCTTGGCATGGTGAAGGGAACCGAGAAAGAGGAAAAGAGCCCAGCGGAAACGTTTGCAGGGCAGTCCTCGCTGTACCGTGAGTTCCTGGCCGAGAGGGAGGAAATCCTGCGCCACAAGTGGATCGAGTCCGAGAAGGCAGGGGCCGACATCGGGTTCGAGCGGGCTCTACTCGACTGGATCCGCAAGCACCGCGACTACTGGCGTTCCGCGCGGCGCGAGGAACATCTTCCGCGGGGGCGGTAAGGTCCAGAGTTCCAGATAGAAACGATCAGCGCTGGGCGCGATCGAGATGAGTTCGCGCCACGAACGGCACAAACTTCCCGTGGTTTGGTCTGCTACTCGCGCCGAAGGGTGCTGACTCAATCCCGAAGGCGGGCCCCTCTACTTCGCGCTCTTCAGCTCCTTGTGGAGCGTGTGGCGCTTGAGGTAGGGGTTGTACTTCTTCTTTTCGACCCGCTCCGGCTGCGTCTTCTTGTTGCGCGTGGACATGTAGCGGGAGGGACGCTGGTTCTCGGCGCGCGCCTCGGTGCATTCGAGGATGATGGTTTCTCTGGGCATGGGACCGACTAGGAGGGGACCTGCAAAAACCTAGAGGTAAGCAAGGTCGGAGGGGGGCCGTCAAGCAGCAAGCGCGCGCCCGCCGCCGTGGGAGGGATCCCCGTCCCCCCGGTCCCGCGGCCGATCCGTCAGAAATTCCCGCCGAGCGGATGCCCGAGCAGGGGGACCAGATCGCCGTCCGCGAAGAGGGTGACCTGCCCGGTGCTCTCACTGACCACGATGGCTACGCTGCGGGTGCTTTTGGTGATGGCGGCGGCGGCGGCGTGGCGAGCGCCCAGCCCGCTCGGGAGCAAGTCCGGGTAGTCCGGTGCGCGGAGAAGGGTCCCGGCGGCTTCGATGACCCCGTTGCCGCGGATGATGAAGGCCCCGTCGAGGGAGGAGAATTCCTTGACGGTTTCGTCCATGAAGGGATTCAGGACATTGCGCTCCTCCTCGCGGTAGCCGTGGAACGGGTTCAGCACGAGCGGCTTGGAGTACTCGAGGACCTTCTGGGTATCCCCGAGGACGAAGAGGCAGCCGACCTTGCGCCCCTCCCGGCCCTCCATGCCGAGCTCGGTGGCGATGGCGAGAACCCGCTCGAGGACTTCCGGCCGGAGGGTGGGCGGCAGGGTGGGGGGCACCGCGTGCTCCCGGCTGGAGAAGAGCGCCCGGAACTCCCGGGCCACGTCGACGATGAGGATGGTGTCGAAGCGGTTGCTCTGGGGAAGCCCCCCCACGCAGCAAACCAGCTCGTCGGGGGCGAGGAGGCCGCGGGTCAGCCCGATGAGGATGGCCGAGCGCAGCTGGGACATCCGGTTCGCGGAAAAGGCGCGGATGGAGAGCACCTCGCTGACCTTGCCCTCGGTCTCGACGGACTCGGCACCGGAGCGGGTGATCAGGAGGGTGCGCTGCGACTGGAAATTGTCCGTCAGCTCGATGCCCCCGGCAAAGGTATCGCCGAAGAGGAGGACGGAGCGGCAGCCCGTGGCGTTGGCGATCTTCTCGGCCTCCCGGAGGATGAGCCGGTTGATGCGGGTGGGTTTCCCGCTGGGTTGCCGGGACTCGCCGCTGAGGATCCGGCGGACCTCGCGGCGGAAGGAGACGATGCCCTCCGCCTCCACGAGGCGGCGGACCTGGTTCTGGTCCTGGAAGGTGCCCGCGAGGGTGGAGAGGGCGTTGAGGTAGTTGCGGGCGGTCGTCGAGGCGAGGAGCAGGACCACCAGGCGGATGTCCGCGTAATCCTCCGATCCCTCGTGGCTCAATCCACGGGGACAGCGCCCGATGGCCAGCAGGTAGCGGCGCTTCAGGGGAAGGCGCAGGTGGGGCAGGGCTACCCCGTTGCCGAGGTTGGTGGTCATGGTCTGCTCGCGGTCGAGCAGTTCCCGGAGGAGCCGTTTCTTCCCGTACTGGGCGATCTCCTCGAAATCGCAGGTGCCGATCAGCTCACGGAGAGCTCCGGTCAGGTCGTCGCTGCTGAGGTCAATGATCCGGTTGGCCGTGATGAATCGGTCGAGATTCATTGCGGCCCCGACTCAAGCGCGGCGCCCGTTCGTGCCGACTTTCACTTCTCCCACTGGATGGCCCCCTTCTTCAGCTCATAGATCAGCCCGAGAATGAAGATCCCGAAGAAGACGGCGATGGGCCCAATGATGGGGATGCCATTCACGAGGAACTCGCGGTAGGAGAGGATCCAGGGAATGAGGAAGACGACCTCGATGTCGAAGAGGATGAAGAGCATCGCGGTGACGTAGAACTTCACCGAGTACCGCGTCCGTCCCGGGCCGGCGGGCGGCATCCCGCACTCGTAGGGGGTATCCTTGATGCGGTTGCGGCGGGCCCGTTGACCGAAGATCACACTGGCGGTGAGGATGGCACCGCCCAGCCCGATCGCGAGGAGGATTTGGATGAGGACGGGGATGAAGTCGGCCGCTGTCATGACGCGTGCATGGTGGGCGCGCCATCACCTTGAAAACAAGCGAAAAGGCGGGTTGACGGGGAGCCTTTTCGGGAGGCCCGGTTGTCCGGGGGAAGACGACCGGGTAGGCTGCCTTCCATGGCTCGTCTCCTCTGTTTACCTGCGCTCCTCCTCGCCGCGCTGATCGCCCGCGGCGAGCCCGTGGACCCTCCCTTCCGGGCCGGCGAGGTCCTCGAGTACGAACTCTTCTGGAGCTTCGTGCCGGTCGGGTCGGCCCAGCTGACCGTGCACGGGCTCGAGGAGATCGAGGGGGAGACGGCTTGGCACTTTTCCTTTGAAGCGCGCACGAATGCCTTCGCGGACGCCTTTTTCAAGGTGCGCACCCGGCTGGACTCGTGGGTCTCCGAGGATCTCCGCCGGACTCTCTACTACCGCGAAAAGAAGCGGGAGGGGCCGACGCGGAGGGATGCGGAGATCGTCTTCGACTGGGAGGAAGGCACCGCCACTTACCGGAACGAGGGCAAGGCCAAGGAGCCCCTCGAGCTTCCGGAGGCCGGGGTGCTCGATCCGGTGGGTGCGGTGTACGCCTTCCGGGCGGTCCGCCCGGGACCGGAAGGGGCCTATCCGCTGCGGGTGACGGACGGCCAGAAGATCGTCCCGCTGACGGTGACGGTGAAAGGGGTGGAGGAGGAGAGGGTGCCGGCGGGGTCGTTCCGCACCCTCGTCATCGAGCCGGCCACCGGATCCCTCGGGGGAGTCTTTGAAAAGAGCGAGGACTCCGCCGTCTTTCTCTGGGTTCAGGGCGAGCAGTCCTTTGCGCCCGTGCAGGTGCAGGGAGAGGTGGTGGTGGGCAGCTTCTGGGCAAAGCTGCGCAGGCTCCGGCCGGGACCGGCCTAGGTCGTCCGCGGGGGTGCGGCCCGTCACTCCACGGTGACGGACTTGGCGAGGTTGCGCGGTTTGTCCACGTCGCATCCCCGGGCGAGGGCGGCGTGGTAGCTGAGCAGCTGGAGGGGGATCGTCGCGAGGATCGCCAGGGTCGGGTCGTCCGCGTCCGGGATGGTGATGCGTTCGTCGACGAGTCCCTCGGGCAGCTGGCAGCTCTCCGTGGCAATGGCCACGATGGGCCCGCCCCGGGCCTTGATCTCCTGCATGTTGGCCACGACCTTGGGGAGGACTTCCCCCTGGCTGACGAGGAAGAGGGAGGGGCAGGATTCACTGACGAGAGCGATCGGTCCGTGCTTCATCTCCGCGGCGGGGTAGCCCTCCGCGTGAATGTAGGAGATCTCCTTGAGTTTGAGGGCTCCCTCGAGGGCAATGGGGAAGAGGAGCTGGCGGCCGAGGAAGAGGCAGTGCTCGAAACCGGCCAGCCACTGCCCGACCCGCTGGAGGGAGTCGTTCATCCGGAGGGCCTGCTCCACTTGCTCGGGCAGCCGGCGGAGCGATTCCATGTAGCGGAAGCCGTCGCTGAAGCTCATGTCGCGGAGCCGGGCGAAGAGCAGGGCCACCATGGAGGAGAGGAAGAGCTGGGAGGTGAAGGCCTTCGTCGAGGCCACGCCGATTTCCGGACCGGCGTGCTGGTAGATGCCCCCGTCCGTCTCCCGGGCGATGGTCGAGCCGACCACGTTGTTGATGGCCAGGGTGCGGTAGCCCTTGCGCCGGGCCTCCCGGAGGGCCGCGAGCGTGTCGATGGTCTCGCCGGACTGGCTGATCACGAAGACGAGGGTGTCCTTGTCGAGGGGAGCGTTCCGGTAGCGAAACTCGGAGGCGTACTCCACCTCCACGGGGATGCGGGCGTAGCGCTCGATGAGGTGCTCGGCGACGAGACAGGCGTGCCAGGCGGTCCCGCATCCGCAGAAGACGATCCGGTCGACCTGGCGGAGGTCGCGCGGGCTGATGTTCAGCCCCCCGAACTTGGCGGTGCTCCCGTCCTCGGCGATGCGCCCGCGGAGGGCGTTCTCGAGGGCCTGGGGCTGTTCGAAGATCTCCTTGAGCATGTAGTGCTCGAAGTCGCCGAGCTGGGAGTCCTCGATCTTCCAGTCCACCTCGTGGACGACGGCGTCGACCGGCTCGCGCTCACTGCTGAGAATCCGGTAGCTGTCGCGGGTCAGTTCGACGAGTTCCCCGTCGTTCAGGTAGATCACCTGGAGGGTGGCCCCGAGGAGGGCCGCTACATCACTGGCGATGAAGTTCTCACCGGAACCGAGCCCCACGATGAGCGGGGACCCCTTGCGGGCGCCTACGAGCTGGTCGGGAGCGTCCGCGCAGAGGACGGCGATCCCGTAGGTCCCCTCCACGTGGAGAAGGGCCTTGCGCACGGAGCGGAGGAAGTGGCTCTCCCGCCCGTCCGGACTGGCGGCCGGCTCCTTGTCGTAGTGATAGGCAATGAGGTTGGCGAGCGCCTCGGTGTCCGTCTCCGAATGGAACTGGTAGCCGCGCTCGCGGAGGAAGGCGCGGATCGACTCGAAGTTCTCAATGACCCCGTTGTGAACGAGGGAAAACCGGTGGTCGGAACTCGGTTGGGGATGGGCGTTCTCCTCGGTGACCTTCCCGTGGGTGGCCCAGCGGGTATGGCTGATCCCGGCGGAGCCGCGGAGGGGTTCCTCCTCGAGGGCCCCCGCGAGGTTGGCCACCCGGCCGACCCGGCGGACCTGCTCGATTCGGTCCGCGGAGCCGATGGCGATCCCGGCACTGTCATAGCCCCGATACTCCAGTTGTTTCAGCCCCTGCAGAAGGAGGGGGCCCGCGTCCTTGGAACCGATGTAGCCAACAATACCGCACATAAGGGGAATGATCCGAAAAAGGGGTGAGACCGCTGAGATCGTGCTGGAACTGGTCCGGGGGAGCAAGTAGGTTTCCGGCGTTATGCTTCCCCGAATCAAATGCGTGATCATGGGGGGCGGCCGGGGCACCCGTCTCTGGCCGCTCACTCAGGAACGCTGCAAGCCGGCGGTACCCCTCGCCGGAAAGTATCGTCTCGTCGATATTCCGATCAGCAATTGCCTGAACTCGGGCCTCAACGAGATCTTCGTGCTGACGCAGTTCAACACGGCTTCCCTCCACCGTCACATTCAATACTCCTACCAGTTCGACCCCTTCAGCGGGGGCTTCGTGGATATCCTCTCGGCCGAGCAGACCGAGTCCGGCGAGGCCTGGTACCAGGGCACGGCAGATGCCGTTCGCCAGAACCTCATGCACTTCGGCGATTCGGAGGACGACCTCTTCCTGATCCTCGCCGGGGACCAGCTCTACCGGATGGACTTCCGGGAGATGATCCAGCGCCACGTGGAGAGCGGGGCGGCCGTCACCGTGGCGGCAACCACCGTGCCCCCGGAGAAGGCGTTTGGCCTCGGTCTCATGCGGGTGGACGAGGGCCTGCGGATCGAGGAGTTCGTGGAAAAGCCCACCGACCCCGAGGTGATCGCCGGCCTGACCGTGGCCCCCCACTTGCGCGACCAGTTCGCACCCGGGGCGGACGGCGACATCTGCCTGGCTTCCATGGGACTCTACCTCTTCAACGGCAGGATCCTCCGGGAAGCGCTCGCCTCCCCCCATGCGGACTTCGGGAAGGAACTGATTCCCAGCCTGCTCGGGAAGGGCCTGCTCCAGGCCCACCCCTTCACCGGCTACTGGGAAGACATCGGCACCATCGACGCCTTCTTCGAGGCGAACCTGCAGCTCACCGACCGCGTGCCCCCCTTTAACTTCTTCGACGAGAGCAACCGGGTCTACTCCCGGGCGCGCTACTTGCCGGCCGCAAAGGTGAACGGGGCGACCCTCGAGAAAACCGTGCTCGCGGACGGCTGCATCCTCTCGGAGTGCCGGGTGCGCCGGTCCGTCATCGGGGTGCGCTCCATCCTCCGCGAGGGGTGTGAATTCGAGGAAGTCGTCATGATGGGCTCGGACTTCTTCGAGCTGAACCCCGAGCAAGGAGACCGCGACGACCGGATTCCCCTCGGAGTGGGCCCGCGCACGCGGGTGCGCCACGCCATCATCGACAAGAACGCCCGCATCGGGGCGGACGTCGTTCTCGATCCCACGGGACTCCCGGAGGAGTACTCCCGGGATGGCCTCTACATCCGCGACGGGGTCCTCCTCGTCCCGAAGAACTGCACGGTGCCCGACGGCTACCAACTCACTGCATGAGGGAACTCCTCTACTGCACGGACGGCTCCAGCTACGCCGCCCAGGCCCGCTCCTACGCTTCCTGGGCGGCCGGCCGGGCAAGCGCCCGGATCCACGCCCTCTACGTCTCCGACCTGCGCCGGTTCGAGATGCCGGCGGTCATGGACCTGAGCGGGAGCATCGGCGTGCAGCCCTACCAGAACCTGATCCGCACCCTGCAGGAGTCGGAGAAGGAGAAGGCCCGCCTCATCGAGGAGAGCGACCGCCAAGCGCTTTCCGAGGACGGCCGGGAGGAGTCCTATGAATTCGAGACGCGAACCGGTTTCCTCGTGGACACCATTGTGGAGGCGGCCGGTCCGCGGGATCTCGTCGTCCTCGGCAAGCGCGGCGAGTCGGCGGAGCACGCCATCGAACATCTCGGGTCGACCCTCGAGCGGGTGATCCGTTCGGTGGACAAGCCCTGCCTGGTCACGAACCGGAAGTTCTCCGCCCCGGGCAATCTCGCCGTCGCCTACGACGGGAGCGCGACCGGGGAAAAGCTTCTCGCCTGGCTGGAGGAGGCCACCTGGCTGCACGACCTCCCCCTCCACCTCCTCCTCGTCAGCGAGGAGCGGGACGGGGACGAGCGGGCGGTGGAACGACTCCGTTCCGCCGAGGAGCGCCTCCAGGCGGCGGGCTTCTCCGTGCGCCCGCAGATGCTCGCGGGTCTCGCCGAGGATGTCATCGCCGACTACGTGGAGCGGGAAGCCATCGGTCTTCTCGCCATTGGCGCCTACGGGCACGGTCGCCTCCGCCGCTTCCTTATCGGCAGCACCACCTCCGAGCTCATCCGCCGCTGCCGGATCCCGATCCTCTGCCAGCCCTGAGGCGGCCAGCGGCGGAGACAGGCCGCCGGCGGAGGCCATCGGGGGTCGCTGGGATCGGAGGGAAGAGTTGGTGGGAATGTCCCGGGTCGTAGCGGGAACCCGTCCGGCCAAAAAATGATCCTCGCGATCGTCCGACCGCCCCCGGAAAGCGCGTCGACGATCGAGGGGCCGGAGGGGCGATGGGAGACAAAAAGCGGTCGACGGAGATTCGCGCCGGCCCTGCCTTGCCCGGACAGCTCCCGACCGCGAGGGGACCGGCTTCGAAAGAACCGAACTCGGTCCGACCGACGGAAACCGTGTCCCCAGCGCAACCTCTCACGGGCCCCGCGCGCTCCCCCTCTTTCCCGCTCCAATCCCACCCCCCGAAAGGACAATTCGCCCCCACCTGCCCAGAACTCGGCCAAGTTGCCCAACCCACTCCCACCCTCGCCTCGAGCCGAGACGCGGCGAAGCGCCAACGACGGGCCAGCGACGGGGCAGGGGGGCGCTCAAAGGCGCAGCATGGACCCAATTCCCCGGACAACCCCGAACCTACCCCCTGCCGGGGGCCGTAACCCGCTCCCCTGCGACGCCGCAAGCGATCCCATACCCGCCAGCCCGCGATGCACCGACCCCAGAGACTCCGCGGAAGCCCACGCCTCCCCGCGCCACCCCCCGAACCGAAGCGCAGGGAAACGCAGAAAGTGCGGCATCGATAAGCCGAAGGCACATCCTGGGAGAACCGCAGGGCGCAGCATAAACAGGCCGCATGCCCAGCAAGAAAGAAGCGATGCCGGGAGCTAAGTGACGCGGTGAGAAAAGGCGGCGTATCGAGGCGGGGAACCAAACCTGCCAGAGCTTTTAGAAAAGGAACGATACGCCAGGACGAAAGAAAAGGAACGGATTGCCCGTGGCCAGCTTCAATCGGTGGCCGACCCGATGGCGGAGAGCAGGAAAGCGCCGAAAGGCACAGCAAGGGTTGAATTCCCCGAAAAAAACCCGAGCCCATCCCCTGCCGCGGGCCCCCGCCCGCTCCCCTGCCCTGGGCTCTGCCCACTCCCCTGCAGCGCCACAGGCGCTCCCATGTCCGCGAACCCATAACGCCCCGGATGCCCCAAGACACCCCGAAACCCCCGGGACTTCTTGGGACCCCGAAGACCTTACTTGAGCATGGTCCGTCGCCAAGGCTGCGCACCCCAGAGGGGGATGTCGACCTCCTCGACGGGGACCGCCCGCGGTGCGCCGGCCCAGCGGGCGCGGTGACGGCG